>CALGTD010000074.1 GCA_937901895.1 uncultured Spartobacteria bacterium | reverse complement strand
GCGCACCCCGCGAGGACGAGCCGCAGCAGGATTCGCTGGTCGTCGTCCGCAGGAACAACGGTCAGAGCGAATTCTGGGACGGCGCCGATCTCAAGCGGCGCATCCAGTTTGGCATGGTCGGCCTGCGGTTGAACCTCGACGCCGAGCAGATCGAGCGCGAGCTGCGCCGCTCCATCGGCGCGGAGACGACCGAGGACGGACTGCGCGACACGATTGTTCTCAACGCGAAGTCCCTCATTGAGCGCGACGCCGATTTCGCGAAGTTCGCCGGCCGCATCCTGCTCACCTACATTTACGAGGAGGTGCTCGACTGGAGCATCGTCCGGAACGGTATCGAGGGGCTGAAGGAGGCCCACCGCAAGGGCTTCAAGAGCTACCTGCGCCGCGGCGTCACGATCGAACGCCTCAGCCAGAAACTCCTCAGCTACCAGCTCGACAAGCTCGCCGAAGCGCTCGACCCGTCGGCCGACATGGAGTTCGACTACCTCGGCATCTCCACCCTCTACGACCGCTATCTCATCATCGACAAGACCGGCAAACGGCCGCGCCGCCTCGAGACGCCGCAGTTCTTCTGGATGCGTGTCGCCATGGGTCTCTTCACCGAGGAGGAAAAGGAGCGCGAGGATTGGGTGATCCGCCTTTACAGCCTCTACAAGGGGCGGCGCTTCTGCTCGAGCACGCCGACGCTCTTCAACTCCGGCACCCTGCACAGTCAGCTCTCGAGCTGCTACCTCTACAAGATCGACGACTCCCTCGAGTCGATCATGCAGCGCGGCATCGCCGAAAACGCCTACCTCAGCAAATGGGCCGGCGGTCTCGGGGGCTCGTGGACCGCGGTCCGCGGCACCGGCAGCTACATCAAGGGCACGAACGGCGAGTCGCAGGGCGTCATCCCGTTCCTCAAGCTCCACAACGACCAGCTCGTCGCCGTCAACCAGGGCGGAAAGCGCCGCGGCTCCGGCTGCGCTTATCTGGAAACGTGGCACAACGACATCGAGGACTTCCTCGAACTGCGCCGCAACGTCGGCGACGAACGCCGCCGCACACACGACCTGAACACGGCGAACTGGATTCCCGACCTGTTCATGAAGCGCATGGAGGCTCGGCAGGACTGGACGCTCTTCCGCTCCAACGAGGTGTCCGATCTCCACGAGCTTTACGGCCGGAAGTTCGAGGAGCGCTACGAGCACTACGAGAAACTCGCCGAGGAGGGCAAAATCTTCGGCCGCAAGGTTCCCGCGATCGAGATCTGGAAGACGATGCTCAAGATGCTCATCGAGACCGGGCATCCGTGGATCACTTTCAAGGACCCGTGCAACGTCCGCTCCCCGCAGGACCACGCCGGCGTCATTCACAGCTCGAACCTCTGCACCGAGATCACGCTGAACACGAGCGAGGATGAGACCGCCGTCTGCAACCTCGGCTCCGTCATCCTCGACACGCACGTGAAGCCGAATGGCGAACTCGATCTCGACATGCTCCGCGAGACGATCACCGTCGCCGTGCGGGCGCTCGACAACGTCATCGACATCAATTTCTACCCCACCGAGGCCGCCCGCCGCAGCAACCAGCGCCACCGTCCGATCGGTCTTGGCGTCATGGGCCTGCAGAACGCGCTGTTCAAACGGGGCATCAGCTTCGCCAGTCAGGAGGCCGTCGAGTTCAACGACGAGTTCATGGAGGCGATCGCCTACTTCGCCTACAGCGCGTCGTCGGATCTCGCAGCCGAACGCGGAGTCTACAGCTCGTATCGCGGTTCGAAGTGGGACCGCGGGCTGTTGCCGCAGGACACCCTCGACATTCTCGAGCAGGAGCGCGGCATCAAGATCGACGTGCCGCGCGGCGGCAAGCTCGACTGGACGCCCGTTCGCGAGAAGATCAAGCGCCAGGGCATGCGCAACAGCAACGTCCTCGCCATCGCGCCGACGGCGACGATCTCGAACATCACCGGCACCACGCCGTGCATCGAGCCGAACTTCAAGAACCTCTTCGTGAAGGAAAACCTCGGCGGCAAATTCGCCATCCTGAACGGCGAGCTCGTTCGCGATCTGGAGAAGCTGGGCAAGTGGAACGAGTCGATGCTCGAGCAGCTCAAGTATTTCGGCGGAGAGCTGGAGAACATCGAGGACATTCCGGAAGAGATCCGAAAGAAGCACCTCACCGTCTTCAAGATTCCCTATCCGTTCATCATCGACGCCGCCGCGCGCCGGCAGAAGTGGATCGACCAGTCGCAGTCGGTGAACCTCTTCATCGAGGAGCCCGACCTCAAGGTGCTCAGCCACATGTATCGCCGCGCATGGCATGTCGGGCTCAAGACGACCTATTACCTTCGCTCCACCGGCGCTTCGAACATCGAAAGCGCCACCATCAACGCGAAAAAGGACGTCCGCGGCGTCGCCGGCGCCCAGCCGAAACGGGAATACACCGCCGAGGAGAAGAAAGCCTGCTCGATCGAGGCCATGCGCCGCGGCGAGGAGTGCGAAGCCTGCCAGTAGCGCGTTCCCCACAATTCTCCCCCGAAAAAAGGGGCGACTTTCCGGGCCGCCCCTTTTTTTCGCCCCCGAATTCTCCATCGAAATCCGGCCTTCGCATAGTAGGGTCTGCGGAAACTGCACCGCGTCCGTGCCGATCGATCCGAACACCTGGCAACAACTGCTCGCCGCGATTTACGAAATGAACGCGGCGGGTGGCCACGCCAGCTTCAGCGAAACAGTGGTCGCCAGTTTGAGCCGGATCATCGCGGCCGATGTGGTGGTCTTCCACGTCCTCGATCCAAAGGCGAAGCGAATCCTCACCCACATGTCGCCGCCTGCGCCCTACACTGAGGAGGAGGTCGCGTATTACACGGCGCATCCCGATGAACATCCGCTCGGCCGGCACTATTTCGAGAACCCCGAGGCACCGGCGCTGCGGGTCTCCGACGTGATCGACGAGAAGGAATGGCTTGGCAGCAACTACTATCGGCGCTGCCTGCAGCGGCTTGGCCTCGTCCACTGCGTCGTGTTGCCGGTGAAGATCGACGAGTCGATCGTCGTTGCGCTGTCGTTCAGCCGCCGGACGCCCGATTTCACGAGGGAGGATTGCGAACTGCTCGACGCCTTCGGCCCGCATCTACGCCTTGCATGGCAGCGGCACGAAAACCCATGGGCCGACCGTCGCGAACTCGACTGCCGCCGCCAGTTGCAGGATCTCGGCCTGTCGCCGCGGGAGAGCGAGGTGCTTTTCTGGATGACCGAGGGCAAGTTGAACCGCGAGATCGCGACGCTCCTCGGCCTGAGCCTCGGCACCGTGCAGGACCACGTCTCGCACATCCTCGAAAAACTCGGCGTCGAAAACCGCCACGCCGCCACCGTCTTCGCCCTCACCCGGCTCCGGCAGCGCTGATCGCGACCCCACGTTTGCGGATATCGTCTGACCGAACGGCGTTTCAGAATCAGTCGCCGAGGACCTCGCTCTCGGCGACCGCGTGCTGCTCGAGAATTTCCCAGGTGTCATCCTCCTTCAGTCGCAGCGCAAATCGCAGGGCCACCGAGTTCGTCCCGCCCTCCCCGCCGTCGACGGAGGCGGCCCGCACGGAGTAGGCAAACACCTCCACCGTCGCGGGGGCGATCCAGCGGCGAAGTTCCCACTTGTCCCAGATGCGCCGGAGGGAGGCGCCCGGGGGGATTTTTTGCTCCTTTCGGTCCGCTTCCATGGCCTTCCGGACAGCATCGCCGGTTGCCGCTTCCGGCGACGGCAACTCGATCACCTTGTCACCGCCGAGGTGATAAACGACGGCCGTTTCATAACGACCGCCTGCGCGACCGTTGATCGCGACCTTCGAAGAATCCGGGGCCCACACCGCATGAACGCCCGCCATGAAAAGCCCGGACAAATCCGCCACCGTTTCCTTCGAGGGAAGGCGGACAATTTCCACCCCTCCCGGGGTGCCCGTTGCGTCGAATTCCACCTGCACTCCGAACTTTTCATCCGGCGATCGGGAGACCACGACCCTGCCTGCATCGTCGGCAAACACCTGGAACGCGACGGCCGCGAGGAAAAGTCGGATGCCCGATTTCACAATGCGTCCCGGATACCTCCCCATCCGGCCCGTGACAATCCGTCTTGCGCAGCGTCGCCGGGAAACCGACGATTCCGGAATGCGAAGTCTCCTGTTCGCGCTTGCGCTCGCCGCCGTGCTGTCCTGTTCCGCAGACGCCGCGGAATTCCAGCTTCCGAAAGACAACCCGATCGTAAAATTCGAGCTTCCCGACGAGTGGAGTCCGGACGGATCGGACATCGGAGCGGAAGCCGTTTCCCCCGACGGCAAGCTCTACATCGCGATCGCCGTCGTTGGAGAGGACGCGATCGCGGATTTCATCCAGGGCGCGCTGAAGTTTCTCGAGCGAAACGGTGTGTCGGTGGACAACGAATCCGCCACCCAGGGTGAGGCGAAACTCAACGGGATGGACGTCGTCGAGGTCGCATGGAAGGGAGAGGATGCCGGCGGGGAGTGCGAAGTGAGCCTGAACCTTGTCGGCATCACGGAGAAAGAGGGCCTCATGCTGCTCTACTGGGCACCGCCCGGCGCGGATGAGGAATACGCGGAGGAAATGGCCACCATCGCCGCGAGCATCTCGCCGGTCCAGGAGTAGTCGATTGCCAATCCGGCGAATCCCGCTACGGTTAACCAGCCCGGCACCGCCGGCGAAGATCTTATGCGATTCATCAAGGAAGCCGTCCGCGCCCCCCACCTTACCGGCGCCATCGCTCCATCCTCGCGGCATCTTGCGCGCGTCATTGTGGAAAAAGCCCGGGTCGCGGAGGCGGACCGGATTCTCGAGATCGGTCCCGGCACCGGCGTGTTCACCCGTCGCATCCTCGAAGCAAAACAGCCGCAGGCCCGGTTTCTCGCCGTCGAGCGAAATCCGAATTTCGTGACCGATCTCCAGGTCCGCTTTCCCGAACTCAAGGTCGTGAGCGGCTGCGCGAGCAAACTCCGCTCTCACGCCAGCGACCATGCGGTGGAGGAGGCCGACTCCATCGTGTCGGGCCTTCCGTGGGCGATCTTCGACGAGAAGGCTCAACGGAATATCCTCGGCGAAATCCGCGATGTGCTCGCACCGGGCGGCACTTTCGCCACTTTCGCCTATTTCGGCCCGCACTGGCTGCCCGGCGGCCAGAGTTTCCGCAGACTGCTGCGCAGCGTATTTCCAAACACGAAGACCTCTCACGTCGTCGTGCGGAATGTCCCGCCCGCATTCGTGTATTATTGCCGGAAGTAAAAGGTCGCCGCGAATCCCGCCTGTCGGACGAATCATTGCTTTGCGTCCATCGCGCCCTTTGCGCGAGAATACATCCGTAATGCCCGCCAAACGCTCCGCCGCCCCCAGCTTCGACACGATCGCCGACGCGATTGCCGACATCCGCGCGGGAAAGATGATCATCGTCACCGACGATGCCGACCGGGAAAACGAGGGCGACCTCGTCATGGCTGCATCGAAAGTGACGCCCGAAGCGGTGAACTTCATGGCCCGTTACGGTCGCGGCCTCGTCTGCGCTCCAGTCACAGAGGAACGCGCCGCACAGCTCGGTCTGCAGCGGATGGTCGCCCACAACCGCGAGATGTATAAGACGGACTTCACCGTCTCCGTCGACGCGGCGACCGGCATCACCACCGGCATCAGTGCGAAGGACCGCGCCGCCACGATCTCGGTTCTTGCCAATCCCTCTGCGACCCCCGCCGACCTCGTCCAGCCGGGCCACATCTTTCCGCTCCAGGCCAAGTGCGGCGGCGTGCTACGCCGCGCCGGTCACACGGAGGCATCCGTCGATCTCGCCCGCCTCGCCGGGCTCGATCCTTCCGCCGTGATCTGTGAAATCCTGAACGACGACGGCACGATGGCGCGCCTGCCGGACCTCATGAAATTCCGGCGCAAGCACGGGCTGCGCATCTGCACGATCCAGGATCTCATCGCCTACCGGCGCAAGAGCGAGAAGCTCATCGTCTGCGAGCAGAAGATTCTATTGCCGACCGATTACGGCACGTTCGACCTGCATCTCTATCGCTCGGACATCGACGCCCAGCATCACCTCGCGCTCGTGAAGGGCTCGATCCAAAGCGATCAGCCCACGCTCGTGCGCGTTCACAGCGAATGCCTCACCGGCGACGTTTTCGGCTCCAAGCGCTGTGATTGTGGCTCCCAGCTTCACACCGCCCTCCGCCAGATCGAGGAGGCGGGGAACGGCGTGCTCGTTTACATGCGACAGGAAGGACGCGGAATCGGCCTGCCCGCGAAGATCCACGCCTACAAGCTCCAGGAGGAGGGCCTCGATACGGTCGAGGCAAACGAAAAGCTCGGTTTCGCCCCCGACCTCCGCGACTACGGCATCGGGGCCCAGATTCTCGAGGACCTCGGCGTGCGAAAGATCCGGCTCATGACGAACAATCCGCGCAAGGTCGTCGGCCTCGAGGGCTACAACCTCGAAATCGTCGAACAGGTTCCGATCCGCAGCGTCGCGAATCCCCACAACGAGCGCTACCTCTCGACCAAGAAGAAGAAACTCGGGCACAAGCTCTGAGGCTCAGAACGCGAGCCCCACGCTGAAGTGGAAGGCCCCCTGCGGTTCGCCCGTCTGACGGTCGGGATTGAAGCCGTAGTCGAAGCGAATCGGCCCCACTGGCAGGTTGTAGCGGAGCCCGCCGCCGATCGCGTAGCGCATTCCCTCAAATCCGAAATCACGAGCGTTGGAAATCACGTTGCCCGCGTCGAAGAACAACGCGCCGCGCAGTTCCTGCCAGATCGGGAAGCCATACTCGACGTTGAACACGGTGTAGGTCTGCCCTCCAAGCGGCCAGCCGGCATGGTCCTTCGGCCCGAGCTTGAGCTCTGGAAAACTGCGCACACTCGACGCGCCACCGTTGAAGAAGCGCTCGTCGACCGGCAGTCCCTCCGAACTCAACGGCGAGATGATTCCTCCCCGTGCTCCGAATGCCAGCGTCGTCTTCGAGGTCACCGGCACATAAAGCGACGCCTGCGCGACACCGCGAACGAACGCCACGTCTCCCACGCCATTCGGAGCGACGTCGAATGAGGTCGAGGCCAGGAAGCCGCTGGTAGGCAGCGCGGGATCGTTCCGGTAATCGACCATCTGCGAAACTCCGATCGCCGCCACCGAATAGCGCGTGCGCCCGACGAGAGACTCCGGCTCGATCAGCACGTCGTAAATGTCCAGCGTCTTTCCGATCACGAATACCTCGGCGCGCCAGTGGTCCGTCAGCTGCCGCGCGAGGCTGGGGCGGAACCCAAGCTCGTTCTTCGAATATCCCTCCAGCGTGATCGTCTCCGCAAAAAGCCGCGCCTTGAACTGCCAGTCCGTATCGAAAAGCCATGGATTGCTGTAAATGGCCTCCCCATTGTAGCCGCGCTGCGTCACCTCCGCCTTCGACGTGAACGAGCGGCCACTCCCGAACAGGTTGAGATCCGTGTAAGTCACCGTGAGGATTCCGCCGACGAACGTCCCGTAGCCGATGCCGAAGCCAACCTCCTTCGACTTCGCCTCCACGATCTCCACGTCGAGCCGCAACTCGTCGCCCGGCACCGGCTCGGGCTGGATGCGCAGGGTTTGAAAGAGTCCCGTCCCGATCAACTCGCGAAACTTTTTGTCGATCAGCGCAGGGTCGTAACGCTTCCCCCGGAGACTTCGCAGACGCTTCTCGATGAAATCGGGCGGAAGATCCCGCACGCCGGTCACCGTGACGCCATCGAACGTATAGAGCGCCCCCGGCTCCACATGAAACGTGACCGCCACGCGTCCATCTTCCGGATCGGCAGGCGTCGCATCGACCGAGACATTCGCTTCGTAGTATCCACGGGTCTTGTAGTAGTCCTCGATCCCTCGGGCTGCTGAAGCCATTCGACCATCCGTAAACGGCGCCTCCACGTCATCGTGAATCGCCGCCAGCAACTCCTCTTCGGAAAAGATCGTGCTGCCAACGATAACGATCTCGCCGAACCGGTATTGCAGCCCTTCGTGGATCGTCAGCTCGACGTTTCCGACGGTGAAGTCCTTCTCGAACGTGAAGCCCGGCGGTTCGACCTCCGCATCCAGGAAGCCCTCCGCGCCGTAGAGCCGCCGGATCAAATCCGCGCCTTCCCCGATCAATGCCTCGACGAATGGCAGGTCTGCATCGCTTCGAATTCGCGGAAAACGCTCCCGCAGCGGCCCCAGCAGGTAGTTCATGAGATCCTCGTGCGAATGCGCCTCGTTCCCCTGAAACGTGATGGTCCCCAGCCGCGTAAGAGGTCCCTCATTGATCCGCAATCGCAGCAACCAAGGACCGGTGATCGCCTCCTCCACCTCGACCTGCGAATACCCGTGCATGCGGTAAAACACCTCGAGGAAATACGCCATGTCGTAGGCGCTCGCCGGATTCAGCCCGAAGCTCTCCACGCCGGAGTATTGCTGCTCGGTCCCGTTGCGAAGCTCCGCTGCCGTGAACGCGGTGTTCCCGACATACTCGACCTCCAGTGTGCCGCGTTTCGCCGGTTCACTCGTCGAATCGGGCGCATCCGGCAGATCGAGATCCGGCACCTGCGCGAACGCGCTGACGGCTCCGAACAACGCAGCAATGAGGAGCGGAACAGTTCTCATCGGAAACGGATCAGATACCTCACCTGTCCCCGGAAATCCCCGCCCACGTCCACGCCGCTCGAGAGCACGATGTTTTCGGTGAGCGGAAACCGCACACCGATTCCCTGGTGCCCGGTCTTCGGATCGGTGGCACCGAGTTCGAAGTCGATGCGACTCAGCAGCGTGTCCCGGGGCGGCTGGGCGCTGCCGCGGTGAAAGACACTCCGGTAGATTTTTTGGAAGAGCAGCATCGCCGCCCTGCCCGCCAGCACGCTTGGATTTCCGGCAAGTTCCCTCGATGTGACGCCGGTGGCGATCAGCGAAACGATCTCCGTCTGCGGCAGCGGGGGATTGCTCGTGAAGGACGCCTGCGGATTTGTCAGGTCTCCATAGACGTAGGCGGCGATGTCGTAGTCACGGATTCTCGATGTTCCCCGAATGTCGAACTGCGGAAGAAACGGACGGTCTCTCGTGAAATAGACAAGTCCGTTGTCGACATCGAGGGTGCTGAACGGAAGCGACGTCCGAAGCTGCTCGATTCGCACGCTGCCGTCCATCCACGGCTGCGCACCGGTGCCACCGACGTGAAGGTCGACCAGCACACGACCGTTCGCGAGATTTCCCCGAACGAGAAACGGGTCTGCAGTCTTGATGGTGAGGTCGAGCTTCCAATCCCTCAGCGGCGGGTCGGGGATGCCCGGCGCAGGAGGAACCTCCGGTGGCTGTGGCGCGGGACGCCCCGGCAGACCAATCGGCAGAATGTCGATATCCTTGAAGAACCGGCTGCGCGTGACAAAGACCTCGCCGCTTAACGTCGCGGAATCGAGGGGCCCTCTCAATCCGATGCGGCTCGAGATTCGCAGGGTGAGAGCCTCGTCCTGCATGACCAGCGCATTTCGCGTCCCGAATGCGAGATCGAAGACCGGCTGCCCGCCTCCAAAATCCACGATTCCTTCCGCGCCGAACGCTCCGCCGCCGACCTCGCCACGAAACGCACTCACGGTCATCCTCTCCGTCGTCGCATCAAGCCTCGCCACGAGATTGGTGATGGGCGGAAGTCCCTCGTTGTTGAGCCGGAGGTGACGGATGTCCGCATGGGCATTCCCTGCCACGCGCGGTTGGGCCGTCGTTCCCGAAACACGCAGGTCGACGCCCGCCACCCCGTCGATGAAGCGCACGATCGGAACGAGCGACGTGACAAATCCGAGCGGCGAATCCGGCATGCTCACGTGCACGTCCAGCGGAGTGTCGGATGGCAGGGCACCATCCCGCTTCACCTGCGCGACATTCAGCGGGATCGCCCCTTCGATCGTCACCGGCTGAATCCGCGGCTCGACGATCCGGCCTGTCACCGTCAGACGATTGTCCCGCAACGAAACGTCGAGGTTCGCATTCACCGGCTGGGCATCCCCCGCGACCGCCGCTTCCAGATTCGTCGCGCGCACGGCCAGCCCGGCCACCAGTTCGGCAACGGTGCCGCTCGCAGTCAGCTTCGCTTCCACCGATCCCGAGACGGGCGCTGGGTCGTCGCCGAGACGGGCAAAAACCTCCGTCAGCGCGAGATCCGGGGTTTCCAGATTCACCTGAACCGGCCCGTCGTTGGGAATCAACCGATCGATGTCGCCGAAGTGTGCAAGCGCGAGCGGAGCCGTCAGCGAGCCGGTGAGCACCTGCAGGTCCTTCCACTGCACGCGGAGGTCCGAAATGGAAAGCGCGTCGTCCCGCCACGAGGCCGTCGCCTCGATTCCGCCCATCTCGGCGGACGCCCGCAGCACGGGCACATCGATCGCGCCCGGCGAGTAGGCGGCCTCCACCTCGGCATTCAGCGCGGCCAGCGCACCGTATTGACCATTTGTCAGGACGATCCTCCCGCCACCCGAATGACGCGGAGTCGTCACGGTTCCCTCACCCTCCCAATCCATCGTGAACGATCCCGCAACCGGTTCGGGAGTGACCGGATCGAAGATCGAAAGATTCTCCAGCGCTGCCTTCACCGTTCCCCGATACGCGTAAGGCTCCTTCAGCTGCACCTCGCCCGACGCCTGCACGTGATTGTCCTCGTCGAAATGGACCACCAGTTCGTGAAGGGTTGCCTGGTCATCCTCGACGACGACCGCGCCATCAATGGTCGGGACGTTCAGGCCGTTGAAACCGAAATCCCGTCCTTCGATCTGAAGGTCGCCCCGGATGCGCGCTCCGTCCGAAGTTGCAGTGCCGGAGATGTCCAGCATGCCTTGCAGATCGAATTGCCCACCCTCCGCAACAAACTCATGCATCGCGGGCGCGTTGACTTGAAAGGCGACCTTCCACGGCTGTTTGGCGAACGTGGCCATGTCGTCCGGAAGGAGCACCTCGCCGCTCGCTTTTACCGAGTTGGAACTACGCACAATGCCGATATTCCGAAGCTGGAGCGTGGCGTTTTCGAGCGCGACGACGGCCGCGACTTCGTCCACGCCAAACCCGCTCACCTCCGCATCCGCAGTCCTCAGAGCGATCGTTCCGGTCGCGCCCCGGAAGGGTGGCGCGCCCTCCTCGACGCGAAGATCTTTCCGCGCATCGACGTCGATCCTCAATCCGGACACGCGCGCACCCGCAGCGGAGAGGAATCGCGAGCGGATGCCGCCGTGAATCGCGAACACTCCATCCGAAAGCTGAAAGGGAAGCCGCGCCACGAGATCGCCCCCGACCTCCTGCGGACCGCGGATCACCGTCCCGACCTCGGGAAGAAACAGCAACAGCACACCCGCTGCCCGCGTTTCGACCAGGTCGTCCACCTTCTCCGGGAGCTCCGCCTCGGCCTGCACTGCGACTCCTGCGTCCAGCGCCACATTTGCCGTTGCACGTCCGTTTTCGAAGGTCGCGCCGAGACGCACCGTGCCGATCGATTGGCCGCCTGTTGCCAGCTCCCCCAGCCTCGCGCCGATCGTTCCCCGCCACGACTGCGGCTCGTCCGGCCGGCCGGAGATCACCCCCGCAGCAAGTTCCAGAACTCCCGCCACCGGCATCTCCAGATTCAGATACTCGCCGATCCTTGCAAACTGGAGGCCGTCCACGCGAAACGCCGCGGAAAGATCGTTGGCGGCGTTGAGGTCGGAAATTTCGACGCGAATCGACACCGGCGCGTCGAAGAATCTCCCGACGAGTCCGATCCCGAGCCGCGCGTCGTCGAGCTGCGAGGCGTCCAGATTGAACCGCTCCAGCGCAATCTCCGGTCCGATCTGAAGCTCCGTGAGCATCAGATTGCGGTCGCGGAAGGTGGTGCGTCCGGACACCTCCGTCCACTTTCTCACGCCCGGGATGTCGAGCGCTCCCAGCCGGAGCACGCCGGGACGGTCCGGCAGCAGCGTGAACCACAGTCCTTCAACGACCGTGTCGCCCGCCGCCCCGTGGGAGAGGAAGTTGATATTCTCGAGCTGGAGCGTCTTTGGAAACAGCGCGGGAAATTTGAACTGCTGCGGATCCTCCTGCTTCCCGGGGGGCGGCTCCTCCGACGGGGTAATTTCGACAAAGACATCCCGCACCTGCACGAGATCCAGCAGCGCGGGCAGACCCTTTCGAAGCGCGTCCCACAGGCTGTAGCGCAGGTCGATGTTTCCGATTTCGATGCGCTGGACGGGGCCCGGCTCGGTCGGGGTTGCACGGAGGTTCGAGACCGTGAGCGTCGAAAAGATCGAACCCCCGATCTCGTAGTCGAGGTCAAGATTCTGCTGCCGCGCGGCGCGCACGATGAAATACCGCGTCCCCTCGAAGACGATGGGCCGGTGAAAGATGGCGAGAAGGACGACAAGTCCCAGCAATGCCCAGCCGACCCGCCGCAGCCATCGACGCCGGGGACGCCGTGGCGGCGGTTCCGGCTTGTCCTGCTCGACCATGGGCTCCGACACGAAACCGAATCGCGCTTCGAAGCAACTCCGGATTTCCCGGACCGCGCCCGGCAGTTGCGTTGCGCGGCGTTTCTGCGAGAATCCCCGGCCCATGTCGAACGCCCTGCCGGAGAGACCCGCCATCGAGACGGACGCGAAGTCCGCCTACGCGCTTGTCGTGAGCCGGTATAATCCGGAGTTCACCTCCGCGCTCGAGCGCAACGCCCGCAAGGAGTTGCTTGCGATCCAGCCGCAGGCCCGTGTCGACACGATCGAGGCACCCGGTTCCTTCGAGATTCCGCTGCTGGTGAAAACCCTCGCAGCCACCGGGCGATATGACGCAGTGCTCGCGCTCGGCCTCATCCTCAAGGGCGAGACGGCCCATGCCGATCTGATCGCCGCCTCGATCACAAACGCCCTTCAACAAATCGCACTCGACCACGGCACGCCCGTCATTCACGAGGTGCTCCTGGTCGCCAACGAGGCGCAGGCACGTGCACGCTGCCTGGACGAACGCCTGAACCGCGGCCGCGAGGCCGCACGCGCCGCCGTCGCAGCGTCCGCCGCGATGAAGGCCATTTCCAACACCTGACCTTTTCACCCATGGGAGTTCGCAGAGAGGGCCGCGAGGCCGCCGTCCAGTATTTGTATCAACGGGATCTGAACCCGACGTCCGAAAACGCCGACCTGCAAATCTTTTACAAGATGCGGGGTCTGAGCCCCGCCGCACGCCGGTTCAGCGACACGCTCATTCCCGGGGTGCTTGAGCACCAGGACGAAATCGACGAACTCATCCGCAAAAACGCCGAGAACTACGAGCTTCACCGCATCTCCGCCGTGGACCGCAACATCCTCCGGCTCGCGATTTTTGAAATGCTCCACTGCCCGGAGACGCCGCCGGTGGTCTCGATCAACGAGGCCATCGAGATCGCCAAGAAATACAGCACCGACGAATCCGGCCGCTTCGTCAACGGCGTGCTCGATCGCATCCGCGCCACGCTCAACCGCCCCGCGCGGACGGCGGGAACGCCCGCACGAGGCGACTCGTGATCGGCCGCTGACGGAAGCGCCCCTCTCCTCCAAGGCCCGAACCAAGCAGCAGCAGTCGCCCATGCCCTTCAAGTTTCTCAAGTCGCTCGTCGAGAAGTTCACCGATCGTCCCGTCGATTGGGACGAGCTCGAGGAAACGCTCATTCGTGCCGATCTGGGAGTGCCCATGGCCATGCGCATCATGGACTCGCTGCGGGAACGCGGAGGCGAACTTACCGCGAGCGTGGCCACCGCGGTCACGCGGCATGAGATCGAGCAGGTGCTGCCGGAAAAGGGCGAGCCGGTCCGCCCGACGCCCGGCAAACCTGCGCCGGTCCTCATGATTGGCGTGAACGGCACAGGCAAGACGACGACCTCGGCGAAGGTCGCGAATTCCCTGGTCCGTGCCGGCAACTCCGTCCTGCTCGTGGCGGCCGACACCTTCCGCGCCGCGGCGATCGAGCAACTCGCGGTCTGGGGCGAACGCATCGGCGTCGACGTCATCAAGGGCAACTACAATGGCGATCCCTCCGCGCTCTGCTACGACGCCTACATTGCCGCCCAGAAGCGCAATGCCGATTTCCTGATCTGCGACACCGCCGGCCGTCTCCATACGAAGAACAACCTCATGCAGGAGCTCGCGAAGGTCGTTCGCACGCTCGGCAAGCACGAGGTGCAGATGGAGAAGCTCCTCGTCGTGGACGCGACGACCGGCACGAACGCGCTTGTGCAGGCGAAGGAATTCCACCAGGCGGTGGGCCTCACCGGCGTCGTCGTGACCAAGCTCGACGGCAGCGGCCGGGGTGGCGTGCTCGTCGCGATCCAGAACGAACTCGGCATCCCTCCCCGATACATCGGCACCGGCGAGCAACTCGGCGACATCGCCCTTTTCGACCGGAAGGCGTTTCTCGACGGCATCCTGTGACATCACGCGGGAACGCGCTTTTTCCTGTTTTCCTGATTTCCCGATTCCTGTTTTTCTAGGCCGATGCTCGAATTCCTGCAGAAAGGCAGCCCGATCGTCTGGCTCCTGCTCGCGTGCAGCGTGATCGCCGTCGCCGTCTTCCTCGAGCGCCTTTTCTACCTTCATCGGGCGCGGGTGCGCGTCGGAGACCTGCTGCGGGGTCTTTCGGTGCTGATCCGCGCGGGGCGCATCGCAGAGGCCTCCCAGGAATGTGCCTCCACGCCCGGACCGGCTGCGCGCGTGATGCGCGCCGTGCTCATTCATCCGGATCTCCCCCGCGCGGAGCTTCGCGACATCGCGCAGGACGCCGGCCAGCTCGAGGTGCCCAAGCTCGAGCGCAACCTCGGCATCCTCGTCACCATCGCCTACATCGCGCCGTTACTTGGGCTTCTCGGCTCCGTGCTCGGGCTGATTCAGGCCTTCAGCGCGGTCTCGGCACACGGGGGATACGCCACGGCGACGGAGATTGGCGCCGGCATGTATCAGGCGCTGCTCACGACCGGCGCCGGGCTGGCAGTGTGCATCCCGGTGTTGCTCGCCTACCAGTTTCTCTCCACCCGCGTGAACCAGATCCTCCACGACATGGAGCGCGCGGGAATCGAGATCGTGGTCCTGCTGACGGACTACCACCAACGGGAACGTTCCAACGTCTCGTCGTCGTGAAACTTCACCGCACGCTGAACCCGGTGTTCCTCCCGCTGATGTTCGTGCCGCTCGCGGACGTCGCTGCGGCATTGATCTTCTATCTCCTGCTCGGGGGAAACTATCTCCTGCAGCCGGGTGTCGCCGTAACGCCGCCGGATTCGCCGTTTCTCCTCTCGCCGCAGCGAGACCCGCAGGTGGTGGCGATCACCGGCCCGCCCGCACCGGCAATCTATTTTGATGACCGCCGGATGACCGCGCAGGAACTCGGCTCGGCCCTGGCCTCCACGGAGGGAGGCGGCCGCACGCTCGTCATCAAGGCGGACCGCGCGGCGCCCGTGGATTTGCTCGTCAGTGTCGTGAACACGGCCATGCAACACGGCCGGCCCGTCGTCCTCGCCACGTCGCAGTCCGAGCCATGACGTCGTCCGGCCACACGCCGTTGATGTTCGACTGGGTGCAGGATCACCGCCGACGCCTCGCACTCTGGCTCGTGGTCGCCCTGCTCCTGCATGTGGGGGCGTATTTCCTGTTCCGCGTCGTCCAGCCGCCCGCGTCGCCCGCCCCTCCGCTCGACCGCGCGATCCATGTGCTCGCCCCCGGCTCCCCGGAGGCCATCCGTCTTGCCGCGTTCATCGAGGCAAACGACCCGTCGCTCGTCGCCGCCGACCGCATCGGCCCCATTTCCATTCCCGATCCCGCCGTCCCCGCCTACCGCCCGAGCTATTCCACAGCGCCTCCGCCGCTCGCGCCGCTGCCCGATCCGCAGCCGCGCATCCTGCCGCCGGTCCTTCGCGAGGCCGGCGCGGTTCCCATGCCCAACCCGCAATCCACGCTCACCCTCCCGCCGCCGGCGATGGAGACGCAGGTCGTTTTCGGAGGCGAACTCGCGAAGCGGGGTGTGGTCTCCGCGCCGGACTGGGAGTTTGCGGAGAAACCTGGCGGGCTTCTGCCTCCGGCCGTCTTCCTGATCGCGGTGGACGAAAAAGGCCGCGTCCTTCACGTGTTCGAGCAGGAATCCACCAGCAACCGCGCGCTCGACTCCGCGGCGGCCCAGCGTCTTTTCGAGCTCCGATTCGACGAGGCGCCCGGACGCTCGTGGGGCACGGCAACATTTCATTGGGGGGCGGAGGAAACCCGCGAGGAGGAGGAGGAATGATCCCGGTTTCGCTGGAAACGCTCCCCCTCGCCTACGTCGCGATCTGCGCCGGCATCATCGCCCTCGCGTGGGGAATCAGCGCGATTCGCGCCCGTAAAGTCCGTCGCGCCGAGCTTTCGGATCTCATCCAGTGCGCGGCCTGCGGGACGCTGTATCCGGACCCGAAATCCGGGGAATTACCCCCCTGTCCGTGCTGCCAGCACCGCAACGAGCGGGCGCCCGTGCGCATGTTCTGACTCCTCCCGCGCGCGAATTGGGCGGGAATTCCAAAAAGTCATGCTAAGTTTGTGGTTGCAATGGGCCGCGGCCAGCCGGTTCACTGCTGGTTTTTCCACGAGCCTTTTGTCAAAAGCATGAGCGAGCGCAGAGTCGTAATCACCGGAATCGGAGTTGTCACACCCATCGGCCTCGACGTGCCCGCATTTTGGCAAAGCCTGACGAACGGGGTAAGCGGCATCAGCCGGTTCGACGCGTTCGACTCGACGGACTACGACTGCAAGATCGCCGGCGAGGTGAAGAACTTCAGCGCCGCTCCGTATTTCAAGAATCCGAAATCCGCCAAGCGCACCGATCGCTTCACGCAATTCGCGATGGCCGGCGCAAAGATGGCCGTCGAGGACGCAGGACTCTCCCCCGACAAGGTCGACCCCACCCGCATCGGCGTGATGATCGGCTCGGGCATCGGCGGACTCTTCAGCATGGAAGAGGAGGCCAAGCGCCTGCAGTCCCGCGGCCCGTCGCGCGTTTCACCTTTCACGATCGCGATGATGATCAGCAACATGGCCAGCGGCATCGTCTCGATGGAATACGGCTTCAGCGGGCCGAACATGTGCATCGTCACCGCCTGCGCCACGGCAAACAACTCGCTCGGCGAAGCATGGCGCATCATCAAGTTTGGCGATGCGGACGCGATCATCGCCGGCGGCTGCGAAGCCACAATCACCCCGCTCGGCATTTCCGGATTTGCCGCGATGAAGGCGCTCAGCCTTCGCAATGACGAACCCGAGAAGGCCTGCCGCCCGTTCGACAAGGACCGCGACGGCTTCATCATGGGCGAAGGCGCGGGCATCATGGTGCTCGAGGAACTCGAGCATGCGAAGCGCCGCGGCGCTCCGATTTATTGCGAACTCGCAGGCTACGGCTGCACAGCCGACGCCTTCCACATGACCCAGCCCCTCCCCGAGGGTGAAGGCGCAGCTCGTGCGATGAACATGGCGATGCGCCACGCGGGTGTGAACCCCGGAGACATCGACTACATCAACGCCCACGCCACCTCGACGCCTCTCGGTGACATCTGCGAGACGAAGGCGATCAAGTCGGCGCTCGGCGACTCCGCAAAATCCGTCGCCGTGAGCTCGACGAAATCGATGACCGGCCACCTCCTCGGCGCAGCCGGCGGCGTGGAAATGGCGGCGTGCGCGCTCGCGATCAAGCACGGAGTCATCCCGCCGACGATCAACCTCGACAATCCGGATCCCGAGTGCGACCTCGACTACGTGCCTAACACCGCCCGCGAAAAGAAGGTGCGCGTCGCGCTCAACAACTCGTTCGGATTCGGCGGCCACAACGCGACCCTGATCGCCAAGGAATTCGTCGGTTGACCCCGCCCGCGAAGCGCGGAACCCGGGTCATCGACCTCGCATCTTGGCGACGGGCTTCCGTCGACGTCCGGTCGCTTCTTCGTCGGGAATCGGCCGGATTCCTTTCAATGTTGCGAAGCTGATTCGGCGCATGATTTTCACAAACTCCTGCATGTAGGCGAGGCCGGCTGCCGCAGTCGTCGTCGCGGCAAAAAGCCGACTCTCGAGCCCGCTCTTTCCGACGGGCTTTCCCACGACGTATTTCCGATCCAGAAACGGCTGCACCGTCCAGCCGGGCAGCGCCGCCACACCTCTGCCGCTGGCCACGAGTTGCAGGATGGCCACCGTTAGCTCGGTCTTCCGCCGCTGGGGCTCCACTTTCGCCGGCCGCAGAACCTCCCGGACCAGATCCAGTCGATCATCGGGGATCGGATAGGTCACCAGTGTCTCGTTCTTGAAATCCTTTGCGGTGACATGCGACTTCCGCGCCAGAGGATGATGCCGGGAAACCAGTGCCAGGACCTCGTAGGCAAACAACGGGTGGAACACGACCCCCTCCCGCGGTTGCGCGTGCGAAACGATGACCAGATCGGCGCGGTTTTCACCCAGAAGACCGATGGGGTCCGCATGAAACCCGGAGACCAGATCCAGCTCGACCTGCGGCCAATGCTCGCGAAAGGCATCCATCGATGGCATAAGCCAGTCGAAGCAGGAGTGGCACTCCACCGCGATCCGCAGATCGCCGGCCTGTCCCTGCGCGATGCGCGCGAGATCGCGCTCCCCATCCCTCACGCGCCGGGTGACGTCGTAGGCGAGTTCGACCAGAAGCTCTCCCGCGGCCGTCAACCGCAGCGGATCGCTCTTCCGTTCGAACAGCTCGACTTCGTAGTGCTCCTCGATCGCGCGGATCTGATGCGAGATCGCCGGCTGCGAAAGATTCACCCGTTTGCCAGCCTTCGAGAGGTTCCCCGTTTCCGCGAGAGCCACGAGGCTTCGAAGGTGCCGTAATTCGAGCATGGCCGTTTTTCATCATAAATGCCGCGAATGATGAACATCAAAACATCGCGTTATGCGAATGATGCGCAAGGCGCGATCCTGTGGAGGATGGAAACTCCTCTCTTCACGCACAATCTCGGCCATCCCCGCATCGGCGAACGACGCGAACTCAAGAAGGCCGTCGAGGCATTCTGGTCCGGCAAACTCTCTGCGGCCGGGCTAGACGCCGTCGGCTCCAACCTGCGGCGCGCTCACTGGGAGGCACAGCGGAAGGCCGGGATCGACCTGATCCCGTCGAACGACTTCAGCTTCTACGATCAGGTGCTCGACATGAGCTGCCTGCTGGGATGCGTGCCCGCCCGCTTCGGATGGGACGGCGGCCCGGTCGACGCCGCATTGCGCTTCCGGATTGCAAGGGGCACGCCGGAGGCGGGTCACGAGGGCTGCGGGTGCGGCTCCACTCCCGCGAAGGCGTGTGAAATGACGAAGTGGTTCGATACGAACTACCACTACATCGTGCCGGAACTCGACCCCGGCGCCGGCTTTCGCATCAGCGCCACAAAGCCGTTCGACGAATTCGTCGAGGCCCTGGGTCTTGGCATTCGCACCAAGCCGGTCCTGATTGGTCCGTTGACGTTTCTCTGGCTCGGAAAGCCAACCGTGGACGGCCTGGACCGCCTCCAGCTTCTGGACGGATTGATACCAGCCTACAGCGAAATCCTGCAGAGGCTCGCCCGGCAGGGCGCGGAATGGGTGCAGATCGATGAGCCCGTCCTCGCCCTCGATCTCGCCCCCGCATGGCGCGCGGCCTTTCGCGGTTGTTACGAGAGGCTCCGCGCTTCGGCGTCACCGTTGAGAATCCTTCTCGCGACCTACTTCGGCGAGCTGCGCGAGAATCTCACCGTCGCCACGAGTTTGCCGGTTGACGCGCTGCACCTCGACGTGACTCGCGCGGAGAACGAACTGGATGCGGTCCTTGGGACACTGCCGCACGGGAGGATTCTGTCGCTGGGCATCGTCGACGGGCGCAACATCTGGCGGAACGACTTCTCGCGCTCCCTCCCGTTGATCGACAAGGCCCGCCGCGCACTCGGCTCCGATCGCGTGTGGCTGGCTCCCTCGTGCTCGCTGCTGCACGCACCCGTGACGCTGCGGCATGAGACCGCACTCGATCCCGAAATCCGGAGCTGGCTCGCGTTCTCCGAGGAGAAGCTTGCGGAGGTGGTCGCACTGGCCCGCATGGGCACACCTCTCCAGAATCCGCTCGCCCTCCACGAAAACCAGGTCGCTCTGCAGTCCCGGCGGGTCAGCGAGCGAATCCACCGGCGCGAGGTCAAGGGGCGTGCGGCCGCCGTGACACCCGCCGACAGTCGCCGCAACTCGCCGTTTCCCGAACGTCGCGTAAAACAGCGCGCGGCACTCGACCTTCCGCCATTTCCGACCACCACCATCGGCTCGTTTCCCCAGACTCCCGATGTCCGCTCGGCCCGGCTTCGCTGGAAAAAGGGCGAAATCTCCGAAGCGGACTACAACGCCTTCCTCGAGGAACGCACCGCTGAGTGCATTCGTCTCCAGGAGGACATCGGGCTCGACGTCCTCGTTCATGGTGAGTTCGAGCGCAACGACATGGTCGAATATTTCGGCGAAAAACTGGACGGCTTTGCATTCACCGCGAACGGCTGGGTGCAGAGCTACGGCACACGCTGTGTGAAGCCACCGATCCTGTTCGGCGACGTTTGCCGGCCGGCGCCGATGACCGTCGCGTGGTCCCGCACCGCGCAATCGCTAACCTCCCGTCCGATGAAAGGCATGCTCACCGGCCCGATTACCATTCTGCAGTGGAGTTTCGTGCGCGACGACCAGCCGCGCAGCGAGACCGCCCGCCAGATCGCGCTTGCCGTGCGCGACGAGGTGGCCGACCTCGAAGCGGCCGGAATTCGCATCATCCAGATCGACGAACCCGCCCTGCGCGAGGGGTTGCCATTGCGTCGAAGTGACTGGCGCGCCTATCTCGACTGGGCGACGGAGGCCTTCCGTCTTTCCGCCTCCTGCGTGCGCGACGAGACGCAGATTCACACGCACATGTGCTACTGCGAGTTCAACGACATCATCGATTCCATCGCGGCGCTCGACGCCGACGTGATCTCGATCGAGGCCTCGCGCTCGAACATGGAGCTTCTCGATGCCTTCGTGAACTTTCGCTATCCGAACGAAGTGGGTCCCGGCGTGTGGGACATCCATTCTCCGCGCGTGCCCGGCGTGGAGGAGATGACGGACCTCCTCACGAGAGCGGCCGCCGTCCTTCCTCCGGAGAATCTCTGGGTGAATCCGGACTGCGGCCTGAAAACCCGCGGATGGGACGAAACGGAGGCCGCCCTCAGAAACCTTGTGGCGACGGCTCGCAGGATGCGCGAGCGACTCCACACCGAAGCATGCTGACGGATTCCGCCATGCACATTCGCGACATTCTTACGCCGGGCCGAACCTCCATTTCCTTCGAGTTCTTTCCGCCACGCACGGAGGCGGCCGCGGAAGACCTGCGCCGGACGATGGACCGGCTCGCCCCGTTCGCCCCGTCCTTCGTCAGCGTCACCTATGGCGCAGGCGGGGGCACACGCGGTCTCACGCGGGATCTGGTTCTTCGGTTGAGGAAGGAGGGCCCGTTCGATCCGATTCCCCATCTGACATGCGTCGGCCACTCGAGGGCGGAGGTTCAGGAACTCCTCGAGGCATACGCCGCGGCTGGCGTGGGAAATATTCTCGCGCTGCGTGGCGACACGCCGCGGGATGGTCGCGGAGTCGCCAGCGAGTTCATGCACGCCGCCGACCTCGTGCGGACCATTCGAAGTTTTCGCGGCCATCCGGATCCGCGCGGCTTTGGTATCGGCGTGGCAGGTTTTCCGGAGGGACATCCGGACACCCCGAACCGGCTCGTGGAAATGGATCATCTCAAGGCGAAGGTCGATGCGGGCGCGGACTGGATCTGCACCCAGCTCTTCTTCGACAACCGGGATTTCCTCGACTTCCGGGACCGTTGCGCCCTTGCCGGAATCGACGCGCCAATCCTCGCAGGCATCCTGCCGCTCACCAGTCTCGACATGGCGCGGCGGATCGCCGGGCTGGCGGGTGGCGCGAGGTTTCCGGCACCGTTGCTGAAGGCGCTTCAGGATGCGGGCGCGGACACCGAAGCCGCCCGGGAGGCCGGGGTTCGTCACGCGACCGGGCAATGCCGCGATCTCCTGCGGCAGGGCGTGGCGGGAATCCATTTCTACACACTCAACCGCCCGGATGCCGTGGTGCGGATCTGCGAGGATCTTGGAGCGGACTTGAATTCGCCCGCTGCGAAGTTAACCTGCCCGCAGCCAGCAGGAACGGCGATGGCGGAAGCGATTTCGTAGCCGTTCGACCCGGGGGGCCTCCCGCCTTCCGAATGATTCAACCAAACCCGTCGCCGGTCCGGCAAACGACCGGCCTCGCAGGCATGACGACAGGAACCAACGGCGCGATCTCGAACTTCATCGAGCACCATTTCCGGCACTTCAACGCTGCGGCGCTCAAGGACGCCGCCGACGGCTACATCGCCCATCTCGACGCGGGCGGAAAGATGTTCATGACCATCGCCGGTGCGATGAGCACCGCCGAGCTCGGACTTTCGCTCGCGGAAATGATCCGTCGCGACAAGGTCCACGCCATTTGTTGCACGGGCGCAAACCTCGAGGAGGACGTCTTCAACCTCGTCGCGCACGACTTCTACGAGCGCGTGCCGCACTACCGCGATCTCACCCCCGCCGACGAGCAGGCACTGCTCGACCGGCACATGAACCGCGTGACCGACACCTGCATTCCCGAAATGGAGGCCATGCGCCGCATCGAGAAGGCCGTGCTCGCGGAGTGGACCGCCGCCGACGCCGCCGGTGAGCGGTATTTCCCGCACGAGTTTCTCTACCGCGTGCTGTTGAAGGGCGAGCTCGAGACCCAGATCGACCCCGAGAATTCCTGGCTCCTCGCCGCCGCAAAAAAGAACCTCCCGATGTTCGTTCCCGGCTGGGAGGATTCCACGCTCGGCAACATGTATGCCGGCCACTGCATCAGCGGTGACGTGAAGAACGTCCACACCGTCCGCACCGGCATCGAATACATGATCTCGCTCGCCGACTGGTATACCACCAACGCCCGCCAGATCGGCGACGTCGGCTCGATCGGCTTCTTCCAGATCGCCGGCGGCATCGCGGGCGACTTCCCGATCTGCGTGGTCCCCATGTTGCACCAGGACCTCCAGCGCGACGAAGTCCCGCTCTGGGGCTACTTCTGTCAGATCAGCGACTCGACGACGAGCTACGGCAGCTACTCCGGCGCGGTGCCAAACGAAAAGATCACCTGGGGCAAACTCGGAGTGAACACTCCGAAATACATCATCGAGTCCGACGCCTCGATCGTCGCCCCGCTCGTGTTCGCCCGCGTGCTCGGCTGGTAAACTCCAGCCCGCGCCCCTTCGGCTCAAAAGAAAAGCCGTTCCGCAGCGGAGTTCTTCCGCGCCGTGGAACGGCTTTTCCATTTTCTACCTAAAACGTTGCCGTTCCGCAGGCCTGCGAAAATTACACGGTCCACGACCGAACCGACACACACGACAACCGCAACCTTACACTGCTCAGCCGAACAGTTACACGAGGCAACAGAACGGTTGCGCGACCCGTCGGTGGACGGCTTTTCCGGAGGAAGTGCCCGAAATCAGACCGGGAAACTGGCGATGAGCTCGTCGGGCGCGACGGTCGCCGTGCCGAGCTTGCCGACGACGATGCCGGAGGCGTGATTGGCGATCTCCGCAGCCTCGCGCGGCGTCGCGCCGGACGCGAGGGCCAGCGTGTAGAGGGCGATCGCGGTATCGCCGGCGCCGGACACGTCGAAGACCTCCTGCGCCCGCGTGGGCGTGTGAAACGGCGGCTCTCCATCGTCGAAGAGGATCATTCCATGCTCGCCGAGGGTCACGAGCAGCTGGCCAACCCGCCAGCGGTCGATCAGGCGCCGTCCAACCTCGAGCAACGGCCCGTCTTCGAGCGGGTGGTCCGCCGCGCCCTCATCGGGAACGCCAGCGGCGGCAAAGGCCTCGGAACGGTTCGGCTTGATGGCCGTGGTCCCCGCCCAGTCGAGCGGGTTCTTGGGATTCGGGTCCACGGTCACGGGGATCCCCCGGCCATGCGCCAGCTCGCAGACGGCATCCTTGAGGGCCTGACTGACAAAGCCCTTGCCGTAATCCTCAAAAATGATCGCGTCCGTTTCGGCAATCACCTCGCGCAGGCGGTCGATCGCCCCCCGGAGTGTCGATTCATCGAGATCCCACCGCTTTTCCCGGTCGACGCGGACGACCTGCTGCTGGCGGGCAATGATCCGGGTCTTTACGATGGTGGGAAAATCCGCCGACTCCACCATGCAATCGGTCTGGATCCCCTCCTCCCGGAGCAGGCCGGCGAGTTGGGAACCGTGCGCGTCCCTGCCGACCAGCCCCATGACCCGGGCGCCCGGGGTGAACTCCACAAGGTTGCGGGCCACGTTGGCCGCACCGCCGGGATAACAGGTTTGCTTCGTCACCTCCACGACCGGAACGGGTGCCTCCGGCGATATCCGGGAAACCCTGCCCCAAACGAACTCGTCCAGCATGACATCGCCAATGACCAGGATGCGCTTTGAGGATGCGTCCTTCAGGATATTGTGTATTCTCTGGCGATTCATACGACTGACTTCCCCGGCTCTGCTTTGAGGAAGCCGGACACTAAATCGAATCCAACTCCTATGAGAATCCCGATTTTCGCAGCGCTTGCTTTCGGCGTTGCCTCCGCGGCCATGGCCGCCGACTCGGTGCCCTCCAGCATCGACCTCGCCGAATTTCCCGCTGCTGCCGTGGACGATGTGGTCGTTCCCGTTCCCAGCGAGATCTTCAACGTGCTCGACAAGCTGGGCAACCCGAACTGGAAGGGCGAGCTCCGCGAGTCCCTGGGCCGCAACTCGGGCAACCGCACCCAGATCGCCCTGCTTCTGGGCACCGTCATCGCCGAGGGCTTCATCGCCGTGGAGGCGGAGGACAGCGAACGCGTGAAGGACATCGGCCGCGAGGTGCTCGAGCTCTCGCAGGCCATCGGCGTGCAGAAGGCCGTCGTCGCCCGCAGCAATGCCATCATCCAGAAGGCCGACCAGCGCGACTGGGGCGGCGTGCGCACCGAGCTCGACGGCGCCCTGCAGGACGTCCGCGGCGCAATGGCCGAGCTCAACGACGAGGACCTCGCCCAGCTCGTGAGCCTCGGCGGCTGGATCCGCGGCACCGCAGTGCTCACCTCCATCGTGCAGAAGGATTACAAGCCCCAGCGGGCCGAGCTTCTCCACCAGCCCGAGTTGCTCGCGTATTTCGACCGCCAGCTCGACGAAATGAACCCCAGACTCCGCAAGAGCGAACTCGTCACGCGCATCAAGAGCATGCTCGGCGAGATCAAGCCGCTCATCATCGAGGGCGAAGGCCGGAAGATCCGCCCCGAGAGTGTCGAACGCATCCATACCCTCACGAGCGAACTCGTGGTCCAGATCACCGACGCCGACGCCTGATATTCATCCTGTGAACAAGCGACTCCTCAATACGCTCCTCGCGCTGCTCTGCCTCCCGCTCGTCCTCCACGCCACGGTGGACGACGCCCTGTCGTTTGCCTACGAGGCGGCGACCCCGTATGTGCGCGAAGGTTTCACCTTCCGTGAGGACGCCTGGGGAGGCGATCTCGGGGTGTCCGACAAAAAGGCCGTCGCCGCGCAGCTCTTCCGGGGCAACGACTACTGGTTCTGCCTCGGCACCGATGTCGACAACGCCGTGGTCACCGTGCACATCTACGATTCCAAGGGCAAACTCGCCGAGTCCAAGGCGTGGCAGAAGGGCCGCTTCGCAGGGGCATTCGTGAAGCCCAAGCAGACCGGCACCTACTACGCCATCATCGAGGTGAAAAGCTCGCCGCAGGAACGCACGCCCTGGGCGCTCGTCTACGGCTATCGCTGATCCCATGTCCGCCCCAGCCAACGGGAGCGCCGTCCTCGAGTTCGAGAATGCCCGCGCGCTCCAGTCGCTATACGCAAACGACGAAAAACTGCTGAAGATCCTCGAGGCCGAGTTTGGGGTGCGCGTGGTCGCACGCGACAACCAGCTCAAGGTCGACGGCGATCCCGGCGATGTGGAAAAGGTGCGCGGGATCTTCCGCGAGCTCGACGACGCGCGCCAGCGCGGGATGACCATCCGCCGTCACGAATTCGAGTATGCCGTTCGTGACGCCGCCGAGGCGTCCTCCCAGCCGGGCAAGCTCGGCCGCCTGCTCGACCACAAGATTCTCTGCTCCCAGCGCAAGCCGCCGATCGTGCCGAAGACCGAGGGCCAGGCAGGCTATGTGGAAACCATTCGCAAACACGACATCACCTTCGGCGTCGGCCCCGCCGGCACGGGCAAGACCTACCTCGCCATGGCGCTGGCCGTCTCCGCGCTCAAACAGGAAAAGGTCGGACGCATCGTGCTCACCCGCCCCGCTGTCGAGGCCGGGGAAGCGCTCGGCTTCCTGCCCGGCGACCTGCAGGAAAAGATTCTCCCCTACCTCCGCCCGCTCTACGACGCGCTCTACGACATGCTCGAGGTGGAGGAGATCCAGAAATACATGGACAAGGGCGTCGTCGAGATCGCTCCGCTCGCCTATATGCGCGGACGCACGCTCAACAACGCATTCATCATCCTCGACGAGGCCCAGAACACGACCACCGAGCAGATGTTCATGTTCCTCACCCGCCTCGGTGCGGACTCCAAATGCGTCGTCACCGGCGACCGCACGCAGATCGACCTCCCGCGCAACAAGCGCAGCGGTCTGCTCGAGGCCGTCGAGGCCCTCCGCTCCGTGGACGGGATCGGATTTCACTTTTTCGAGGAGCGTGACGTGGTGCGTCATCCGCTCGTCCAGCGCATCCTGCGCGCCTACCGCAAGCATCGCGGTTTGCAGGATACCATCCTCTGAGCCGCCATCGGCTCCACCCTCCCATGTGGAAGATCTTTCAACGTCGTCGCCTCGTCAGCCAGGGCCTCGCCAGCGGGAAAACCCGCCGGCGCCAGACCGAGAGCCCGCTTCGTGACGTCCTCGAGTCGGGCTGGCAGGCACGCCTCGCGATCCTTCTCGCCTTCCTGGTCGGCATCGGCTTTCTCATCTTCACCGGCAACCTTTCGGAGCCGCTGAAGCACTTCATCATCTGCCTTCTGATCCTCGCAACGGCGGTCGCCAGCATCTGGATCAATTTCCCGCAGACGCTTCAGAGCAACTGCCGCCTCCTGCTCATCCTGGGAGTGTGTTTCATCCAGCTCCTCGCGGTGAAGCTCATCCTCGTGAACGCGGGGCCCAAGGGCATCAATCCCAACCTCGCCCCGCTGCTGTTCCCCTACGCGTTTGCCCCGCTCATGCTCTCGGTGCTGATCGGCCGGCATCACGGGCTCTTCGCCGCGATCTTCTGCAGCCTCTGGGGCACCTTCCTGCTGCCCGAGCTGAACCCGGTCTTCATGGTGATGTCGCTCATCACCGGGTTCATCGCGGTGTTCATCACCTTCCAGGTCCGCCGCCGCAGCCGCCTCATCCGCGCGGGCATCTACGTCGGCCTCGCCACGCTCGTGCTCGGCGCGACGTTTGGACTCGTCGGCCCGATCCAATGGGACGCTCCCTCCGCGACCGACTGGCGCATGATCGGGTGGCAATGCCTGCTCGCCATCGGCACGGGCGTCGCCACGGCGGTCGTCGTCAGCGGCATCCTCCCGGCCGTCGAATCGACGTTCAACATCACCACCGACATCTCGTGGCTGGAAATGTCGGACATGAACCATCCGCTCCTGCGACGCCTCTCGATGGAGGCACCAGGCACCTACCACCACAGCCTTGCCGTGGCAAATCTCGCCGAGGCCGCCGCCGAGGCGATCGGCGCGAATCCCACGATCTGCCGCGTGATGGCCTACTTCCACGACATCGGCAAGCTCGTGAAGCCCGAGTATTTCACCGAGAACATGCCCCCGGGCGTCAATCCGCACGACGAGCTCACGCCCACCATGAGCGCGCTCATCATCATCGCCCACGTCAAGGAAGGCGTGGATCTCGCGCTCAAGCACCGCCTGAATCCCCTCGTCGTCGACGTCATCCAGCAGCACCACGGCAACTCGCTCGTGAGCTATTTCTACCAGCGTGCGCTGCGCCAGCAGGAGGACGCGCGGCTCGGCGGCAAGATCATGAACATGCGCTCGGAGGATATCCCCGACGTGCGCGAGGAAAGTTTCCGCTATCCCGGCCCCCGGCCGCAGACCCGAGAGATCGCGATCGTCAGCCTCGCCGATTCCATCGAAAGCGCGTCGCGTTCGCTGGAACGCCCGACCGCGCAGCGCATCGAGGATCTCGTCAACGACCTCATCGACGGCCGCATTGCCGATCATCAACTCGACGAGGCACCCATCACGCTCGCGGAACTCCGCCGCGTCGCCGAGAGCTTCCGGTCGACACTCGCGAGCATGATGCACTCGCGCGTCGCCTATCCCGTCTCGCGCCGCGAAAAGGACTCGAAGGATGGCCCGCAAAAACGCTCCGAGCAATCGGCCGCCTAGGACGTCCGCTCCGGCTCCGGTCACCGACGGCCGGCCTCCGATGCAGCTCCACCTCGTGAACCGCCAGCGGGCCCACCGGCTGGACATGCCGCGCATTCGACGGATCGCACAGGCCGCGCTCCCGCTGTGTCTGGCGGAGACCGGACCGCTCCCCGCCGACCTGCCGAATCTTCGCGAGGTGGACGTTTCCCTCATTTCCGCCGCGGCGATGAGCCGGGTGCACGTCGATTTCCTCGGACTCGAAGGCCCGACTGACGTCATCACATTTCCCTACGGCGAGATCCTCGTCTGCCCAGCCATCGCGGCCGGGAATGCGGAGCGCTATGGCGTGTCTCTCGACGATGAGGTGGCCCTCTACGTGATTCACGGGTTGCTTCATCTCAACGGATACGACGACCTGACTCCCGCCCATGCCCGCCAAATGCGGGCCCGGCAGGCAAAGATTTTGAACGCCGCGCGAAAGTCGGAGTAAACTGCGCGTATCCGATGAATCCGATTTCCGAGCTGCAATCGCCCGACGAACTGCAACATGGCCTTGGTCCGATCTGGGCTGCGGCGCGCGCCGCAAATCCCGAGTTTTCCCTCAGCGGACCGGTGACCTTTCCGACGGGCATGGCCTTCGCAGCCGCCTGCGAAACCTGGAACACCGGACTGTTTCAGCCGATGCTGCTGCCTGCCTTTCTTTCCGCACTCGAGCACGCCCGCCGAGGCGAGGCCCGCGAGATCCTGGATCTCGACGCCCGCCTTTCCTCGACGCTTCCCGGGGATGCCCGCACCGGCAGCATCCGGGCCGGACGGCGCCTCTCCGCGGCCTCGCGGGAATTGAAGGGCGACCGCACCTTGCAACGCCTCGCCGCGTGGACGGCCGACGGCACGATGGACGGCCACCTCGTCACGATCTTCGCCGCGCGCTGCGCCGCATTTTCGCTCTTCGACCGCGCGGCCGTTGGCGCCTACCTTTTCCAGGAACTCTGCGGCGGAGCGCCGGACGCCCCTGCGCCCGTCGTGTGCGATTTCATCCGACTCTGCCTGGAACCGCAGGTTTCGCGCGAACTCCGCGCCGCATGAACCGCCCATGGCCGCAAAAATCGAAGAGCTGCCCGTTACCAAGAGCAAGACGGAGACCGCCCCGTCCTGGAACGTCGTCGTGCATAACGACCCGGTGAACCTCATGAGCTATGTGACGCTCGTGTTCCGCCGCGTCTTCGGCTACTCCACCGAGCGCGCGCGACGGCACATGCTCGAGGTGCACGAACTTGGACGCTCGATCCTGTGGACCGGCGACCGCGAGAAGGCGGAACTCTACGTCCAGCAACTCCACGGACACCTCCTGCTCGCCACCCTCGAGCGCGCCGGCGAATAAATGGAATTTCACGTCCCCGACGCGAAGCACGTCTGCTTCCGCATGATCCCCCCCCGCCTCGCGGAATGCCTCCGCGAGATTCCCGCCTACCTTGGCAACCTCTCGTCCAGGGCGGAGCGCCGGTTCTTTCCGTCGCCGGCGGAGGATGCCGACGCCGACGAACTGCGCGCAGACTGGAAGGCCCATGTCGAACCCGGACTCCACGAATACTTCGGCTCCTCCCGCGACACGGTGGCGGCGGATCTGCGCGCCATGTCGGAGGAGGATGAACTGTTCACCCTTCTCATTCCCGAAAACCACATCGACGCGTGGTTGAATGTCCTCAACCAGATGCGCCTCGCGCTGGCGGAGGATTTCGAACTCGGGGAAACGCTCGGCCTCAACGAACCGCCGAACCTGTCGACTCCACGCGGCATAGCCATCCTGCAAAGCGAAGTGTTCATGTTCATGCAGGAATGCCTCGTCCGGCACCTGGAATAGCCGTCCGTGGAAACCGCCCGCGCCATCCTGCTGCGCCGCTCGCGATTCTCCGAATCGAGCCTGCTCTGCATCTGGATGAGCCCGGACCTTGGCAAGATCAAGACCTCCGCCCGGGGCGCACTCAAGCCCGGCGGTTCCCTCTCCGGAAGAATCGACCTGCTCTACGACGCCGACATCAGTTTCGCGCGCAGCCGCAGGAGTGATATCCACAACCTTCGCGAGGTGACGGTGCGGGCGCCGTTCGACGGCGAGGGGCTGCGTTACGCGAATCTCGCCGCCGGCGCGTATTTCGCGGAACTCGTGGACTGCGTCACCGAGCCGCTCGGGCACTCCCACGAGGTGTTCGACGTGCTCCTCCGTGCGGTGGGATACCTCCGCGCACAGCCCTGCGCCGCGAAGGCGATCCTTCATTTCGAGGCGGAACTTTGCCGCGCGCTGGGAATCCTCGACGACCGCGGACGGCACGATCCGGTGCACCTTCTCGCAACCCATTGCGGCCGGCCACCCCGCGGCCGGGAACGCGCGCTGCGCGCCTGCGGCGACCTTGCGCGGGCGGAGGCAGAGGATAAAATGAATCGATGCGAGAGCAACCTTCCGCCGGAAATCTGACCGGGTCGGTGCTGGTCGCACATCCGAACCTGCGCGACCCGAATTTCCGGCGCACGATTCTTTTCCTGTCGCACCACAGCGCGGACGACGGTGCCATCGGACTCGTTCTGAACCGCCCGCTCAGCAGGACGATGGGGGAACTCGCGGATTTCGCCGGAGGCCCGCTCGAACAGGTGCCCGTCTACTACGGCGGACCGGTCGCCAGGGAGGACCTCATCGTGGCCAGCATGCAGTGGCACGAGGCACCCAGTGCGATTTCGTTTCGCGGCTTCGGCGAGGCCGACGGCCCGGACATTCCGCCGGAGTTCCAACCCGGCCTGCGTGCATTCCTCGGCTACTCCGGCTGGAGCCAGGGCCAGCTGGAAGCGGAGATTGCCGAAAAGGCGTGGATCGTCCTGCCGCCCAGCCGCGATATCGTCGAAATGCCGGATCCGTCCGGCGTGTGGCATCGCATCATGCGCGAGCTGGGACCAGTCTACCGCCTGCTCGCGGAAATGCCCGACGACCCCAGCCTGAACTAGTTCCGCGCCGGCCGGCTACCACTTCTTCACGCGCCAGATCGCGAAGACGAGGCCGACCGTGGCCACCGACATGCCGGTGACAAACCAGAACGGCCACATCGCATCGTCGCCCGGCAGGGGCAGCCGCACGTTCATCGAAAAGATGCTCACGACCAGCTGCGGCACCATCACCGCGAGCATCACGATCGTGAGTTTCTTGATGAGCTGGTTCTGGTTGTTGTTCACGATCGACGCGCGCGCGTCCATGAGACTCGCGAGAATTTCCGCGTAGATTTCCGCGCGGCGGTAGCACTGCTTGATCTCAATAACAAGGTCCTCCAGCACGTCGCGCTGCTCCTCGCCCAGGCCCAGCCTTCCGGCGGAAATCCGCAGCTTCTCGAACAACGAACGATTCGAGCTGAGCGAGTTCAGGATGAAGACAAGGCTCTTCTCCAACGCGAACATGTTCAGCAGATGCTTGTTGTCGGAGGAGTAGGTCAGCCGCTTCTCGATCGAGTCCGACAGCATGCTGATCGCCTTGAGATGCCCTTCGAAATGCCCCGTGGACTGGTAGAGCAGTCGCAGGATCACGTCCTGCATCGTGCGAATGGGAAATGGCGCCCGCCCTTCGAACAATGGAGCATCGTCGGGCATCACGACCACGAGCAGATCCTCGAAAATAAAGATGCCCGTCGAGGTGACCTTCAGCAGGAAGTTGTCATCCGCGCAGTAGCTCTTCGGGCGCTTGAAGATGAGCGCGGCGTGAGTTTCCTCGAACTCGAGACGGGAGAGTTCGTCCGGATCGAGCGACGACTGGAGGTTGTGCGCATCGATGCCAAACCGCTCCAGCATCTCAGCCTCCTCGGCCGGGCCGGGGTTGTTGTAGGCGATGATCTGCGCCTCCTCCGGCGGGCAGGGATGTGCGCGTCCGTCCTGGATGCGGTAGCACGCCTTCAGTGCTCCCGCGTCTGCGGCCGGTGCCGGAGCTTTCGGCGGATCGATGGTTGCGGATTTCTCGTTCATCTCTCGCCTTTCCCCCGGCAATACAGCCTAACTCCAGAGCCTGTCCAGCCCCCGACGAATGGAATCGAACAATTCGTCGATCTCGGAATGCGTGATGATGAGCGGTGGCGCCATTGCAATGAGATCGCGGATGCCGCGGACAATGGACCCCTCGCTGCGAATCAGATCCGCCGCCTTGATGCCGAGGTTCATTCCAGGCTGCAGGGCGTCCCGCCCCCCGCGGGGCGTCAACTCCGCGGCGCCGATCAATCCGAATCCACGCGTCTCCCCGACCGCGGGGTGATCCGCCAGCTCCGCGAGCTTGCGCTGGAAATAGGGCCCCACGTCGTCCCGCACGCGGCCGACGAGGTCGAGCTTCTCGATCACCTCGAGATTCGCAAGCGCCGCAGCGGCACAGACCGGATGCCCGGTGTAGGTAAACCCGTGCGCGAAATATCCTCCGGAGTGGATGACCTCCGCGATTTCGTCGCTCACCAGCGTGCCGCCCATCGGTAGATATCCGCTCGTGAGCCCCTTGGCGATGTTCAGCAGATCGGGATCGAGATCCCACAGGTCGCTCGCAAACCACGCTCCGAGCCGGCCAAACGCGGTGATCACCTCGTCCGCGACGAACAGGATGTCCCTCTCCCGGCAGAGGGCGCGCAGCTTTGCAAGGTATCCAGGCGGCGGAACGATCACTCCGCCGGCTCCCTGGATGGGCTCGACGAACATCGCCGCAATCGTGTCCGCACCCTCGCGGTCGATGATCTCCGCCGTGCGCGCAACTACCTCCGCACCGAACGCCTCGGGATCCAGCTCCGTGCGCGCCTGCCAGGCATACGGCGCCGGCACATGAATGAAGTCTGCGAGCGGCAGGTCGAACGGCTCGGTGCAACTCGGCAGTCCCGTGAGGCTCGTGCCGGCAAGCGTCACCCCGTGATAGGCGAACTCACGCGAGAGGATCTTCCGTTTCTCCGGTTTGCCGAGCAGATGGTAATAGTTGCGGATAATCTTGAGCGCGGTCTCGTTGGACTCGGATCCGGAGTTCGAATACACGACCTTGTTCAGCCGCGCGGGGGCATGCTTCGCGAGCCATGCCGCCAGTCGCACCGGCGGCTCCGTCGTCGAGTTGAAGAACGACGGATAGTAGGGCAGCACCTCCATCTGCTCTCGAACGGCCTCCACGATCGCGGCGCAGTTGTAACCGACATTCACGCACCAAAGTCCCGCAAGCCCGTCGAGCAGGCGCTGGTCGTTTTCATCGACAAGCCAGCACCCGTCCCCCGACTTGATCCAGCGAGTTCCATCGCGGTGCATGTCGGGATGATTCGTAAATGGATGAATATGGTGCGCCGCATCTTTTTGGCGCAGTTCCTGCAGGGTCGTCAGGGGCATGACGGAACCTACCACTCCGCCATCCGGAATGCCAGCGATCCGAGCGGCCCTTGCGGGAATTCCCACGGTGCCTTTTGACTTCCGTAAGCCACTGAAACAACGGAGGTTAAACTTAGACTGGCGCCACCGCTCGACCGGTTTTACGCTTGACCTGACAGGGGGTTTTCGATTCTTTCGCCGCGTCTTGAACAGGGGGAAAAACGATTAACCGATTCCATGGAAGCGGTTTTTAACAATTACGTTTGGAGCGCGTGCTACCTGCTCGTGCTGATTGGCCTGTCGGCCTACGGGCTCCATCGTTATTCGATTATCCATCTCTTCCTGAAACACATCCGCCGCGAGGTGAAGCCACGCGGCGAGTTTTCCGAACTCCCGACCGTCACGGTCCAGCTTCCCCTCTTCAACGAATACTACGTCATCCGGCGCCTGCTCGCCGCTGTCGCGGCGCTCGACTACCCGCGCGAAAAACTGCAGGTCCAGGTCCTCGACGATTCCACTGACGAGACCCGCGCCATTGCCGAGGCCGAATGCGAGCGCCTTCGCTCCCAGGGCCTGAACATCACGCACATCCATCGGACCGACCGCACCGGCTTCAAGGCAGGCGCTCTGGAAAACGGCCTGAAGACGGCGACCGGCGAGTTCATTTTCATTCTCGATGCGGACTTCGTGCCGCAGCCCGACTGTCTGCTCCAGTCGATCCATTACTTTACCGATCCTTCCGTCGGAATGGTCCAGATGCGGTGGGGGCACATCAACCGCAACGACTCCCTGCTCACCCGGATGCAGGCGATGTTTCTCGACGGACACCTGCTCCTTGAGCAGACCGCGCGCTGTCGCAGCGGCCGGTTCTTCAACTTCAACGGCACCGCGGGCATCTGGCGCCGACGGGCGATTGAGGAATCCGGCGGGTGGCAGCACGACACTCTCACCGAGGATCTCGACCTCAGCTACCGCGCCCAGCTTGCGGGATGGAAGTTCGAGTTTCTTCCGCACATCGTCATTCCGGCCGAGCTTCCGCCCGACATGAACGGGTTCAAGAGCCAGCAACACCGCTGGACGAAGGGTTCCATCCAGACCTGCAAGAAACTCCTCGGCACGATCTGGCGCGCGAAGCTTCCCCTTTTCGTGAAGGTCGAGGCCACGATGCACCTCACCTCGAACTTCGGCTACCTCCTGCTTGCGATGCTCTGCGTGCTGATGCTGCCGCAGATGATCTCCTCCCAGGGCCACTCGCTCCAGACACTCCTCGTCGACATCCCGATCTTCCTCGCGACGACGGTTTCCATCGCGATCTTCTACATCTGCGCGCAGCGGCATCTGAATCCCCGGGGCTGGACCCGGGACATGCTCCTTCTCCCGATGCTGCTCGCGCTCGCCATCGGCATGTCGGTGAACAACGGCCGCGCCGTCCTCGAAGCCATCTTCAATCACCAGTCGCCCTTCAACCGCACTCCGAAATACGGCGACCGCCGCAAGGCCCTGAGCACCCGGCGCCGTGCCTATCTCCCGCTCGCCTCGCTGTTTCCGGTCATCGAACTTCTCTTCGCGGCATACTTTGCATTCTGCGCGTGGAATGCGACGCTCCTCCACCAATGGACCTCCGTGCCGTTCATTCTGCTCTTCTTCATCGGATTCACCTACGTCGCATCGAAGTCCATCGCTTTCTGGCTCGAGCGCTGGGGCGCCCTCGAACGCTCGCGCACCACGGCCTGATCGCCGGCGCGTTTCTGGCCGCCGGCTGCGCTGATACCCGGCACACGCTGGTCGTCAATGTCCCCCAACAGCAAATGACGGTGCTCGACAAGGGCGCTCCCGTCGCCCGGTATCCGGTCTCCACCTCGAAGTTTGGACTCGGCGACCGCCCCGGCAGCAACCAGACACCCGTCGGCAGTCTGCGCATCCGCAAAAAGATCGGCGACGGCGCACCCATTGGGACTGTGTTCAAGAACCGCCGCCCCACTGGGGAGGTTCTCCCGGTCGACGCACCGGGACGCGATCCGATCGTCACCCGCATCCTCTGGCTCGAAGGCCTCGAACCCCGCAATCGCAACGCCTACGGCCGCTACATCTACATCCACGGCACGCCGGAGGAACGAAACATTGGCGTGCCGGTCAGCTACGGTTGCATCCGCATGCGCTCGCGCGACGTGGTGGAACTCTTCGACCGCGTCGGCACGGGCGCGCGCGTGGAAATCGTGACTGGCGACTTGTGAATGGCGGGTGGAGAAAGCAATCTGATCTCTCTCCCGAATCCGCCCTAGATCCCAACCCACCGTCCAATAGCCCTTCCATGGCAAGCTCCGACTCTCCGATTTCCCGATGGTTCAAAACGATCCTGTGGGGAAATACCGTTGCATTGTCCTGGATGTGGGGACTCGGACTGTTCTTCTCCGTCCAGTTCACCACGCAATTCGGACTCTTCGGCCTCCTCACGTTCGCGATTCCGAATTTCCTGGGCTTGATGGCCTTTGGCCTCGTCACCCAGCACATCGCGAACCGCCAGAAAGGCAAGGGCTCCGAGGCGCTCGCCGGTTTCTTCGTGAACTGGTCACGCCCCTTCCGCCTGATCTTCTTCCTCTACCAGATCCTGGCGATCACGCTCACCATCTTCGCGGCGATCCACTACATCTGGCAGCCGCTGAATCTTCAGCCGGACATCCTCTACCTGCCGCTGGTGCTTCTCATCATTCTCGCGGCGGCGATCCTTTTCGGTGAGGAGTTCAACATCAAGCGCATCAAGTTCAGCCACGGCGCGCTCTTTCTGCTCATCGCCGCGGCGGTCGCCACGATCCTGCTCTCGCTCGGAAGCTTCCCGTCGATTTCTTCCGCCAGCCTTCCGAAGCTGCCCGTTGGCGACTGGAATTTCTGGGGCTATGCGGTCCCGATCTGCATCGGCTTTCTTGTTGGTCCATGGATGGATCTCCAGCAATGGCAGCGCGCCATCCAGATGCATCGCGAGCGCGTATCGATCGGCTGGAGCTACGTTTTCGGCAGCCTGCAGTTTTTCGCGCTGCTCCTGTTCCATGGCGGACTCACGCTCTGGGCGCAGGATCGCGGAGCCAGCGCGCTCATCCGCGAAGGCATCGCCAGCTACACCTATGCGCAGGACATGCTCATGCGCTTTTTCTACGCGGCGATCGACGCGCATCCCTACGTCTTCGTCGCCTATTGCGTCTTCGTCTGCGTCTGCATTCTCACGACGCTCGACAGCGGCTACATCGCGTTGCGCTGGTTCCTTCAGTCCAACGTGAACACGAGCAGCCATGCCATCTTCGCGCTCGTTCCGAACCGCCTCGTCACCTCGCCGATTCCCCCGCTTCTATTCTGCGGCGTCGTTGCGCTCGCCTCCGCGGTGCTCGGGCTGGAGCTCGAGTATTTCATGATCTTCTTCGCGACGTTCCTCGTCGGCTACGAAACCCTCGGCATCGCGCGCTGCTACGTCTTCAGCCCCGCGAACGCGATTCCGCAGGTGAAGATGTTCTGCCTGGGTGCGGTCGCCGTGGTGATCTTCGCGTTCGGCTATTTCCAGCGCCTTCCGGGCCTCCAGATCGTTGGTTCGCTGCTCCCGCTCGGTTACGTGCTCTGGCTGCTCGTCAAACCCACATCCGCCGAGGATTTCGTCTCGGACGCTGACGAACTCGCGTCCCCGGGGAACACCGGCGGCGCCCTGCCCGCAGATGATCAGCCGATCGCGCCCGCGGCGCCCACGCCCGCGGCTCCATCACCGGTCGCACACCCCGTCGCCGCAGCAGCTGCGGCGCTCGGCATCCACGACCTCACCGGCCATTTCGAGGGCAAGTGGTTCGTCCACCGCTTTGTCGCGACCTATGCCGACACGAACTCCGTCGGCAATGTCTACTTCGGAATGTATGCAATGTGGGTCGGCAAGACGCGCGAACTGTTCTTCAACAAGGTCATGCCGAAGTTCAACCTCAAGGACACGCCGTTCTACATCCTCACGCGGTCCTTCGAGCACAAGTTCATCCGCGAGACCCGGGAGTTCGAGGCCGTGAGCGTTCGCATCAAGATCGGCAGCTTCAACCGGAAGTTCGTCACCCTCGATCACGAGATTTACGATTCGAACGAACAACTCCTCGGAAAGGGCAAGCAAAGCCTGCTTTTCGTTTCCTCGACGGATTACCGGATGATCGACATCCCGCAGGATGTTTACTCCGCGTTCGTGATCCACACGTAGGTGATCGCCGAGCGTCGATGGCTGGTCGAAATCCGCACCCCGATACCGGAACGCCCATGAGTGGTCGATGCGTTCTTCCTCCTCACCCGACGCCCCTTCGCGCGGCGCTGGTTGCTTTCACAGCACTCGCACTTGCGTCCTGCGACCCTCCGGCTCCACCACCGCCTCCTCCGACACCAACCCCTACGGCGACTCCGACATCAACTCCGGTTCCCACGCCGACGCCCATCCCGCAGATCGAGCGCAAGCAGATCGATATTTCGCGCCTCTACGGCGACATCCAGGTCCGAAGCCGGATCCTGGAAAATGAAAGCGAGGAGACCGCATCATTCGATCGAAAACGGGACGACGCCTACGAGCTCGAGCTCACCCTCCGCGTCGACATTCCGACAGCCAGCCACACGCTTCCACAGATCGAGCGAAACGATCCGCAGCTCCTCCCGTCCGTTTCAGGACTCGCCGAGCGACTCGAGACCGCCCGCATCTCGCCGGCCTTTGCCGACCTCTACCGCCGCAAGGTCGACTACCTCCGTCCGCGACTCAACCGCCTCGACACCCTGCTCAGCCGTCACAACTTCTACGACTGCGACACAATTCTCGAGATGGAGAATCCCGCCACCGGCCGGCGCGCGCTGTTCCTGCAGGGGGACATGGACGTCAACACTGACGGCTCCGACGGCGATCGCAACTTCGAGGTCGATGGGTCGTCGATGTTCTTCCAGCCGCAGACCAGCTACCGCTGGCGGCGACTGACCGATCGTCCAAATCCGTTTCTGGAAACCACAAAAAAACGACTCACTGAGCTGAAGACGGAGTTCGCCATTCCCGGACTCAGCGCGGAAAAGAACCGATCCCTCCGCGAAGGAATCATAAAGGCGGAATCGACCATCTACGAGCTCGAGCACTACAGCTTCCTCATCTCGGGCGCCGACCCCTACATCGTCCTTCCCAGCTTCATGATTCGCGAGATGGACGGACCGTTTTCCCCGGCGATTGGTGACTACGCGGTCGTCGTTCACGGAGGGATCGCCTACCCCGCCATCCTCGGGGACGCGGGGCCGTCGTTCAAATTCGGCGAGGCTTCCGTCCGACTCTGCCAGCAGATCAATCCCCGCTCCTCGGCGGTTTCCCGTCCGGTCAGCGATCTCACGGTGACCTATATCGTCTTCCCCGGATCGAAGGACGAAGCCCCCGGCCCTCCCGACCTCGACCGATGGCACGCACGGTGCGCGGAACTTCTCGCCGATCTCGGCCTGCGTCCCGCGCAGCTTCACCAGTGGACGAATCTGATCAAGCCGTGGCCGACTCCCACGCCCGAACCAACCCCGGAGCCGACGCCTGAGCCAACTCCGACTCCCACTGATTCTCCCGCCGAGTCCGCTCCCGCAACATCGCCGTCCCCTGCTCCCGAACCCGTCCCGACGCCTGGGTCCGCACCGGAACCGGCACCCGCGGCAGCGACGCCGTAGCACGTCCACAGACCGGGGAAATTTAGAAATCGAAAATCGGGCAGCGGGGGCCAAGAATTCCCGAAATGTCCGATTACCTTCATGCCGCCATCGAAGCCGCCCATGCCGCTGGGGGGCTGCTCCGGGCAAGCTTCGGCCGCACGCTCACCGTCGACGAAAACCACGCCCACGACATCAAGCTCGAGCTCGACAAACGCTCGCAGACGCTGATCGAGTCCCTGCTTCTCGCCCGTTACCCCGAGCACGCCATCTACGGCGAGGAGGGCATCCGCGGGGACCAGGCAAGTGAGTTTCAATGGATCGTCGACCCAATCGACGGCACGGTGAATTTTTTCTACGGCATTCCGCATTTTGCAGTGTCGATCGCGCTGCGACGCGCCGGCCGGATCATCACCGGGGTGATCTACGACCCGATGCGCGACGAGCTCTGGGCGGTGGAGGAAGGCCGTCCCGCCACCTTGAACGGACTTCCCATCGCGGTCAGCGAACGGTCCATCCTCTCCGACGCCATCGTCTCCGTCGGTGTCTCCAAGACGCTCGACTCGGTCAACGCGAGTCTTCCAGCTTTCACCCATTTCGTTCGCAACGCCAAGAAGTGCCGGATGATGGGTTCCGCCTCCCTCGACATCGCCTATGTCGCCTGCGGACGTCTCGACCTTTACATGGAAGGGCAGATCAGCCTTTGGGACATCGCCGCCGGGCTGCTCCTCGTCGAATCCGCGGGGGGGAAAGTCGATTTGAAGCCCCACGCCACGCTTCCCGACAAATACGCCATCGTCGCGACGAGCGGCCGGCTCGACTTGAGCGGCATTCCTGCGCAACCTCCCACACCATGATCACCACCGGCATCGGCTACGACGTCCACCGCTTCGCTGAGGGCCGCCCGCTCGTCCTCGGCGGCGTGGAAATTCCGCATGACCGCGGGCTCGACGGACATTCCGATGCCGACGTGCTCAGCCATGCCATCGCCGACGCCATTCTTGGCGCGACGGGCCTGCCGGACATCGGGCACTTCTTTCCGAACACGGACGCATCGATCCGCGGCATCAGCAGCCTCGAGATCCTCCAGCGAGTCCGGAAGACCCTTGCCGAGCGCTACGCGGACATCGTCAATGTCGACGCGACGCTCATCGCCGAGGAACCGAAGATCGCTCCGCACCTCGAAGCGATGAAGGCCGCACTCGGCAGCGTTCTCGCACTTCCCGCGGACCGCATTGGGATCAAGGCCACCACCAACGAAGGCATGGGGTTCCTCGGTCGCGGCGAAGGCATCGCCGCCATGGCCGTCGCCGCTGTCGATCGCCGCTGATCATGACGCGGCTGCAGGTCCTCCTCACGACCCTCGCAGTCGTCGCCGTCTCCGCCATCGCATTTCACTGGTCCCCGGGACGCCAGGTCCGGCTCCACCAGCGAGATCTCCAGCGGGCCGCCGAGAAGCGAAACTGGACGCGCGTTGGCGGATTCGTTGCCGCCGATTACAGCGACCGCTGGGGGCAGAATCGCGCGCTCGCTCTCGAGCACCTGCCACAGGTCTTTCAGGACTTCCTCGCAATCGGAATCCTCAACGAGGATGTCGTCATCCGCGCCGACGGCGACCGCCGCAACTTTCAGGCCCGCGTAAGGGTCGTCGGCTCCGGTGGAATGCTGGCACGCATGGTGATGGATCACGTGGACGGATTGAAACAGCCCTTCACCTTCACTTGGCGCCGGCAAAGCTGGAAACCATGGGACTGGCAGCTCGTCCGGATCGATCAACCCGAAATCGAGATTCCGGAAGCCGATTTCCCTTGATCGGCAATTTCCGGGACGACCCTGAAATTCGTTCAAAAAAAGAGACCCGGAAGGTCTGCCACACATGGCACCCTCCGGGCCTCTGGATTCTATCGAAGCGTCAGTCCGCCTTGCCGGAGAGCTTCTTGATCAATGCGACCTCCGCAGGATCATAGGGAGTGCCATCGGGACGGAAGATGTCGTGAAACCAGACTTCCGGTTCGCCTTCGTCGGCCTTCTTCCATGTATCCCAGCCATGGATCGTGTTCGATTTTCCGGCAACGAAGCCCCAGTTGTAGGCGGCAATCCGCTTTTCGTGCAGGTAGGGCAGGATATCCTCAAACGTGCTGCCGGCCGTGCGCGCCAGGTATTCCGTGCAGAGAACGGGGCGGCCGTAGGCAAACAGGGCGTCACCCATCTGCTTCGTCTTGTCGAGGGTCGTGTAGGCGTGGAAGGAAATCACGTCGCTGTTTTCGATCTGGTATTTGTTGAGCGGCGAAAGCTTGTCGGGATCCGACCACCAGTCGCCGGTCCAGACTCCTGCAGTGAGCGGCTGGGAAGGGTCCATCTCGCGGGCCCACGCGAAGACCTTCGCAAGCAGCTTCAGGCTGAGCTCCTCCTTGTTCTTCGGCTCCAGCGGACGGTAGTGCTCGTTGTTCAGGTTGCCGGGCTCGTTGTAGAGGTCCCAGCCGAGGACGCGCGGGTCGTCCTTGAACCGGGCGATGACGCCCTGCACATACGGCTTCACCTCCGTGTCCCAGCGCGATTCGTCCTGGAGGATGGCGCGGCCGGGGCTCTGGACCCAGCCGGAGTTGTGGACGCCGGGGGTCGGAGCGGGCTGCGGGCCGGCCTTGGGGTCGGGATTCCACACGTCATCGAGCAGGACGAGGAGCGGGCGGATGTTATGCTTCGCGGCAATGGCGAGGAATTGATCGACGCGATCGAGGAAGGCCTCGCTGTCCTGCTTCCACAAAAGGTCGTGCAGGTAGACGCGCATCGTGTTCATGCCGATCGCCTCGGCCCAACCCAGTTCCTTGTCGATTTCCTCGGGCGCAAACGTATCGGCCTGCCAGAACTCAAGCTGGTTGATCGCGCTGGCGGGGTTGTAGTTCGCTCCGACCAACCACGGGAGGGAGTCATACCACTTGTTCGCCTTTTCCTTCGACCACTGGACGGTATCGGCCAGTGCCGAGCACGCCGTAGCGGCCAACAAAACGAGGGGGAGATACAGTTTCATGAACCGGCCAGTGTAGGGAACTACGGCGGTCCGCTCCAAAGAAAAAGGCCGCCGGGCCGCGATTGGAAGGATGCCTAGGGCAAGATAGCAACGAGACCTCCGCCCCACCGCGCGGGCGGATCCTTGTCGAGGCCCGGAACCCTGGCGTCCGGGTGGACGCGGGGTTGCCGGCCGAAGGATCGCCCGCAAGGCCCCACTCGAGGGCGACAACTTCCCAACCTGCCTGGACGTGACGCCGCGCAGGGCAGGTCTCGATCCCGGGCACAAAAAAGGCCGCCGGAATTGCCGGCGGCCTTCTTCGGAAAACGGACGAACTACTCGATGATGATATCCTTGTAGGTCAGTCCCGCGGGAATCATCGGAAGCACGTGCTCGGTGTAGGGAGTCATCACATCGAGGACGTAGGTTTCCTTCGAGTCGAGCAGGCGCTGGATGGCGGCGCGGAGATCCTTCTTGTGAAGCACGCGCTCGCATTTCACGCCGAAGCCCTTGCAGAGTTCGACGTAGTCCGGGTAGATGCGGTTCAGATCGCGCGGGTCGCCGAGGAACGTGTGGCCGCGGTTGCTGCCAAAGAAACGATCCTCCCACTGCACCACCATGCCGAGATGCTGGTTGTTCAGGATAATCGCCTTTGCGGCGATGCCCTCGACGTGAGCGGTCGCAAGTTCCTGCACATTCATGAGGAACGATCCATCGCCATCGATGTCGATCACCTGGCGGTCGGGGAAGGCAACCTTCGCACCCACGGCGGCGGGGAAGCCATAGCCCATCGACCCAAGACCTGCCGAGGTCACGAGCGAGCGGGGCGTCGTGAAGTTGTAGAACTGCGCGGCCCACATCTGATGCTGGCCCACACCGGTCGTGATGATCGCCTCGCCCTTCGTCATTTCGTCGAGGAGCTGGATCACGTATTGCGGCTGAATGACGTCCGGCGTGTCCTTGAACGTCAGCGGATGCTCCTTCTTCCAGCCATCGATCTGGCGATACCAGTCGGCGAAGCGGTCGTATTTCCTGGCGCGCTTGAATCCGCCCTTCGCAAGAATCTCGTTCGCGCGACGCAGGGCGTATTTCACCTCGCTGAGGATCGGCAGCTTGACCGTCTTGTTCTTGTTCAGCTCCGAGTTGTCGATGTCGATGTGGACGATCGTGCCGTGCTCGCAGAATTTCTCGACCTTGCCGGTCACGCGATCGTCGAACCGCACGCCAATCGCGAGGAGGAGATCCGCCTCGTTGACGGCGTTGTTCGCATACACGGTGCCGTGCATGCCGAGCCACTTGAGCGAAAGCGGGTGCGTCTCCGGGAAGCCGCCGATACCCATGAGCGTGGTCGCGACCGGAATCTGCGTGCGCTCGGCGAATTCCAGAAGCTCCTCGTGGGCATCACCGCTGATGATGCCACCGCCGCAGTAGATCATCGGTTGCTTCGCATTCGCGATCAGGCCGATCATCTCGTGGAGCGCAACATCGTCCGCCTTGAAATCCGTGTTGTAGCCGCGGAGGTTGACCTCGTCCGGATAGACCGGCTGCGTTTCCTGCAGCTGAATGTTCTTCGGAATGTCGATGAGCACCGGGCCGGGGCGTCCGGTCGTCGCGATGTGAAACGCCTCCTTCACGATGCGCGGGATGTCGTTGATATCCCACACGAGGTAGCTGTGCTTCACGATCGGCAGCGTGATGCCGAACATGTCGGTCTCCTGGAACGCTCCGCGGCCGATCATGTTTTGCGGCACCTGCCCGGTGATCGCCACCAGCGGCGTCGAATCCATGAACGCGTCTGCGATTCCCGTGACAAGATTTGTCGCACCGGGACCGGAAGTGCCCATGCAAACGCCGGCCTTGCCCGTCACCCGTGCGTAACCTTCGGCTGCAAACACCCCGCCCTGCTCGTGGCGAGGCAGGATCGTGCGAATCTTCTTCGAACGGGTGAGCGCCTGGTGGATCGGCATCGAGCAGCCGCCGGGGTATGCGAAAAGGGTGTCCACGCCCTCGCGTTCGAGGCAACTGACGAGGATCTCCGCACCGTTCATTTTCTGGCCGCGTTCGAGGCCGGCACGGGCCGCGCGGGCGGCTTTCGCGGAGGAGCGTTTGGACGATTTCTTAGCCATAGGAGAATCGATGACTTTCCTCGATCGCCCCCGGGGAATCAAGAAATCAATCCTTGAACACGGGTTCGGGCAGTCCCAGCGCCCGCGTCAGGAACGCATAAACCGCCGCCGACTCCCGGATGGCCATGTCGAGCGGTTTGCCCGCGCCGTGACCCGCGCCTGTCTCGTGGCGCAGCAGATACACGCCCGGCCCCGCGTCCGCCTGAAGCGCCGCGACAAACTTGAAGGCATGAGCCGGCACGACCCGGTCATCCCCATCGGCTGTGAGCACGAGGATCGGCGGATACTTTGCGCCGGACTTCACGTTGTGCACCGGACTGTAGGCCTTGAGAAACCGGAATTCCTCCTCGCTCTTCGTGGCATCGCCGTATTCGGGAATCCAGAACCGCCCCGTGCCAAATCGCTGGTAGCGCAGCATGTCGGTGACGGGCACATGCGAGAGCACCGCCCCGAACAAATCCGGCCGTTGCAGCACCACCGCCGCCGTGAGCAGTCCGCCGTTGCTGCCGCCGCGGATCGCGAGTTTCCCCGGCTCGGTGATTCCGTCCGCGATCAGCTTCTCGGCCGCCGCGATGAAATCGTCGAAGACATTTTGCTTCTTCCCGAGCCTTCCGGCGTCGTGCCATTCCTCGCCGTATTCCCCGCCGCCACGCAGGTTCGCCACCGCATACACGCCGCCCTGTTCGAGCCACGGGATGAGAAACGCGCTGAACGCCGGTTGCAGGCTGATCGAGAATCCGCCGTAACCGTAGAGGATCGTCGGGTTTTTGCCGTCGCGCTTCAGCCCCTTGCGATGCGTGACGAACATCGGCACCCGTGTCCCGTCCTTGCTCTCGTAGAAGATCTGCTCGGTAACGTAGCGGTCCTGATCGAACTTCACCTCAGACCGGTAAAACTCCGTCATTTTCCCGGAGTCGAGGTCGTATCGATAGATCGTCCCGGGCACTGTGAAGCTCGTGAACGTGAAGAAGAAGTCGCGTGTCTTCCGGTCGCCGCTGATACCGCCGGCGGTGCCCTTGCCGGGCAGCGGCACCTCCGCCACCGCAGATCCGTCGATCGCGTGAATCCGCAGCACACTGTGCACGTCCTGCACGGTCTCCGCGACAAAGCGGTCACCAACCATGGCCACGTCGTCGAGAAGGTCTGCGGTCTGCGGGATTCGCTCCTCCCACTTGTCCACCGCCGGGTCGGCGAGATCCACCGCCACGAGCCTCCGCCGGGGCGCATCGAGATCCGTCAAAACGTAAAACGTCGCGCCGTCATTTCCGACGACGCCGAACCGCGCCCCTGCCGACAAGGGAAATACCTCGCGAAACCCGCCGTTCTCCGCCGGATCCCCGCCAATCTCGCGAACCCGCAGACCGTTCGCGCGGTCCGTCCCTTTCGAGCTGTAGATGAGCAGATATTTCCCGTCCTCGGTGACCGCCGGATACAGACTGACCTCCGGATCCTCCGGAAACGCAAAGATCGCCGGATCCTTTGCCGGATCCGTTCCGAGCCGGTGCCAGTAAACCGTCGCGTTCTCCCGCTTCGAGGGATCGGGATACTTGTTATACCAGAAGCCCGAGTTGTCCGGCGCACATGCGATCCCCGAGAAACGCATATTCTCCAGGACGTCCGGCAGATCCCGGCCCGTTGCGACATCGCGCACATGCACGGTCTTGTTGTCGCTTCCGCCCACGCTCTTGCCATACGCGACAAGGGCTCCGTCCTCCGTGAAATCGGTCCCGGCCAGCGCCACAGTCCCATCCGTGCTGAACGTATTCGGGTCGATCAGCACCTCCGGTTCCCCTTCGGCTCCCCGCTGCTTGAACAACACCCAGTGAGGCTGCAGTCCCGAATTGCGGGAGAAGATCCACCAATCTCCGTAACGCGAGGGCGCCGTCCGGCGCGGGTAGTCCGCGAGTTCGCGAAGCCGCTCGTAATAGGCCTGCTCCGCCTGCTCCGGAATCCACGCCTTCGTCAGCGCGTTCTCGGCTTCGATGAATTCCCGGGTCGCCGGCGCCTCCGCGTCCTCCAGCGCACGAAAAGGATCGGCAACCTTCGTCCCGTGGTAGTCGTCCACGACATCGGATTTCGGAATTTGTGGATAGTCGAGCGAAGTCATCGCGGCGGCGAGCAAGGGGAGAAACGCGAGCACGGCGGAATGTCTGCACGCCGGCGGCACATCAGGCAAGCGAATCGATGGGTGCCGCAGCGGAGGGCCGCCGGGATCCATCCGCACACCGCGCGGCAAATCACTCGCCCTGCGGAAGACGAGCCAGCGGAGTGAGGCCGCCCTGAACCTTGTCCCCCACGCGAACGAGCGGCACCGAGCCGAGAGGAACGTAGAGCTCCGTGCGCGAACCGAAGCGGATCATTCCGAATTTTTCGCCCTGCGCCACTTCATCTCCAACCTTCGACCAGGGCACGATGCGGCGGGCGATGGCGCCGGTGATCTGCCGCACCGCGACCCGGAGCGGACCGTTTTCAAAGATCCACAGCCGGCAGGCGTTCCGCGTGCTGCTTTCGGGATTCCGTGCGTCGAGGAAGAGCCCTTTTCGCTCCTGACTGTGCGTGACGCGTCCGGCGATCGGCGAGCGATTCACGTGAACGTCGAGCACCGACAGAAAAATCGAGATGCAAAGCATCCGCTGCCCGAGAACCTCGCCTTCCTCCCGCTCGTCGATCGCAACGACACGGCCGTCCGCGGGCGCCACCGCAATCGATGGGTCATCCGGCGGCGTGCGCTCCGGATCCCGGAAAAAATAAAAGACGAACCCGAGTGCGCCGCCCCAGAACCACGCCAGCGGCCGGCACACTCGCAGACTGGCGAGCAGCAGCAGGAACAGGACAAGGAGGATCGGTTTCGCCTCGCGGATGGCTTTCGGCTTCATCGGAGGCGCAGACGCTAGTGCGGCTCTCCCGCTTGCGCCAGTATGATTTCCCCGAACGCCCCCGGGAGCCCGCCCTTGCACGACCGCCACGGGCGCCTATGATGAACCGATGACCGCAGCGACGCTTTCGCCAGACTCCACGATGCAGGAACTCCTGCAGGCCCTTCCCGGCGCCCAGCGGGCCCTGTTCCGCCTGCACCACATCGGCGGCTGTGCCAGCTGTGGATTCCGCCCGGACGAGACGCTTGCCGAGGTTTGCGCGCGGAACGATGGGCTTGACCCCGTCCGCGTCCTCGCGGAAGTCGAAGCCGCCTGCGTGGAAGAGGCAAAAATGCTCATCGAGCCAAAGGACGCCGCGGCCGCACTCGCGGCGGATGGCAGCGCACGCCTGCTCGACATCCGCACCCGAGAGGAATTCGACGCGGTCCATATTCCACAGGCCCACCATTTCACGCAGGACCTCATGCAGACCATCATGAGCGACTGGCCAAAGGACGGCCTGCTGATCATCGTGGATCACCAGGGCGCCCGATCGCTCGACGCCGCTTCGTGGTTTGCCGGACACGGATTCACGAACGTCCGCGCGCTCCGGGGCGGGATCGACGCATGGAGCCTGGAGATCGATCCCAATCTGCCGCGCTACACCGTCGAGTGACCACCGCCGGACATCCATTTTCCCACCCACTGCATCTCTGACCCGGAAATGAACGACGACCTTCAATCCCGCATCGACGAAGCCGTGCGCGACCCGCGCAATGTCGGCGAGATGGCCGACGCCGACGCCGTTGGCACCGTGGGCAGTGCGGACTGCGGCGACATGCTTCGGATGTGGGTGAAATTCCGCGAGGAAAACGGCCGCAAGGTCATCGACAAGGCCACGTTCCAGAGCTTCGGTTGTCAGACGGCGATCGCCGTCGCAAGCATGGCCACGGATCTCATCCGCGGAAAAACCGCCGACGAGGCACTCGCCATGAGCGGCGAGGACCTTTCCGCTCCGCTCGGGCCGCTGCCGCCGATGAAAATTCACTGCGCCCAGCTCGTCGAAGGTGCCCTCAAGGACGCCCTGAAGCCGGGCGACACGCCCCCCGCAAACCCGGCCCCCTCAGCGACCGCGCCGACGCTCCTCGATCAGCTCCACGGCCCGAAAAGCGTGAAGATCACGCTGCAAAAGTAACCGCAACCACCCTCCGAATTTCGCACCTTCCCATATAATGGACTCCCGAGAAATCACCCTCGTCCGCGACTGCGACGCAATCCAGATCCCCAGCGGCAACCCGATCATTCTCCCGATCGGGACCAAGGTCATCATCACGCAATCCCTCGGCGGCACCTACACCGTCGCCACCCAGGCCGGCCTCGCCCGCATTGACGAAAAGGACGCGGACGCTCTTGGAATCGACCCATCCGCATTGAAGACGGAGAAACAGGCGGTCGAGGGGTCGCTCGAGGAAGCGGTCTGGAACCAGCTCAAGACCGTGTTCGACCCGGAAATTCCCGTCAACGTCGTTGACCTTGGCCTGATCTACGATTGCGCCATCGAAAAGGACGACGTCGGCCAGACCACCGTCCGGGTGAAGATGACTCTCACGGCGCCCGGTTGCGGAATGGGTCCGACGATCGCCGCCGATGCCCGCCAGAAGGTTCTCATGCTGGACGGAGTGGACGAGGCGGCTGTCGACCTCGTGTGGGATCCTCCGTGGAACCAGTCCATGATCTCCGAGGCCGGGCGGATGAAGCTGGGTCTCATCTAGAACGGCCATACCGCAACATATGGGCCGCCGAATCGTCCATGACGAAACTCGGCCCCATATTTTGTGGTTGTAGCGGCAACCCGCACTTGACGAACCGCCGGCGCGGCCTTACCTCTCGCCCATGCTGCAAACGGTTCCCACCCGCCCCGTCCGGCTCGCAGGCTCCGTCTTTCTCGCCTTCCTGCTTTTCGCTCCCTTCGAATTTTCGCAGGCTGCCCCCGTCCCGGCATTCAAGAATCTTCGTGGCACCTACAAAGGCTCGAGCGAGATCGTCATCGAGAAGAACAACCGCCGCCGCAACCTCTCCGGCCCGGTTCAAATCAAGGTTCGCCTTTCCCGCAGCCGCAAGGTCCTTCAGGTCAAAATTTCCGGCAACGTTCTCAGCAACAACAAGCGCGGTTCCCTTTCGAGCGCCTACCGCTTCACCGTCGGCGGCAACGGCCGCATGCGGCTCAACGAAGCTGTCACCCCCGGGTTCGTCAAAGGCTCCGGCACGGCGAACATTCGCAAGAACGGCGGTCGCTTCACGTTCCGCTCGGTGGCCTACGGGAACCGGGGAATCAGCTCCGGCAATCTCAAACTCCGCGGCCGCACCTTGCTGCTCAACCAGAATTTCAACAGCGGCTCGAGCAAGGTCTCGATCAAATACATCGCGCCCCGGACCGGCCGCTGATCTCTTCCCGGGCCTCCGGCTCGGGCACTCCCGATTCGCCACGGAATCTCGGGAAATCATCCGTTACCAACGAGCGCGGGTCTGCATGGTGCGCATCCTGCTCTCTCACACGCTGCCGTAACCTGACCCATGTCCAAGGAGTTCCAATCCAAGCTCGATAAATCTCCCGCCGGCCTCCAGACCCTCGTCCAGGACCAGCTCAATTTCACCTTTGCGCGCGATCAGATGACCGCCACCCAGCGCGACTGGTGGCTCGCCACATCGAAGGCCGCGCTCAGTCTCGTCATCGAGCGGATGATCGCCACGATGGACCGCTACTACGAGACGAACGCAAAGCGCGTCTACTACCTCTCGCTCGAGTTCCTCATGGGGCGGCTGTTTTCGAACACCCTCCACAGCGCGGGCATCCACGACGCAATGGAGGAGGCGCTCCGCAACCTCGGCCTCGACCCCGAGGTTCTGCGCGAGGAGGAATACGACATGGGGCTCGGCAACGGCGGCCTCGGCCGGCTCGCCGCCTGCTTCCTCGATTCCCTCGCCACGCTCGACCTTCCCGCGATCGGCTACGGCATTCATTACCAATACGGACTCTTCAAGCAGGAGTTCCGCAACGGCCACCAGGTCGAGCTTCCGGACGCGTGGATGACCTACGGCACGCCGTGGGAAATTGTGCGCCCCGAGCACACGATGGAGATCGAAATCTACGGCCACGTCGAACATGTCTTCGATGACACGGGCAATGACGTCCCGCGCTGGACCGGCACAAAGAAGCTTCTCGGGGTTCCCTACGACATTCCCGTGCCCGGCTACGGGACCACCACCGTCAACTACCTCCGCCTCTGGGAATCCCGCGCCTCCGAGGAGTTCGACTTCGAGGCCTTCAACCGCGGCGGCTACAACGAAGCCGTCGCCGACAAGGTCCACAGCGAAACGATCTCGAAAGTCCTTTATCCGAACGATCAAACGGAAAGCGGCAAGGAGCTCCGCCTCATTCAGCAGTATTTCTTCGTCTCCTGCTCGCTCAAGGACATCATCCGCCGCTTCCTCCAGCACAACAGCGACTGGCAGACCTTCCCCGACAAGGTCGCCGTCCAGCTCAACGACACCCATCCCGCCATCGCGGTCGCCGAACTCCAGCGTCTCCTGCACGACGTCCACGGACTCGGCTGGAACGAAGCCTGGGACATCGTCACGCGCACCCTCGCCTACACGAACCACACGCTGATGCCCGAGGCGTTGGAAAAATGGAGCGTCGGCCTGTTCCAGAAGGTCATCCCCCGGCACCTGCAGATCATCTTCGAGATCAACAAGCGCTTCCTCGATCAGGTCGAGGCGAAGTGGCCCGGAGACGTGGAGAAGAAACGCAAGCTCTCCCTCATCGAGGAAGGCGGCGTCCAGATGGTCCGCATGGCGCATCTCGCCGTCGTGGGCAGCCACTCGGTGAACGGCGTCGCCGAGCTTCACACGAAGCTCCTGCGCAACGACCTGTTCCCCGAGTTCGACGAACTCTACCCCGGCAAGTTCAACAACAAGACCAACGGCATCACGCCGCGTCGCTGGCTCCTCGCGTGCAATCCGGGGCTCGCCGATCTGGTCACCTCGAAGATCGGCCACGGCTGGGAGCGGGATCTGGACAAGCTCCGCGGCCTGGAGGCGTTCGCCGACGACCTGCAGTTCCAGCACGACTTCATGGCGGTCAAGCACGCGAACAAGGTCAACCTCGCGCGCATCATCAAGGACCAGTGCGGCGTCACCGTCGATCCGGACGCGCTCTTCGACGTCCAGATCAAGCGGCTGCACGAATACAAGCGCCAGCATCTCAATCTGCTTCACATCCTCGCGCTCTACCGGCGCCTCCTGCAGAACCCGCAGCTGGACGTCACGCCGCGCGTCTTCATTTTCGCCGCCAAGGCCGCGCCCGGCTACGCGATGGCCAAATGCATCATCAAGGCCATCAATTCCGTCGCCGCCGTCATCAACAACGACCCGCGCATCGACGGGCGGATCAAGGTCGTCTTCCTGCCAAACTACCGCGTCTCCCTCGCGCAGCGCATCGTTCCCGCAGCGGATCTTTCCGAGCAGATCTCCACCGCCGGCAAGGAGGCATCCGGCACCGGCAACATGAAGCTCGCTCTCAACGGCGCGATCACCATCGGCACGCTCGACGGCGCCAACGTCGAGATCGGCGAGGAAGTCGGACCTGAAAACATCTTCATCTTCGGCCTCACCGTCGAGGAGGTCGCCGAACTGTGGAAGAAGGGATACAAGCCCTCGGAGATCTACGAGGCGAACGAGGAACTCCGTGCCGTCGTGGACTGGGTCGGCTCGAACTATTTCACGCCAGACGAGCCGCCGCGCACGCTCAGCATGCTTCGCGACAACCTCGTCTACAGCGACCCCTATCTCGTCCTCGCCGATTTCGAGTCCTACAGCGAATGCCAGAAACGCGTCGACCTCGCGTATCGCGACAAGCCGAAATGGGCAAAGATGGCGATCCTCAACACCGCCCGCATGGGCAAATTCTCCAGCGATCGCACGATCGCCGAATATGCTCGCGAGATCTGGAAGCTGGATCCGGTGAAGTGGTGACCGCCGGCTGATCCCGCGGTCAGCTCCCGATCATCCCCTTCACCATCGCCGCCAGCTCGTCCGGACGGTGAAGGATGCTGTGCGGCTTCTGTGCCGCCAGGGATCGCTCGGAGTTGTATCCCCACGTCACGGCAACGCAGCGGATGCCGGCCCTCCGGCATGCCTCGATGTCCCGCGTCTCGTCGCCGACGAACAACACCTCGTGCGGGCCGAATTTGTGAAGTTTCATCGCCTGGCGGATCTCCCGCGCCTTGCCCAGCAACCTCGAACTGCTGCGCACGAATTCGAAGATCTCGAGGTCGTGATTTTTCAGGAACACCGCGACGTTCTCCTCCGAGTTCGACGTGATGATCCCCAGCCGCAGTCCGGCGGCCTTCAACTCCCTCAAAACCTCCGGAACCCCGGCAATCGGCTGAACCTCCCCGATCTTCGCCCGGAGCTCGCGCACCCCCCGGCGCGCAATCAACGGCAGGCGGCGATTCGGGATTCCGAGATACTTCATGAGCTGGCGCGTCGTCATGTCCCGCGCCTTGGGCAGATCCTCATCGACAAGCGGCTTGTAGCCAAAGTCCGCAGCCATCCGGTTGAGGATCTCGAGCCCCTGGCGGAACGTGTCCGCGATCGTTCCGTCAAAATCGAATACGAGCACCCGCGCAGGACTGTCCGCGGGAACTGCGGAGATCTGCGAACGACGGAGGCCAACCAGCCTGGCGAGATGTTTCATGGAAAGACTCGGAACCGAGGATCAGTTCGCAGCGACTTCGCGCAGTGCGCCCTCCTTTTGCACATTCATCGTGCCGTTGAGCTTCGGATCGGCGTCATCGCGCCATCCGGTCGGGGTCATCCGGAGGCCAAACCCAACCTCGCTCACCCGGACATCCGTGCCGCGAACACTGCGAACTTTCATCGATGCCCCACACCTACACACGCAAACCTCCGCGCGCCAGCGAAAGCGCCCGTGCGAAATTGCTGCCAAACCGGCGGCCGCTGCGTAGATTCCCGGGATGCTCGCCATTTCGACCTGCTGGAACTCGCACCGCCACACCGACGGCGCCGCCATGCTGCAGGAGCTCGTCGACCTCGGCTTTACCAACATCGAACTCAGCCACGGCCTCACGATCTCGATGTTCGACGGCATCCTGAAGTTCGCCGAGCGCGGCGTGGTTCATTTCACGAGTCTGCACAATTTCTGCCCACAGCCGGTGGAGGTCCTCACGGATTCCCCGGATTGTTACGAATTCAGTTCCAGCCGTGCGGAGATCCGCGAGCGCGCGACGAAGATGTCTCTCCAGACGGTCGAGTATGCGCAACGGCTGGGTGCGAAACGGATCGTCATCCATTCCGGTTCCGTCGGCACGATGCGCGGGTTCACCCGCAAGCTCATCGGGATGATCATGCAGGGCGAGTTCGTTTCGAAGCGCTATGCCGAGGAAAAACTCCAGGGGGTGCAGCAGCGCGAGCGGGCATCGGAGGAATACATCCGCCGCGTTTACGATGCGCTGATGCCGGTGGTGGAAGCCGCGGGGGAAAAAGGCATCCGGCTCGGCATCGAAAACCGCGACAGCTACGAAGCCATTCCTTCCGAGCGCGAATTCGAGGACTTCCTCGACCGGCTTGGCCCAACCTGCGGCTACTGGCACGACTTCGGGCACGCGCAGCGCAAGGAGAACATGGGCTTTCTGAATCATCGCGAATGGCTCGCGAAGATCGGACACCGCGCCATCGCCGCCCACCTCCACGATGCGCGCTGGCCCGTCGAGGACCACTGCGTTCCCTTCACCGGCGATATCGACTATCACGCGCTCGTCCCGTTCTTCCCGAAGGACACCCCCTTCATCATCGAGCTGCATCCCAAGCGCGAGGCCGCGCAGATCGTCGCCGCAGCGGAGCGCTGGAGGAAGGAATTCGGAGACTGAAACGTGCCGAAGGTTGTGAGTGTGTAGACGGGAACCTCGAACGTGCCCGCCCTTCACCCCGGCCCCTGGATTCATGAAACGCGCCGTCACCACCACGATCCAGATTCTCGTCTCGATCGCCCTGATCGTCTGGATTTTTCACAACCCGGAGAAGCGCGCGGAAATGGCCGACGCCCTGCGCTCGGCGGAGATGGGCTGGTTCGTTCCCGCGATCGCGGCCATGGGCGTCGTGCTCGCGCTGCAGGCGTTTCGCTGGCACCTGCTCGTCCGGGCCATTGGCATCCCCCTCGGCTGGTGGCGCACCGCCCAGCTCTACATGATCGGTGCGTTCTTCAACCTTTTCCTCCTCGGAGCAACGGGCGGCGATGTCGTGAAGATCTTCTACGCGATGCGTGAGTCGGGCGGAGAGCGCGCGGGTGCCTTTCTCAGCGTCGTGCTTGATCGCGTGCTCGGCCTGCTTGCACTGGCAGCGGTGTCGGCCGTCGTGGTCGGCTGGCAGTTTCAGGCCTACATGGCCACCCCCGTCGCCCAGGGATTGCTGCTGACAATCGCCGCGGTTCTCGGCGCTTCGGTCGGAGTTGTCGTCGTCGCCGCTGTCGTGGCGGCCCTGAAACTCGAAGAGCGGCTTCCCGCGTGGATGCCGATGCGCCGGGCGATCGTCGATCTTGCCGTCGCAACCCAGCGCTATGCCCGCTCACCTGGCACGTTGTTCGCGGCATTCGCCCTGTCGATCGCAGGCCATCTCCTGCTGTTTTCCACCTTCTACTTCTCGGCGCAGGCGTTCACCGCATCGCTCAATCTGGGGGAAATCTTCTCGGTCATGCCGATCGTGAACACGATCACCTCCCTGCCCATCAGCTTCTCCGGCATCGGCGTCCGGGAGGAACTTTTCCAGAATCTCCTGGACGGTCTCTACGGCGTGCCAAAGGCAATCGCCGCACTTATTTCCATGGGCGGTTACCTCGTTGCGGTCGCATGGTCTCTCGTCGGGGGCGTCATCTATCTTTTCTATCGTCCGTCCGCCGGTCACGTCTCGATCCGTGAAATGTCCCGGACGGCGGAGGATGCCGCCGATCACCCTTCCCGATGAACCGACGCGACCGTCCCAAAGTCCTCGTGAACTTTGCCATCACCGCCGATGGCAAGACATCCACCCGCAACTGCACGCCCGCTCGGTTCACTTCTCCCCGCGACAAGCAGCGACTGCTCGAGATTCGTGCGATGGGGGATGCCCTGATGGTGGGTCGAAATACGCTCGCCGCCGACACGATGCGGATGACCATCGGCAATCGCGAGTTACAGGCGCGACGCCGGGCCCGGGGCCTTCCGTCCGAGCCGATCCGTGTCGTGGTCAGCAACCGGGGCAACATTGATCCCGCGTGGCCGCTCTTCCGTGCCCGCGGCGGAAGGCGTGTCATCTTCTCGACCACCCGGATGCCCGAGGCCACCCGTCAGTCGCTGCTTGCGCATGCTGATCTGCATCTGCTCGACGGCCGTTCCATCCCGGTCGAGGACGTCCTCATGGCTCTCCGAAGCATCTATGACGTGCGGACACTGGTCTGCGAGGGAGGTCCGCGCCTCGTCCAGTCGCTCGCGGAGATCGATGCGATCGACACCCTGTTTCTCACGGTCGCTCCTTTCATTTTCGGCGGAAAGGACGCACCGGGTCTGCTCGGAGATTTGCAGGAATTCCTGCCGTCCGTCAGACACTTCGCGCTCGAATCCATGCGGACCGTCGGAGGGGAATGCTACCTTCGATACGCACGCGCCCGAAAATGAACACCGAGAGCCGCATCGTCATCCGCGCGCCCAGGCAAACGATCTTCGACACCACCTCCGATCTCTCCCGGTGGCCCTCGATCCTCCCCCACTACCGCTCCATCAAATATCTCGAACGCGGCAACGACCGCCATGTCGTGAAGATGGCGGCGCACCGCGACGGAATTCCCGTCTCATGGGTGTCGGAGCAGATCATCGATCGCGACGCCCTGGAGATTCACTTTCATCACCTGCGCGCATTCACGAAGGGAATGGATGTCGTGTGGTCGTTCCAGGAAACTCCGGACGGAACGCTCGTGCGCATCATCCATGATCTGAAATTCAGGGTTCCCTCCCTCGCTCCTCTCGCCGAACGAATCATTGGCGACTTCTTCATCGAAAACATCGCAAACAAGACGTTGCGCGCGTTCAAGGCCCACTTCGAATGAGCCGCCGCGCTGTCATCACGGGCATCGGTCCCATCACGTGCGCCGGGATCGGGCGCGAAGCACTCTGGCAGGGGCTTCTGGACGAGCGCAGCCCGATCGGTCTGCTCACACGATTCCACGAACCATCCTTCCACGCCCGTTGCGCGGGTCAGATCGATGACTTCGATCCGACCCGATGGTTTCCTCCCCACCGGCTCAAACGACTCGACCGATACGCGCAGCTTTCCGTCGCCTCCGCAGCGCTGGCCATCGAAGACGCCGGCCTCGAGTGTTCGAAGGCGGCGCCGAATCCCCGGGTCGGCGTAAGCTTCGGCACGGCGCTCGGGGGGATTGCAAACGCCGAAGACGAAAAGCAGCACTTCCTCGAACGGGGGCCACGAGCGGTCAATCAAACCATCGCGCTCCAGGTCTTCGGCGGTTCCGGGCACTCGAACATTGCAATCGAGTTCGGATTCACCGGCGTGGGCACCACGAATTCGAACAGCTGCGCCAGCGGTCCCATCGCAGTCGGCGAAGCGCTTCGATACATCCGCGACGGAATGGCCGACGTCGTCATTGCCGGGGCCGCGGAGACGCCGTTGAGTCCGCTCACGTTCGGCGCGTTCGATTTCATCAAGACCATGAGCCGTTGCTCCGACCCCACTGTGGCATGCAGGCCCTTCGACGCGATGCGCGACGGCTTCGTGATGGGCGAGGGCGCCGCATCCCTCGTGATTGAGGAATACGGGCATGCGAAACGTCGCGGAGCCCGTATCTACGCAGAGGTCCTCGGTTACGCGCTCAGCAACGACGCGTTCCACATGACGACGCCTCATCCCACGGGCGAACCTGCAATCCGGACGATGCGCGAGACTTTACAGGACGCCCGGCGAAACCCGGACCAGATCGACTACATCAAC
>CALGTD010000073.1 GCA_937901895.1 uncultured Spartobacteria bacterium | reverse complement strand
GCGCTTCCCAAGCGCCGTCCGGGCTTTTCTTGTAGCCGAAGATCCGGGCATAAGAGCCGTCGCGACCGCCGCCGTATTGCTCGTCGACCGAATAGTAGGAAGTGAACTGATAGAGCGTGCCATCGTCGTCGGCGACGACGCCGGAATTGTTCTGCGGCGCGCAGAGCGGATCGAATTTCTTTTGCGTGCCGGTGCATACCACTTCCCGGGCGGACCAGGGAACCCGACTGACCGGACCGGCTCCGCGAACCGCGCGGAAGGGTTGTCGCATTTGTGCGAGAGGCCAGGAGCCTTGGAACTGCAGGCCGGCGGTCACGCCGCTCACCAAGGGGCTCGTTGAAATCAGTTCGACGGTGACCACCTCGCCAGGGGCCATCGTCACCGAACGGGTGAGAGCGGTCCGGTATTCCTGTCCAACATCGATCGGCGGCTGGGCTTTGCCGCCGGTCCGGGTGTATTGGTTCAACGGAAACGGATAGACGGGGATGATGGCGCGTTCCGAATGCAGTTTGCCCCGGATGCGCACCGCCGCGACGACTGGCGCCTCGGTGGGACCGATACAATGGGTGAGCCGAATATAGAAACCGGTGATCGTCTCGGCTTGGGTGGACACGTGCCGTAGAACGACGGCTCCGGGCTTCACCTCAGCCGCAGCAAGGCTGCTTTCTACCCAGGTCGGGCTTGCGGCCGGCCCGCTTTGCGCGAGCCCTGTATAGCAAGTCAGCGCAAGACATAGGGTGACCCATAGAGACGGACGTTTCATGGCATACGGCGGAGCCTCTGGTTCTGAGGGGTATGGTGAAACGCACTGTATTGATTGAGGGCTGCCTCGTGCTACGCCTATTCGTTCAGATTGTGGTCCGATGGTCTCAGGGGCAGGCGGGTCGTGGTTGCGGCCGATCCGAATGAACGAGCGAGTTTGTGGGCGATTCGCATTATTGGCCGGGTCGGCGCGGAAGATGCCCTGATTCGCGGAGGAAGGCCTGCACGCGTTCGGCGACGAGGCGATTGGCGGCAGGCGTGAGATGCACGCCGTCCGGATCGATCACCGTCGCGGCGCCGTCGGCGGCGATGCGGTCGCGGAGGAAACGATCCAGGTCGAAGAGCGGAACCTTCAACTGGCGCGCGAGGATGCGGGTGCGTTCGCGGTAACGTTCCACTTCGCGATCGAGTCCACCGCGTTCAAGATAGTAGGGCTTCGCGCCCGCGCCGTGCCAAGCGTTGATGATCGGCGGAAACGTCACGAGAATGATGCTGCCGCCACCCGCGGTGACGCGGCGGTGGATTTCTCGGACGTTTTCCTCGAAGCGATCGACGCTGACGTGGCGTTCGTCGTCGACGGCATCGTTGCCGCCGAATTCGATCAGCACGAGTGCAGGAAGGTGAGGGAGGATGTCGCGTTCGAACCGTGCGAGACCTTCGGCGGAGGTGTTGGCGTTTCCGCCGGCGTTGAACACGGCGATGGTGGCGGTCGCGGGATCGCCGCGGAGGTCGCCGGCCAGACGTTCCACCCAGCCCTCGCCGTCGGCCACGCCGTAACCGCGGGTGATGGAGTCGCCGAATCCCACGATCCGTTCGGGCGAGCTGGCGCGGCCGCGATGGTGGCAACCGGTCGCTCCGACGAGGAGGCTAATCGCGCCGAGAACAAGAAGGTGAACGTGTAACATGTCCTCAGATACAGAAGTTGGAGGCTAAAGCTGCAGGATGACGCGGCGCCGGGTCAGGAAATGCGTCAGAGCGACAAACGTCGCGGCGAGGACCAGGCTGCGCAGGGCTCCCGGCCAGCCGGCGTCGAGGTGGGTGTCGAACCAAGTGATGCCGAGCACGCCGAGCAGCGAGTAGAAGAGGTGAGGAAGGATATAGGCGAGGAGTGGCTGGCGGCCGGCGGGACGCGCGAAGCTTGCCCAGCGTGAGCGACGTTTGACGTCGACGAGCCAGTGGAGACCGGCGTAGAGCGCACAGCAGATTCCAGCGCACAAGAGGCACCATGCGGGCGAGAAAAGATGTTTCGAAACACCCCACGGTTGGCGGAGTAGAACGCCGGCGAGCGCCAGGAGCGCAGCGAAGACGAGCAAGTGGCGGATGCGGCCCGGCGATTCCAGGAGCAGTCCCGCGATCGCACCGGCGACCATGATGGACGGCAGCGCACCGAGTAGAGGGCCCGCGGGAAAATAGGGATGAAGGGGATTGAGCGCGGCGAGCGCGCCGGTGAGCCCGGCGATGTTCAACGCAGTCAAAAGCGCGAGCAGCGCGATGAGCACGAGACGGCGTTCGCGGGCGAATAGGAAGGCCGTCGCAGTCACCAAATATGCGAAACCGATCATCGTGAGAATTCCCCACCAGCTCGTGCGCATCCACGTCGCGTCCCCGCCGTCGCTGCCGCGGAAGAGGCAGGCGAGGATCACGAGCACCAGAATCCCGGCGACACGTCGCGCGCGTGTCCAGACGGCTGATACCGCTTCGCGCTGCCACACGAGAATTACGGCGAGAAAAAACAGCAGCTCCCACCAAGCGGGCGAGATCGCCATCGCGGTCGGGTGAAAGCGGTAGGTGTTGACCATGCCGAGGCCGATCACGACGAGGCCGAGACTGCGCAGGCCGACATGGGCGAACACCGCCGACGTGCTTGCGCCGGCGGCGAGGCGGCGGCCGAGGGCGAGCGGGATGGACAAGCCGGCGCTGAACAGGAACGCGGGAAAGATCACATCGACGAACGTCATGCCGTCGCGATCTGCCGGCATGTGTCGCAGCCAGTCGGGCAAGTTCGCGATGTTCCCGAGGTCAGGGTCGTTGAGGTCGTTGACGAACAGCATCAGGAACATCGTCAAACCGCGGAATACATCGATTGATTCGATGCGAGGCGACGATGCCGGAAGGTATTTCATGGGACGGTCTGAAGTCCGGAGCGCCGGGCGAGTTCTCCGGGCGTCAGCGTGTTGCTGACGATATAAACGGGGGATTCGGAAAGAACAACGGGCCCCGAGGGGAGTGCACCGCCGACGATGTCGCGCGCGACTGCGCCATCGGGCACCAGGAGCGTCCAGCGGTCGGGCAGCGGCCCGCCGTCGTCGGACGCGGCCCAAGCGACGAGCACGGATTGAGAGCCGCTGGCGAACGTGTAGCCGTAAATTCCGCGGGTGGATCGGTCGGAGACCGTTTCAGGAAACAGCCAGCGTCCGGCGAAAACCGGCGACGGGCCGAGGACGTTGGCCAAGGCGGAAACAGCGGTGAAGGATTTACGCGGCAATCCGCCGGGGCCGAGGAAGAGATTTTCGATGTCCAGGATGCCGTTGTTGGCGTCGCCGCTCAGCGGTTCGTGCCAGAAGAATTTTTCCACGCCGTAGGCCAGCATGATGGTGGAGAAACGGATCAGAAAATCACCGGCGTGACGTTCGCTCGGGAGCAGAAGGTTGGCGGCAAAATGATTCACGGGCGGCTGCCAGGGGAGGAAAGGGAACTCGTCGATACCGTAGTAGGCCGCCTCGGTCGCCCAGATCGGTTTGCGCGCGGCATAGTTGTCCATGACGGAACGAATACGCTCGAGGTCGGGGATGAAGCTCTCGGGACGACGCTTTCCAGCGTAGGGGTGCAGGTTGAAAATATCGATATAGTCGAACCCGCCGGCTTTCACGAATTCGTCGCCAAACGGCATCTCGGATTGGATGGCGAGACCACCCAGGACCACGGCGTCGGGATTGCCGCGCTTGATCGCGGCGGCGGCTCCCTTCAGGAGTTTCAAATAGGTCTCGACGGTGTAGCCCCCTTTGCGCGGGAGGCAGAAATCGGGAACCCAAAGCGGCTCGTTGAGAAACTCCCAATGCTGCACGGAGCCGCGATAGTGGGCTGACGCCTTCTCGACGAAATCGTAGAGCAACTCCGGATCCTTCGGTGCGTAGGCGAGCCGATGCCAGACATTGGCGGGGACGGACTCCGGCGCCTCGGAGGCCCAGTTCGTCGAAGGATTCGACGGGAGCAGGCTGAGGATGTTGAGCCCCTCCGCGCGCAGGCGCTCGATGTGCGGATCGATGGGAGCGAACGAAAGCTGGCCCGGCTGCGGCTCGGCCCATTCCCAGTTCACCGACCAGTCGCGCATCCAGGTGATGCCGGCTTGTTTCAACTGGCGCGCGGCTTCGGCGGTGGTGGGCGCGTGGTTGAGTCCGAAGGGCGAATCCTGGTGCGCGTAAGGTTCGATCACGGCAAACGTCGCGCGTCGTTCGTGGCGACGCTGGCCGTCCTGCCAGGAAAAATACGCGCGGTAAAAGCCGGGCGGCAGATCCAGCGGCAGATGGTGCTTCGTGGTGGAGCGTGGCGGCAGCGTGAGCGACAACGAGGGCGCGACGACCTCGCGATCCCAGTAGTCGGTGAGCCGGCACGTGACGGTGATGGCGGCGGAAGTGGCGCGGTCGTTGCGCGCGGCGACGTCGAACGCCACCGGTTCGCCAGCGTGAAAGACGTTGCCGTAGCGGCCGGAGTTGAAGCCGAGCTCGACTTCGTCGCCGGCGACAAAGTCGCTCGCGGTTTCACCGGCTTCGAGCTGCAACGCGTCAGCCCAGAATGTGGTGACGACGTCCGGAGACGCGGAAACGTCGGGGCCAACTGCGACGAAGACGCTGGAGTGCGGTGCGGTGACGGTGAACGTGTGGCGTTCCCACTGATCGGAAAGGACGACCTCGTGGGAAAGCGTTTGCAAAGGCTCGCGGGCGTCCCCGTTGAACACGAGTTGGAGGACGGCTTTGGTGCCGGGCCGATCGGCGCGCATCCAGGCGGAAAGCGTATAAGGGCGTTGCGGTTCAACCTCGATCCAGCCGCGATTTGCGATCAGCAACCGATGCTGAACGACGTGCTGGGGCGGCCAGCAGTCGAAATACGATTCGGGCGAGCGGCCGGCGCCGAGGATGAGACGATAGGCGCGGGCTCCGTCATACGCCTCGTTGCCGACGATGTCGCCGTAGAGTCCGGCCACGTTTCCGCCGTAGCCGAGCGGCTTCGCCAGCGAGAGCCAGCCGTCGGCGCCGGCTTCGAAGGAAGCGTTGGGGATCAGATTTTTTGCGGTGGTTGGCGGCAGGCGAGGATGAAATCGGGGGACCTCCGTCGCTGCGGACGCAGGCGCGTCGCTTTGGAGGATGACGTGGTCGAGCCATAGGCGGCCGGCGGGGCCGAACGAAAACGCGAGCGTCGAAGGTTCGGCGCCAGCGCCTTCCCGTGTGGTGAATTCCAAGCGAGACTCCCGCCACTCTGGCGTCACGGGAATCGCGGCATCCAGATGGAGCTGCGCGCCCGGCTTGTGGCCGATCTTCACCTTCAAGATTCCTCCAGGAATGTCCGTTCCCCGGGCTTTGAAGATCAGCGTGTATCGCCGGCCTGGCTCCAGCGTGAGGTTCTGCTGAAAGACCTCCGCCGTGTGCCCCGCAGAAAGGATCTCCACGCCGAGTGACCGCTCGCCGTCGATGCCGGGATCGAGCGCGTAGGCGATTCGTCCGGTGTTGTCGGATCGCGACCAGCCGGCGGGAAAGTCGTGCACGACCTGCTCGAAGGAGCCGTTCACGACCAACTCGGCCGCAGGGGGAGACGCGCACAGGAAG
>CALGTD010000072.1 GCA_937901895.1 uncultured Spartobacteria bacterium | reverse complement strand
ACAGGCGATGCTCGCGGGAGAAGCGGAGTCCCGCATGGCGCGCACGGAACTGGCGCAGCCGGCGAATTTTGCGATCCAGCTTGCGCTGACACGGCTCTGGGAGGCGCACGGAATCCGACCCTCGGCCGTGGTCGGGCACAGCGTCGGCGAAGTGACGTCCGCATACGTTGCCGGCGTCTACACGCTCGAGGAGGCCGTGCGGGTGAGCTTTCACCGCAGCCGCCTGCAACAGACGATGGCGGGAAATGGCTCGATGCTCGCCGTGGGACTTGCCGAAGCCGACGCGCTGAAGGCGATCCAGCGCTTCGACGGCGTAGCGATTGCAGCGATCAACAGCTTCAACGCCGTCACGCTTTCCGGCGACACCGACCAACTGAAGCGGATTTCCGCCGAGCTGACCGGACGCGACGTATTCAACAAATTCCTGCGCGTCGAAGTGGCCTACCACAGCCCGCAGATGGATCCGCTCCACGACGAGCTTCTTGCCTCGCTCGCGGATCTCTCCCCACAGGCGGCGCGCCTGCCGCTCTACTCCACCGCGGAGGGGGCCTTGAGCCCCGGCACCGAGTGGACGGCGGAATACTGGTGGCGAAACGTCCGGCACTCCGTGCGTTTTTCGGACGCCATCAAGGCGCTCATCGAGGACGGCTACACGCACTTCCTCGAGGTCGGGCCGCATCCGGTGCTGGGAAATTCCATCAAGGAATGCGCCGCGGCGCTGAACGCGAAGATTTCGTGCTTCACCTCGATCCGTCGCGCGGAGCCGGAACTCCCGCGGTTCCTGCTCACCCTCGGAGAGTTGTATTGTGCCGGCATCGATCCCGACTGGAGCGCCGTCGCTCCGACGAGCGGACGATTCCTGCCCGGCCCGCAATATCCCTGGCAGCGCCAGACGTTGTGGATCGAGTCGGAGCGCTCGAAGATGGAGCGGCTCGGTCTGCCCGGTCCGGTCTATCTCAACCGCACCGTGCTCTCGCCAAAGCCTTGCTGGGAGGTCGAAATCAACCGCAACTACTTCCCGTTCCTCTTCGATCACGGCGTGCAGGACCAGACCGTCTTCGCCGGCATGGGCTACATCGAGGCCGCACTGACACTGGGCTCACAGGTGCATGGGACGCCGGCGGTCGTGCTCGAAAACGTGAATTTCGAGCGCGTCCTCGTGGTCGATTATTCGAAGCTGCAATACCTCGTCACCGACTTCGATGCGGATGACGGACGCTTCTCCGTTTCCAGTCGCATCGAGGGCGAGGAAGGAAGCTTTCAGCGCCACTGCACCGGACGGATGTATCCGCGAACAAATCCCGCCGGGGAGACGCTGGATCTGGCCGCCTTGAAAGCGGAATGCCCGAACGCGGTGGCGCCGGACCCATTCTACGAGCGCCTCAGCCGGCGTCAGCTTCACTACGGGCCGATGTTCCGGCTCGCCACGGAGCTCTTCACCGGCACCGGTTGCTTCCTCGTGAAAATCGACGCGAGCGGGGTGATCGACGAAGAGGATCATCCTTTGCATCCGTCGATTTTCGACGTCGCGCTGCAGGCCGTCATTTACTGCGCGAGCGGTGAGCAGCTCTTTGTCCCCTCCTCTTTCGAGGAGTTTCGCTACATTTCCCGGCCCGCCACTTCGGAATGTCATGCGTTCGGCCGCCTTCTCAGCCAGACCGCCACCCGCATCGTTGCGGACGTGTGGCTCACTGATGCAAATGGAACGGTCTGCGCCTCCGCACGGGGAATCTCGCTGCAACGGCTGGAAATGGATTCCGCGAAGCAGGACTCGTCGGCGCTTTATGCCATCGAGTGGAAGGCTTCGCCGCTGGAAGCGACCGGCCCTGCGGATGAATCCGGGGTCCTTGTGCTGTCGGATGACGAAAAATTCGCCGCCGATCTCGCAGGCCAGATCCCGAATGTGACGTTGGGCAGTGCCATCGACGACCCTTCATCCCTCGAAAGCCGCAGGCGGATCGTGGTCGTGGTCACCGGCGAGTGCGACGCCCGCGAGACGACGGCGTCGTGGATCCGCCTGTTGCAGCAGCTCGGGAAGCCCGCCGAGTCCGTGGACGTCACGCTTGTCACGCGGGGAGCTTCGCCGGTGCGGGCCGGAGAAGGAGTCTCGAATCCGGGCGCGTCCGCACTTGCGGCAGTGGGACTGGTCGCCCGGAATGAATTCGATTCCATCGCGTGCAGAGCCATCGATTTTGACGTGCCCAACGCCGCAGCCGTCATCGCGGAAATCCGCGCCGGCAGCCAGGGGGAGATCGCATACCGTGGCGGAGAACGATTCGAGAAAGCCCTGGTTTCCCGCCCGATCGCGGAGGAAAGCCGGACACTCGTCGCCACCTCGCTCGAGGAACCAGTCGAGCTCGTCGCGGCGAAGGGCCGCCTGGACACGCTCGGATTCCAGCCGGCGACTCGATGTGAGCCGTCCGATGAAGAGGTGGAAATTCGCGTGCATCGGACGACGGTTTCGGAACGCGACTTCCTCCGGATAACCGGTCAGCTGCCGCCGGCGGCATTCGACGGCTCGTTTTCGGAATGGGGCCTGGAATGCGCGGGCGTCGTCGTGCGTGGTGGAAAAGTGTTCGAACCGGGCACGCGTGTGGCCGCCCTCGCCCGCAAGGCCTGGTGCAGTTATGCGATCGCTCCCGAGGCTTTCGTCGTGAAGCTTCAGGACTCGCTCGACATGGACGCCGCGGCAATCCCGGTCGATTACATCACGGCGTGGCGTGGACTCGTCGAGATCGCGCGACTGCAGCCCGGCGAGCGCGTTCTAATTCCGCACGCCGCAGGCGGAACCGGACTCGCGGCCATTGATGTGGCGCTGGCCGTGGGAGCGGAGGTCTTCGCCACTGCAGCGTCGGACGCGGAACGTGAATTTCTGAGCACTCTCGGCCTCCGGAATATTTTCCCGGCAACCGCCCCGGACTTTGCAGACGCCATCCGCGACGCGACCCGTGGCGAAGGAGTCGATGCCGTCATCGGCGCGTTGACCGGGACGGCAGCGCATGCCGCGCTTGGATTGCTGCGGCATGGCGGGCGCTACATCGAGACGGGCAGGATGGACATCGCCGCGGATCGCGACCTTCCGCTGGGCGCCTTCGATCGCAACGTAATCTTCGCGAGCGTCGATGTGGACCGGCTCGCAGCGGAGCGACCGGATCTCGTGCAGGCTGCGCTCCAGACCATCTTCGACGAGTTTGCCTCTGGCCGGTTGAAGCTCCGGGCCACACGAAACTTCCCCGCGCGGGAGGCCTCTGACGCGTTTCGCCACGCCGCCGGCATTGGCAGAGCACTGCTCGATTTTTCCACCGGAGGCGTCGACGTTCCTGAGACACCACGGGCGGTCGTGCGTCCCGACGGATGCTATATCGTCACCGGCGGAACGTCCGGTTTTGGCCTCGCCACGGCGGGATGGCTGGCGGACCTGGGTGCGGGCCGGATCCTGCTGGTCAGCCGTTCCGGAGCCAATGCGGCCGGCATCAACGAAGCCATCCGCGGGATGGAGTCGCGCGGAGCCCGGGTCGAGGCCCTTTCCGTGGACGTCACGGACGCTGCACAGGTGGAAAAATTGATCGCGCACGCGGGTGGGAACCTGCGCGGGATCGTGCATGGAGCCATGGTGCTCGATGACGCGATGATGGCCGGCCTGAGCCGGGAGAGCTTCGATCGGGTGTTTCTGCCGAAGGCGACCGGCGCAATGAACCTTGCCACGGCAATCGCCGGTCGCGAGCTGGATTTCGTCGTCTTCCACTCCTCCGTATCCGCCCTTGTGGGAAATCGGGGCCAGACGAGCTATGTCGCGGCAAACGCGATCCTCGACGCGCTGGCGCATTCACTGAGAGCGCAGGGGATCCCTGCGGTATCCATCAACTGGGGGGCACTGGCGGAAACCGGTGTCGTCGCCCGGGATGGCAGCCTTAGCGGCGTTCTCGCATCCGCCGGCATCACGGGTCTTCGCAATGCGGAAGCCTTCGAAGCGCTGGAACGGATCCTTCGCGGAGACGAGGCGCAGGTCGGCGTGTTCAAGGTCGACTGGGCGAAGTGGTTCGAGGCTCATCCGCATCTCACAGCCGATCCGCGCTTCCGCGGATTGAAGAAGGAGGGCGGCGGCGGGAACGACGTGGCCTCGCAACTCCGGGAGAGCCTCGCGAACGCCTCGCGGGACCAGCGTTTGCGCGATCTCGAAGGTCGCCTGCAGGAGGCTCTCGGCGCCACCCTCAAGATGGACGCGGCCTCGGTGCCGGTCGATCGCAAGCTCAACGAGATGGGTGTGGACTCCCTGATGGTGCTTGAGCTAAGCCTCGGCATCAGTGAGCGGATCGGCGTCAGCTTCTCGGCGATGGAATTTTTGAAAGGCCCCACCCTCCAGCAACTCGCCGCAATGGCTGAGAGCCGGATTTGGGCAAGCGGTAAATGATCAACCCTATCTGACGAACGTGGAAAAAGCACTCGCCGGCATCGACAGTCTTGTCGCCTTCACCAACACCTCGGGGCTTCAAGGGCGCGGAACCCTTGTCCACATCTCGAGATCGGTCGCCGTCTTCGAAGTCTACAATCCCTTCTCCCTCATCCAGCTGAGTGAGGTCCTCCAGGAAATCTCCGTAATGCGCGGCGAACGCGTCATCTACCGCGGCCGCGGAGTCGTCACGAGCCTGGTCACCACTGGATTGATGGTCATCGCATCGGTGACCCTGATCGACTCGTGGAGCAATCTCGAGCACCTCGAGCCGGGACCGGCGCTGCACAACGAAATCAGCCGCTTCATCAACGACTGGGAGGAGGGCCTCAAACTCTCCGAAGGCTATCAGCTCGCGGTGAACAAGTTCTCCGACTTTCTCTCGGGCACGAGCCGCTGGATCGAGGAGGCGGAGACCGCGATCGTCGGCAACGACTCGAATCCGGAGAAGGCCTCTCGCTTCCGCGAATCCATCGAGAAGCCCGTCGCGGAGAAACTCACCGAACTGCTGAACCAGTTTCAGACCGAGGCAAACCGCATTCCCGACGAGGAATCCGTGCTCTACAAGGCGTTTGCCCGCCGGGAACTCCACCCCTACATGCTCTGCGCGCCGTTTCTCTGGCGCTCGTATTACAAGCCGCTCGGCTACGCGGGCGACTACGAGATGGTGAACATGATGCTGCAGGAGTCGCCGTCGGTCGGGACGACGACGTATGCGAAGATCTTTCACGATCTCACCACGAGCGTGAAGGCGTGTATCGCCCACCGCAACCGCGTGAATATCCTCGAACGCCAGCTTGCCGAGGAAGCGGAGCGCGTGACGGATGAGGAACAGCGCATCTTCACCGCGCTGTCGGTGGCGTGCGGACCGGCGATCGAGGCACAGCGATTCATTCGCAATCACGAGGTCGCCAGCCAGTGCGCGATCCATTTGATGGATTTCAACGACGAGACGCTGCAATACACGACCCGGCGCGTCCACGAGGCGATGGAGCAGACGGGCCGGAAGCCGGCGGTGAAGTTCATCCAGAAGTCCATCGACGACCTGCTCAAGAACATCCATCTCGAGAGTGAGGGATTCCTCCCGAGCTACGACATGATCTATTGCGGCGGCCTGTTCGACTACTTCCCGGACAACGTCTGCCGGAATCTGCTTTCGCTGTATTACCGGTGGATCCGTCCGGGCGGCCTGCTCGTCGCGACCAACGTCCACCCGAACAACCCGGACATCGCAATGATGGAGCACCTCCTCGAGTGGTATCTCATCTACCGCGATGAAAAGCACCTCGCGTCCCTGGCACCCAAGGGAACGGATGCGGAAGTCTTTGCCGACGAAACGGGCGTCAACGTCTTCCTGACGATTCGCAAACCCGCATGAACGAACCCGCGGTCCAGAACGACGAGCAGATCAAGGCCGCGTATCGCGAACACAACGGACGCCTGCTCGCCCGCAGTGTGATCGTGGCGAACGCGATCGCACTCGTCGGCATGCCGTCGGGAATCACGCTCGACTACTTCCTGTATCCGGACCGGTTCGCGCAGTTCGTCGGGATCCGCTTCGGCGTCGACGCGGTGCTTCTCGTTTTCATGGCGATCCTTCACCTGCAGCGGGCGAATCCCAGCCGCACATGGGCACGGGTTCTGGGCATCCTTTCCCTCCTCGTGATGACGTCGTCATTCAGCCTGATGATGTTTCTCACCGATGGCGAGCAATCCCCCTACTTTGCCGGCATCATCCTCGTGTTGATGACATGGTCAAGTCTGCTGCCGTGGTCGGTGGTCGATACGTTGATCATGTCCCTTGGATCGCTGGCGATCTACGCGGCCGCGTGCATCATGAACCCCGGCTTCAAGCTGCCGGAGTCGCTTCCGCTCTTCGGCTTCAACACGTCGTTCATCCTGATCACGACCCTCGTCTGCTCGGGCATGACCATCTTCCTGTCGCGCGTGCGTTTCGAGGACTTCCGGTTGCGTCACCGGCTCGACGTGCAAAACCGCGAGTTGCAGGACCTCGACCGGCTGAAAACCCAGTTCTTCTCGAATGTAAGTCACGAGCTGCGCACGCCGCTCACGCTCATTCTCGGCCCGGTGGAAACAATTCTCACCAACGCGGCCGCGCTCGATGCGAAGACGCACGAGGGACTCCTGCTCGTGCATCGGAACACGCTCCGCCTGCTCAAACTCATCAACGACCTCCTCGACCTCACGCGACTCGACCTAGGCGGTGAAGTGCTTCGGAAAAAGCAGGTCCAGCTCGGCGGCTATCTCAAGGGCATGGTCGACTCCGTGCGCCACATTGGCCTCGCGAAGCGCCTGCGTTTCCGCGTCGAGGAGGGCGATCCCGCGGCGACGGCGGTCTTCGACCCCGCACGCATGGAAAAGGTGCTCGTGAACCTTCTCACGAACGCGATCAAATACACCCCCGCGGGCGGAACGATCACCGTGCGCTGGTCCGCCGATGCGGAAGGCGCCGCGATCGAGGTGGCGGATACCGGCGTCGGGATTCCGAAAGAGGATCTTTCAAAAATTTTCGACCGCTTTCATCAGGTGCGGTCGAACACAGCCAATCAGACACAGGGGGTCGGCATCGGTCTCGCCCTCGCGAAGGAACTCGTTGAACAGCACGGCGGCACGATCGACGTGGAAAGCACCGAGGGAAACGGTTCGACGTTTCGCATCCGCCTGCCGGTGGCCGAGGAGGACGCCGACGCATCCGACGAGGCTCTTCCGGAGCCGGCGACGATCGATCTGCCCGAGGGCGAGGAACCGTTCGAGAAGGCATTTCGCAGCGCCGACCGAAGCTGGCGAAGCCAGACCGACGGGACGCAGGAGGATCTGCCTGTCGTCGGCCAGGGAAAGGAAGTCGTGCTCGTTGCCGACGACGAGCCGGACATGCGCCGGTATGTGGTTTCGCTGCTCTCCGAAAACCATCGCGTCGTGCAGACACAGGACGGCGGAAATGTGGCGACCCTCGTGGCGGAGCACCGGCCGGACCTCGTGCTGCTGGACTGGATGATGCCGCGGAAGGACGGCCTCACCGTCTGCCGCGAGCTCCGCGCGAATCCCGCGTTCGCCGATGTGAAGATCATGCTTCTCACCGCGCGTGTGGACGAGAAATCCAAGATCGACGCGCTTGAGGCAGGTGCCGACGACTTCCTGACGAAGCCGTTCAGCAGTGTGGAGGTCAAGACGCGCGTCGCAAACCTTCTGCGAACGGGCGGACTGCAAAAGGACCTCCGCGAAAGCAACGCGGAGCTGCGCAGGACGATCGAGAAGTTGCAGCGCACGGAGTTGATGCTCATCCAGAGCGAGAAGATGAACGCCATCGGCTCACTCTCCGCCGGCCTTCTCCACGAGATCAACAACCCCCTCAACTACACGCTCACTGCCGTCGCGGTCGCCAGACAGGCGCAGGACTCGCTGAGCGACGACATGAAGGACCTGCTCGCCGACATCGAGGAGGGGATGGAACGCATCCGCGATGTGATCACGCACCTGAAGGACTTCGCATACCCCGAGAAACAGGACCAGCGCTCGGTCTTCCCGATCCGTCAGGCGCTGGAAAACGCGCAGAAGATCGCTGCGAAGGACCTGATGGGAATCGAGATCGACGTGGATATTCCCGAGGATCTGGCGGTCTGCGGCCAGAAGACCCAGCTCACACATGTCTTCATCAACCTGTTCGGAAATGCGGCGAAGGCGCTTGCTGTGAATCCGCCGGGCGCACCGCGGCGAATCGAGATCCGCAGCCAAACCCACGGAGAACGCGCCATCATCGAATTCGCAGACTCCGGTCCGGGCATCGACGAGAAGATCATCGGACGAATTTTCGAGCCGTTTTTCACCACGCGGGACGTGGGCTCCGGGATGGGCATGGGGCTCAGTATCTGCCATACCATCATGGCTTCGCACGGCGGCGTCATCCGTGCGGCGAACCGGCCGCAAGGCGGGGCAGTCTTCACCATTGAAATTCCAACTGCCGAATTGGCGCTCAACACATGCTAAACAACGACTCCAAATCCCCCTGCGCGGTGCTCTACGTCGACGACGAGGAGAAGGCACTGAAATACTTCCGGATGGCGTTCTCGCCGAAATTTGAGGTCTTTACGGCAACATCGGGCGCTGAAGGACTCGAGATCCTCAACCGGGAGGGCGCGAAGATCGGCATCGTCCTTTCCGACCAGCGCATGCCGGAAATGCTTGGCGCGGATTTTCTTGGCCGCGTGCGCAACGCCGCGCCGAACATCGTGCGCATTCTCACCACGGCCTATTCAGATCTCGACAGCGCGATCCAGGCCGTGAACCGCGGCCACATCTATCAGTATGTCGTGAAGCCGTGGAAAACCGACGAGCTCGGCATGGTCCTCCAGCGCGCAGCCGACTACCATCAGGTGCTCTCGGAGCGCGACGCGCTGATGGCGCTGAAAATGACCACCCTCCAGCGCGTGATCTGCAGTGACCGCATGAAATGGCTGCTTCTGCACGTGGATGCGCTGGAGGAGTCGCAGAGGGCGACATTCCGCCGCGCGCTGGCCGCCATGATCAAGGCCATGCCGGACGACCTTCGCGCCACCGCGGCGGATGGCGCGTTCAATCTCCGGATGTTTGAACCCACCGAGCTTCTCCTGAGCGAATACCGCACCGCGGTTCAGTGCCGGGAATGGCTGTCCACACCACCCGGCGGGGCTCCCGTGGCCATCTCCGACGACGCCGCGGGCATGGATGGAGTCGCGGTCGCCGCCGGCAGCTTCCTTTCCACCGTGGCATGCGGAGGAAACGAAGTCTCGGTCGACGGCGACCGCTGCGTGACCGTGCGCATCCAGGAATCGAACCTTCCCGCCGATGGCATGCTTGGCGATTTGTTCGGTCTTTTCGTCGAGCGGCAGGTCCCGGAAATTTCGATCCGGCTTCTCCAATTGGTCGTGGCCGTTGCCGCGGCGGACGCATCGCTGGTCATCCAGTTCTCCCGTCTCTCCTCGGGCGACTCTCCGTTTGAGGTGGTGATCGCTCCGCGTGGAGAAGCGGAGGACGCCGAGCAGGTGATCCGCGAACTCTACGAAAGATTTTCCGCTTCGGATATTGCGCGAATGTAACAATTGGTCGATGATCGTTCGCAGCAAACGCGAGACGATGGCAGGCAAAGGCGTATTGCTCGTCGATGACGAGACGAAGGCACTGAAGTATTTTCACCGGGCATTTTCCCGGCGCTTCCCCGTGTTTTCGGCGGCCTCTGCCAGGGAGGCGCTCGAAGTTCTCGCCACCCACTCGGACGAGATCGGCGTCATCGTGACCGATCAGCGCATGCCCGAGTCCAGCGGCGTGGAACTGTTGAAAGTGGTGCGCCGCGAATATCCTCGGACGGTGCGGATTCTCACGACGGCGTTCAGCGACCTCGATCTCCTCATCGAAGCGATCAACTCCGGGGCCGTTTTCTCCTTCGTCACGAAGCCCTGGCGGCTCGACGATCTCGAACAAACACTCACCGCGGCGCTGGAACACTACGAGGCCGAGGTCCGCGAGCACGAGAATCTCGAACAGCGACTCGAAGAGTTTCGCGAACAGATCCGTGAGGGTCGCACCTACGACGTGGCCGTGATCGCAGCCAAGATCGGGCATTACGTCCACAATGCGCTTTGCCCGGTTACGCTCATTCTCGACCAGATGCTCGAGGAGGATGGCGCTTCTGCGATCTCGAACGAGTTTGTCGCCAGTGTGAACCGTCACGTCCACGAGGTCTCCCGCACGCTCAAGGACCTCGGGCAGTTGAGCGAACCGCCCTTGCCGGACGACTTCGAGGCGGTGAATCTTGCGGAACTCCTCCGCCGCTCCATCGAATCGACCGAAATGCTCCGGAGGGAAAAGGCGCTCACGATCGACCTCCAGATCGCCGACGGCCTGCCGGCCGTGCGCGGCGTCCCCGGGCAGCTCGAGAAGCTTTTCCGATTCATGATCGCGGAGGAGGTGGTCTCCCTCCCCACTTCCAGCCGGGTGAAAATCGCAATCACTCCGCTTCCCCGCACGAACGGCGGCGGTATTTGTGTCGTTTTCGAGGATTTTGAGCCCATTCGCCCCGATGTCACCGGCGAAAGCCTGTTGCACCCGTTCAACCCGCGCGGGGCGAATCCCCGAGAATTCGGGGTTTTTCTCGCTTCGAGCTACCTGATCGCCCACCACCACGGAGGCGATCTGGAGGTGACGGTGAAGCCGAACCGCAGTCTGCTTTTCTCCTTCTATTTCCCTGCGGATCAAGGCACACTGCACACCGTCCGCCACTCGGGCGCGGCGAAAAAATCCGGTCGAGCGTGATGGTTTCCGAAAACTCCAGTCGCAGATTGCTGGTGGTCGATGACGAACCGCTCGTCAGACAGACTCTCAGCCTCGTCCTGAAGGACGAATACGATGTCACCACCGTGGCCAGCGGGGAGGAGGCGGTCGCCGCCTCGATGCAGGATACGTTTCCGGTCGTCATCCTCGACCTGTGCATGGAGGGAATGTCCGGCATCGAAACGCTTCAGCGGTTGAAGAAGATCCGCGACAGTCAGAACATCATCATCCTGACCGCCTACGAAAGCACGGAAAGCGCCATCGCGGCGCTGAATCTCGGCGCATTCAACTACCTTACGAAGCCATTCGAGCGTCACCACCTGCGGAAGGTTGTGTCCCAGGGCTTCGATGTCTTTCACCGGCATGCGGCCCGCAAGGAGGACATGCAGCGCCGGCTGATGGGCGTTCACGACAGCTTTTTCTCGCTGCTCTGCCATGAGTTCAACACGCCCCTGAATGTCATTCTCGGGTTCTCGGATCTCCTCGCCGCCTCTCCCCGTGACAAGGAGGTTCGCAACTGGATCGAGCATATTCGTGAGGCCGGCACGCATCTGCATGACATCCTCATGGAGATCGTCGACTACACGGCCGCGTCCCATCTCGCCACGGCGGGCGTGGAGGAAATTTTCACCCCCCGGGAGTTGCTGCTCCCCATCGTCCGCACGCTCCAGGAAAAATCGATCGCCGCGATTCTCGAGGACACGCTCCCTCAGGGAACCAAGGTCTCCGGCTCTTCGGAGGCCATCCTGATGATTGTGCGCAAGCTGGCGACGATGGCCTCCCAGCGTTCGAAGCGCATTCACATCCGCACAGCACTTGAACATCGCGACGGGGCGCATTTGAGAGTGACCCTGGGCGGCACGGGCATCTTCGAGCGGTCGCTCGAGGGCCGGGGTGTGGAGAAACTTTTCGAACCCTATGAGGTCTCCGCAAAGGGCTCCCAGGGTTACACGATGAGCCTCGGTCTCGAACTCGCCACCTGCCGAAAGATCGCGGATTACGCGCATGCCTCCGTCGAGGGGCGTTACGACGCCCGCGGTGAACTCGAGTTCGACGTGCTCGCTCCGGTTCAGGTGATCCTTTGATCTAGCGGCCTCCTCCGAAATCTCCGTGGATCGCAGGATTCGACGGCGTTTGGAGGCGGGAACTGCCCGTGATCTGCAGCCATCGCTCGGCACGCGACCGCCACGTGATGTTCAAAAGCCACAAAAGAATCTCCTTCGGAGTCGCCGTGGACTGAGGAACCAGCGGGCGTCCCGCCGGCAGCGACAGCGTGTGAAGAAGGTCCAGCGCACAGAACAACCGGCGACTGAGGAGATACCGGCACTCGATGGAAAGCGGCGGCCATTCCCCCCGGTCCGCAAACTCGGCAACCGCAGCGTCGAGCGTTTCCCGCGTTTCCGCATCCAGAGACCGAAGATCCCGCACGGCACACGCGTTGGACTCTTCATCCGGCAGGAGGTCCTCCGTCCCGATCCATTCGGCCTGCCGCTCCATCAGCCGATGCAATTCCCGGCCAATCCACTCCGCCGCTTCGTCCCACGTCAGGGTTGTAGACAATCCGGTCATCTCCTCCCCTGATCCCGCTGCGACCGCTCCACCCGATCCTCCGAAGTGCCCGGAGCCACAAACGCCGCACGCTGCTCAGCGGACATATCCCGCAATTGAGCGGGAGGATCTTCCATCAACGGTGACAGAAGCTCCGGCTTCTCGGATCGGATGGATGGTGACTGCCTGGTTTTTCCAATCGGCTCCACATATCGACGCTTCATGCCTCGAGATCGCAACCGGGTGCGGTTTCGCGTGGCACTTTCCGCATTTTCCTCCACGCTTTACACCTTTGAAAACGAGCCTTTTTTCGAAGAAAAATGACCCAAACTTTCATTGCACCCCGGGCATCTCACCTATATTCTCCGATTCGCAGGCATTTCTCCGGACTTCAAAATTGAGGATCGGCGGATGCATGTTCCGTAACTGGAAAGAAAATTTCGTAAACAAAGTTCCTCCTGCAGTCCCATTGGCAACGACGGGAGTGGGAGGACCACGAAAAGAATCGCACTGAGGGGTGCGGTCGGCAATTAGCCGATAATCGGGTTGGGCGGGCCGGAGGGGCCCGCCCAATCCACTTTCAAGACCTGCGCCCCCGAATGAATCGCCTTCGCGGTTTCAAATTCGCCGTGCGAACTACGACCACAAACCACACGGGAAAATTCCCTGTATACAACTGAAAGCTCCGTGAGCCGCCGGCAGTCGGCGGGCTCGGATTTTCAGCGGCCGTGCCTCAGTTGCGTTTCTCCGGTCGATTCGAAGGACGCGACGGCGCCCGCTGGATTTGCTGCGGCTGCGAGGGACGCTGCTGATACTGCGGCATCCGCTGTTGCGTCTGCGGCTGCCGAAACTGTGGCTGCGACGGCCGACTTTCCTTCTTTTTCTGATCGTCGGATTTTTTCTGCGTCTGCTGCGGGCGGGGTTGCGACTGGGGCCGGTTCTGAGGCGGACGCTGGACATTCTGCTGCGGCTGCCTGGACCGCTTCTCCGTCTGCTGAGGCGGACGCTGTCCAACCTGAGGCGGACGCTGCACCGGCTGACGGGACGGCGTCTCCAGCTGACGCTGCGTCGGAGGGCGTTGAACCTGCTGGGGCGTGCGACTCGCCGTCTGCGGATTCTGTGTCTGCCGGCGAAGGACCTCCTCCCGACGTGCGGCGTCCGAATCCGCCTTCCGCCTGGCGTCAGCGGTGCGCTGCTGTTGCCCGGTCGCGTTTTGCGGACGATTGGACTCCGGCTTGCGCACGACGTCCGGACGCTTGTCAGTCTTCGCGCCCTGTTCGAGGAAAGGTTTCAACCCGTTGCCGACACGCGAACGATCCCGCTCCGCAGTTTTCGGGGCATTCTTGTTCTGGCCGCTTTGATTCGGCCGGTTCGCGGTGGCGAGTTTTTTGTTCTGCGGGCGGTTTCCTTCATTCGCACGATTCTCAGGTCTCTTTGCAGCGACCGCCTCGTTCTTCATCCGTTCGCGAAGTTGCTTGGAGCGGTTCGGGTCCTTGATGTCCCCCCACCCACGATCGACATTCTTGCTCGAGGCGCGTGCCGCCACCTGTTTCGGCTTTGCGTTTTTGCTGTTCGCGATCTGAGGAGAAACCACCCGCAGCTTGTCCCCGCGCAGTTCGTTCTTCAACGGCCCTCCCTTGCGAAGACCCGCCGGGTTGCTCACCCGCTCGATTTGCGCACGCGGGATCGGCCGGTCCGAGTTTTTACGAACGAAGTCGTAGTTCGGGCCACCGCTGCGGATGATCGTTGTGTTGTTGTTTACGACGTTGGTGATGTTCGTGATGTTCGTCGTCTGCTCGATGATGTTCACGTTGTTCCGCCACGGAGCGCAGTAGCGACCGACATTCGAGTAGCCGAAATAACGCGGGCTGCAGAAGTTGTAGTAGCTGGGCCCAATGTCGAATCCGAAGCTGACGCCGAACCGGATTCCACCACCGCCCCAGCGCGCCTCAGGCGGCAAAGGAGCCCATCCGATATAGTTCGAACTCGTGCGCCATGACACCCAAGCCGGTGCCCACTCGTAGCCGGGCACCCATACCCAGCCGCATCCGCGCACATTGGCCCAACGACCATAATGATAGGTCGCCCATCCCCACGGTTCCGTCGTGTTCCAACACCATCCGTCATCCGTGTAAACCCAGCCGCCGTCATAGTAAGGCCGCCAGCCGGAGGCGACCGTCGGTTGAAAGCAATAGCCGTAGCCGTCCACGTCGACCCAGTTCCCGTAAGGAGCCAGCTCATCGTAGAAAAAACTGAACGAGACTGCGGTCGCCGCCTGCGAACGCATCGGCGATAGGGCGATCACGGCACCGCTCAATGCGAGCAGGAGAACAGAAAGTCGTTTCATTTTTAAATATCGGTTGTGTGGGTAATGACTGGTCGCGCCGGGGTTTTATTCACCGGGATTCAATCACCCCGCCGGAATTCGCCTCGTTTTTGCGCTCGATGCGCGAGAGGCGGTTTCCCTTCCCGATCACGATCCGCGCCTTCTTTTCGGCCTTCGCGAACCATTTGCTCTTCCGAACATCGTTCGATTCAGCCAACGCACGGGCACCCTCCCCATCCGCGAGAATGAAGACCGTGGATCCGGTGCTCACGTTGTTCCTCACCGTAACCGTGACGCCGGATTTCACGCGCACCGGCTTCGCGCAATCTTCAAACAGGCAGTTCTCGATCACGATGTTCTTCCCGGCGTTGAGTTGAATCGCCTTGTCGCGCGCACCGCGAAACGCACAGTTCCGAATCACGAGGTTGTCCGCGCCCGAATTCGCCGTGATCGCGTCCTCGCACACCTTGGGGAACACGATGTTTTCGATAACCACGTTGGGGGCACTCACATGAATGCCGTCCGGTGCTCCGTCTATCCAGGCATTGCGAACCGTCACCCCTTCGCCCTGCACGGAGATGATGGGCTCCATCGCCTCGTTCTGCGAGCAATCGCCCTCCCCCGTCCATTTCAGACGGTCACCACCAAAACTGACGTCACGGCCTTTTTGCGGAAAATACTGGATGCGATCGAACTTCCGGGTCTTGCCCGGTTTCCGGTCGAAAACTTTCGCATCGGGCGCAGCCCAGATCGTAGAAACCATCCAGATCATCGGGAGAACCGCTGGGAGTCGCATGACACCTTCCTCGTCCCGATTCCTCGCACGCGCAAGTTCGCCGGGAACAAAAATGGCCGGGAACGAATTCCCGGCCGTGGCCAACTTTGACTTCCGGTGGTTACGAGACGTCGAGTGCGGAAAGAAACGCGTCGACGTTTCGCGCGTTGTCGTGCAGCTCCGCGACGAATCGCTCGCAGCCCGCCTGCGCATCGCGCAGGGCACCCTCTGAGGCGACGAGTTGCCGCACTCCAGCCACCAGCGCATCGAAATCGCCGTTTGCAAAAACTCCCGGGGAAAACCGCTCAAACAGGCGGTCCGGATTCACGTCGAGCGACGCCAGCGCGGCCCCGCCCAGTCCCGCCTGGATGAAACTGTTCGGCCATCCTTCGAATGTCGACGTGTTCACGAAAACCCGCGCCGCATCGTAGCACGCCTGAATCTCGTGGTATGGCACGCGCTCGACGAATTCGAGATTCGCAATGCCCTTCGCGCGCGCCGCGACTGATTCCCACAAGCCGGCATCCTCTCTTGGGCAAATCATCCGGCAGCGTAGATCCGGCAATCTCTCCGCAAGATCGAGAAAAAGATGCGGGCGCTTGATCGGCTGACACCGGGCAACCCACAGCAGATCAACCGTCTTCTCCACCGTCCGGGGAAACGCGCGTGGCAGGATCAAATTTCGATACATCCCGCAGTCAAGACTCTGTCGGGCGAATTGCTCCGCCTGGTAATCGCTCATCGCGAGCCTCGCATCCGCCTTCCGAACCCCTCGCTCAAACAGGGCGCCCCGCACCGGATTCTCGCGCCGGAACTCTCCGTTCACCTCGGTGTCGAGTCCGCAGATGAATGCGAACCGATAACCGAGTGAACGCTTTAGCGCATTCAATAGAAACACCCACGTCGTCCATCCAAGGATCAGCACCCAATCCGGCTTTTCCTCGCGGATCACTTCGATCACACGCGGCAGCGCAGCGGCGGTGTCCGCAAGTCCCCCGGTATGAAACCGTCCACCGGTGCGCGTGAGGACTCCGTCGAACACGACGCCGTCACCCTGCCCTGCGTCACCTCCCACGATCACCGCTTCATGCCCCCGTTGCGCCAGTTCGCGAGCAAGCAGAGCCACCTGCAACTCCGCTCCACCGGAAACCCGCGTGGATCCGGGATCCAGCGCAAGGTGCGCATGACTCGACAAAAACAGGAACTTCATATGCCGGTAGAAACTCGGTTCATGTCTTCGACTTATCCACGCGCCATCGCGAGGATCGCCGCCGCACGCACCCACGGAAAGTCGAAGCGCCGACCAGGACAGCAGTGCCACCGCCTTTGCAAAAACTCCACCGCCTCCCGTCGCCCACGCCCCGCAAGCCGGCAAAAGAGCATGAAATCCTGTTCACCAACCAGCCGTCGAAACCCGGAGGATCCCGCTGCACCGTAGTCTCGCGCCGTTTCCTCGCGGGCTGCGAAATATGCGTCCCATCCCGAGCCGGGCAGATCCACCCACGCGTCGATCATGATTCTGGCAGCAGGCCCGTCCGGATCGATGCATGCGAATCTCTCGAAATTTCGCCGCATGATCCCACGAAGGAACGGAGCGCTTTTCGCGAGGCGTGCCTTATTTTCGACGCCCATCATCGAACGCTCGTGCACGCGATATTTCATGAGTGGTGCTCGTAGCGAAGCCACCTCCGCCACCTCCGCAAACCGGGACCAGAGATCCCAATCCTCGCAGGCGTGGACATTTCGATAGCCCCCGAGAGAAAGGGCCGTCTCCCGCGCAAATATCGCGGAGCTGTGCGGGAAGTTACATCGGAAACACAGATCCCAACGCGCCTCCTCCGGCCGCGTGACCGTTCGGCGACGCCCGCGCGGACGTCCCTCCGCATCGACAATCCGCGCGTCCGAAAAGAGCAGCTTCACGTCGGCATGGGCTCTCAGAAACGCGAGCTGCCGTTCCAGTCGACGCGGATCGCAGAGATCGTCCTGGTCCTGCCGCGCAATCCATTTCCCACGGGACAATTCCATTCCACGATTCAACGCGCCGGGAAGCCCGAGATTTGTCTCGTTGCGAACCGCACGCACGCGGGTATCCCGGTCCGCGATCGCCAGGATCGTGGTCCAGCTGTCGTCCGTCGATGCGTCGTCAACCACGACCACCTCGAAGTCGGACCACGTCTGGCGCAGCACGCTTTTCAGCGCGTCCGGAAGATATGGCATGCCGTTGTAAACCGGCACGAGAACGGAGACCGTCGGATTCATCGCGACAGACTGGTCAGTGTCCGATCGATGCCCTCGCGCAACGAAACGCGTGGAACCCACCCCGTAAGTGCAGTCAATTTCGCATGCGAAAGTCTGCTCTCCTGCACGTCCCATTCCCGTCGAGGCGTCGTTTCGATTTCGATGCGTCGTCCCGCCACCGCCTCAATCTCCGAAAGAAGCTCGCGCACGGAAATCGATACTCCCGAGCAAATGTTGAAGATGCCTGTTTGCCGTCCGTCCACAATGGCGAGGATGCCGTCGAGAACATCCGACACATGGACGTAATCCTTGATCGCGCTGCCGTCCCCCCAAAGCGTCAATGCGCGTCCCTCCCGAGCCGCGTGGATCGCGTGGGGAATCAATCCCTGCGGTCGCGACTCGACGACATCGAATCCATATACGTTCGACGGCCGGACAATCACCGTATCCAGCCCGGCTGCGGCCACGCGCTGTTCCAGTAATCTCTCCGCGTCGAGTTTCATCCTGCCGTGCCAGCCGATCGGATGGCATTCATCGGCCTCCGTCCGGGCGCCGCCATGACACTCTCCGTAAACCGCGCCACCCGAGGATAGAAACACCAGCGTCCAGCGACCTCCGGAGGCGGCGAGGAGGTTCACGATGCGTTCGAGCAACGGAAAATCAATATTCCGCTCGCGACCTGGATCCGCCTCCGACGATGCGGGCACCGTGCTCCAGGCGCAATGCACGAACGTTCCGCCCGCGCCGAGATCCCGGAGATTCCACAGCGCATCCCATTCGATGCAGCCATTTCCCGCGCTTCGCGACACCGCAGTCACGGAATGTCCCATGGACCCGAGTCGACGCACCAGCGCACCGCCGATCGCGCCGCGCGCACCGGTGACGATCCAGGATTCATTCTCCGCCATCGAAAAAACCAATCATCGTCGGGAAAGCAGCGCGAGAAAGATGTCCTCGTGTCGCTGCACCCATCGCTCCTGATCGAACACCGCCTCCGCACGCGCGCGCGCTGCGGCGGATCGCCGTTCCCGGTCTTCCATCACCCGCCGCACACCATCCGCAAGCGCACGGGCCGCCGGGGCGTGGTCCGCACACCAGTCGTCCGGAACGTCCGCAAGTTCCCCGCAGTCGGGGGGGACAAGTTCCGGCATTCCTCCGCTTCGGGAGCCAACCACGGGAATTCCGCACGCCATCGCTTCGATTGGCACGGTCGGACACGGATCCTTGTATTTTGGATGCAGCAGGACGTGCGCGTTCCGATAAAGACCCGCCGCCTCCTCCTGCGTGAAAGGCGGAAGCAGTCGCACCCGGTCCCGCACACCCAGTGCATCGATTGTCCGCGCCACTTCGTCATCGCCTCCGGGCCAGCGCATTTCGCCGGCAATCGTCAATCGGGCGCTCACCCCATCCGCCACCAGCGCTGCCAGACAGTCGAGCGACGCCTTCACGCGGTAGAACGAATGATTCGTTCCCATGGCCAGCAGTTCCCAGCGCCCGGCATCCAGCACCGCGCCTGGAGTGAAATGCCGCACATCCACGGGATTCCACAACACCTCCCAGGGCGCGTTCACGGGGCCGAGGTAGCGATCCGCGCACGCACGGCAGAATTCGCTCTGGTATACCACGAAGTCCGCCTGACGAATCAGCCGCGACATGGGAGCGTTGAACCACGGGTAGTAATCGCCGCACCACGCGGGATACGCGACGCCGTTCTGGTTCCAGACAACCTTCACTCCGTTCCGTTTCGCCCACGAGACGAGTTCCTCCACGTGAGGAACCAGGTGCAGCACACTGCTTACGAGATAAAGGATGTTGAACGACTCACGCGCTTCGCCGAAACGTCGGCGAAGGTGGGCGAGCTTCACGGCACCGCCGATCCCGGTTTCCGAGGGACGTGCAGGGTCGTGCAGCCACCCAAAACTGACCTTCGGCTCGCCTCCATCCGCCTTGCGGAGATTCCGCAGTCGCTGGCGGAATGCGGCACGCCCGGGCGCGTGATACAGCTGCCGGGCAGCCTCGATGGCTGCATACCGCACGCGTTTCCACGCCGGCACCGGTTCGACAAGCCTCACCGCCATGGCAAATCCCGGCCGAGCATTTCCCGCAGCCGGTCGTTGTGCGGTTCGTAGAACGCACGCAACGCGGCGGCCGTTTGCGGGGACATTTCCTCGCGGTATCCTCCGTGGCGCGCACGCGTGCACGATCCCGCGCTGCAAGGCGGAAGACCGAGATGAGCAAATACCTTCGCCATAGTCCCGTCCAGGTCCGCGGCAAACTCCTCGGTAAACAACACCAGACATTGCTCCCGCGGAAATCGGTCGAACCACCGCGCGAGCGCTCGCGCATACATGCCGCACAACACGTAACGCGCGGGATGAATCGCATGCCGCGCCGCCGCATCGACCAACGGCTCCAGACTTGCATCCGATAGCCAGCGCATGGCGCGTTCGACGGTTTGAGAGAAATCCTCCGTGTCGGTTCCCGCCCGTCGATACATCTGATAATCCGACCATGCCCGCGCAACGGGATCCCGAAGGATGAAAATCAGCCGCGCATTCGGCACCACTTCGCGCACGTTGTCCGGCCCATCCGGATGCGTGAAATATTCCACGCTGCCATCCCCGACCATGAACCGTTTCCACGGCATCCGGACCGGATAGTTCATCGCGGCGCGGAAGTGGCTGCCCGGATAATGAATGAAGTTCGTCGGTTCCTTGCGGAGTCCGCGCCGCACATCCGGATGCGCGGTAATGCAGTCGTAGAGCGACGACGTGCCGCACTTGGGCGCACCGGCAATCACGAAGCCGGGCATCGCACGAAGTGGTGCGGTTAGAAGACGCCACGCTTTTGTGACCTCAGCGCGAATATCCGGACTTCTGCTCATTTCACCGCACGAATTCTAGCCGCCATCCTGTCGCAAACCGCGTCCCAAGTGAAGCGGTCCAACGCCATCCGGCGGCCGGCCTCGCCCATTTGCGCCCGCAGGTTCGCGTCCCGGAGCAACTGCACCAGCGCACTCGCAAGTCCCTGCGGCTCCCGAAGGAATCCTGTCTTCCCATCTTCGACCCGCTCCAGATTTCCGCCGACCGGTGTCGCCACGACTGGCAACCGCGCCGCGGCCGCTTCAGCCAGCACCGATGCCGACGGATCCATGCGACTCGGAAGGCAGAAAACATCAGCCTCCGCATACAGGTCCGCCACCCGTTCCGCGGACACCCTTCCGAAAATGGTTACGCCCTCCTCGCGCACACCCGGGTCGCAGCCCGCGATCCACAATTTCGCGTCTGGCATTTCCCTCCGCACCTCGCGGAATGCCGCCAGCAACTCGGCCCCCCCTTTGCGCTCCCAGTCCACTCCCACGAAGAGAATCGTCCTTCCGCTCCGTTCTGCCATACGCGCAGCGGGCACATTGCTTCCGGAAAACACACACTCCACCCGCTCCGCGTGATAGTCCTCGCGAACGGACTCTTCTGCGAAACGGCTCGACACAAACACGCAGTCCGCCCGCCGATAGAGTTCGCATTCCATCTCCCGCCACGTCGGAGCCACCGGCATCAGCGGCTTAGGCTCCGGGTAACGCAAATTCGCGAGATACGTGTGATCCGTGTAGAGAAAGTGCCGGCATCCCTCCCGTCGCGCATCGAAGAGCGACTGCGTTTGGAAAACGAACGCCGTGGTGGTCGGGTCCACGTTCCGCCGCACCCATTGGCGGATGGCATCCAGCACCACGGGCAGCCTGGGAAAAAAATCCCGTGGTGGCTGGCGGTTCGTTGCAATCCGGATTCCATACCGTGCAAGAGCCTCGGCATTGGCACGCACGAACAAGATCGGCTCCGCACGGACGATGTCCCGTTCCACATCGACCTCCCGCCAATCGTGTTCGGGAAAACGGGCGCGCAGGCCACGACTCACCGCGTCATTGATTCGCGAAAATTCTCCGATGCGAAAAAACCACGCAATCATCGGACCAATGAATCGAGACACTTCGAATGCATCCTTGCAACCACGGAGGTGCTGTAGTGTGTTTCCACGCAGCGTTTCGCCGCCGCCCCGGACCTGACAACTCCGGCCGGATCGTTTACGGCCGAGAGCAGCGCATCCGTCCACTCTGGCAGGCTGTCACACAATGTCACTGCGCCCGCCTCGGCCCGCTCGGAAACGTCCCGGTAGCTTGGCACCGGACTCGCAATCACCGGCAGACCCGCAGCCATGCCGAGCGTGATTTTCCATTCCGTGTGTGAAAGGTTGTAGGGCGTATCGAGAAACCGCGGCGACACGATGACGCCGCCGTTCGAATACCGCGCGAGCAGGTCCGGAATATCCCGAAACCGGTGAATCGTATGGGGAACGCGCCGCAGAAAATCGTCGGTGCGCTCCGCGATGTCCGCCGGCCAGCGTCGTCGGCCGGATTCAATGTCCCCGGTGACGAGGTGCAGATGAATGCGGTCCGCGCACACAAGGAACGCATCCTCCGCCGCAAGGAACTCGAACACCTTGGATTCCATTCCGCTCCACCAGACATTGAGCCGTCCACTTTCCACCGGCGTTGGTTCGTCGACACTGCGCGGAAGTTGCGCCATCTCCACATTGTCCGGCACCCACTCCACGTGCGGATTGAAGGCCCGGCAGACCTCCGCGAGGTGTCGGGATGACGCGATCACGAGATCTGCGAAGCGCGTGATCGCCTCCGCGTCGGACCGTTGATGGTCCGTCGGCGCCATTGCATCCAGGCGCACGGTTCCCTCAGGCCGGGTGTAGTAATCGACGTTTGCCTCGAAGACAACGCGACTGCCCCGCTCGCGCAGCCGGCGCGCGAGGGCCATGCAATGTGCACCCATCGATTTAAGAAACACGACGACATCATACCGGCGCCACGGACGATACAGTTCGTAGTGCCATCCCGTGCCCTGCAAATGCCGCGAGATCGCCCGAAATCGCATGAAGCTCATCGGCGAACCCGCATCGTCCCAACCGGTCAGCAGGGCATGCGGCGGCATTCCCTTGCGAAACGAAGCCGGCTCCGGAACCCGGCTGTTCACGATGAAGCCCGCCCGTCTCACGATTTCCTTTCCAGAAACGCGTCGATCGGTTTCGAGACACTCGGACCGCGCGCATATTTCTCCGCCTTCCAATCCGATCCACCACGCAGCTTCTCAAGCACCTTGCCGAGACTCCACGCGTGCCGGTCCATGATGTTCTTGCGGGGCGCGTTCGACTCCACGTCCTGCGAAGAGCGACGGAGGAAGCAGAGATGCAGACAGCGAAAGTCCGCCTCCTCCCACGACGTCGACTCGTGAAGATTCAATCGCAAAGATTCGTCGAACCCGTCGCGAAAACGAATGGTCCCTCCATGGAGTCGCTCGACGATGCGACCGGTCCACGATTCGATCGCGGCGAAGTTGTAGAGCTTCGTCATGCTGCGGCAGGGCGGTGCAAGATGTCCCTCCGCACGGGCCGCCTCCAGATCGAGCGATTTCACGTTCAGCACGTTTCCGAAAATCACCCACCACCGCTGAAACTCCCCGGCCTCGAGCCGCTGGCGCAGCCGGGCAAGCCCCGCAGGATCGTAGATCTCATCCCCATCGACTCCGAAGATCCACGTATCGGTTCCCGCATAGCGTTCGATCATCGTGTGGGAGTCTCCGGACTTCCGACACCGTCTCACCTCGAGCTTCGAGCCAAACTCCTTCCGCAGTCTTTCGAGAACCGCAGGGGTTTCATCGGACGACAGGTGGTCGCAAACAAGAAATTCGTCGCAAAAATCGATGGCGTTGCGGAGCGACCACTCCACGAAGCGGTCCTCGTTTCGCACGAGCATGATGCCGACGATTCTCATTCCCGGGGAATTCCCTCCAGCGCGTCCTCCCATCCCTGACGACCGGTCAGCTTGAGAAAATAAAGCGCATCGGAGTTCACGCGTCCCTTGCGCATCAAACCACTCCAGAAGAGCGGATACGGGCCGTGGTAGTAGTGATGAACACCGAGCAGTCGTTGATCCACCGCCTCCCGCGCATTCGCGCCTGCCAGGACTCGAGCGGCGAAACGAAAAACATCCGTCGCCACGCGCATTGCACCGAGCCCCGAAGGATACGGCGCCACAGCCTTGTCACGCCCCTCGATGCGATAGCTGCGGGAAATGAGATTTTCGGGCAGACCGGAATCCGGCGCTCCGCCTCTCCGCTCAAATGCCCAAGGGGTGTGCTCCGTCTCCGGCAGGCGCGCAATCAAGCGGTCCAGGATTTCCCTCAACGCCTCCAGCCGCCACAACGCAGGGTGCAGCGGAAACTTCCAAAGCGTGGTCGGAAGGCAAAGGTCGAGGTTCCAATCCCTCCAGCGCACGGGCTTGCCGAATCGTTTTCGTCCCTGCCCGAAACCGGACAGCGAAATACTCACCGCATCCAGCTCCCGCATCATCGCCGGCAACTCGTCGTTCAATCGACGCGCATCGCATGGACCGAGTGGCGGATGATCCTCCAGCAACACGTAGGCAAACTCCACACCGCCCGCGAGCAGATCCTCACATGCGGAACGCGTCAGCTTCATCCAGTTGCGCGCGTCATCGCGCAACGGCAGCGCCTCCGGATGCGACTCGAGTCCGGCAAACCGCACCGGCGGGAGATCCGGCCAGAACTCAGCGAGCCGCGCGCGGGTGAACTCCGCAAGCGTGCAGTATTTCTCGCAGGTGGAAATGAGGACGCAGGTCGTCAAAGCCTTCCGGATTCCACAGCCACGCGCTGGATCGTCTCGGCGAAGTCGAGCGTCATCCGATCGCCGCATGGAAGCTGCCGGAGAAGCTGTCCACGCAGTTCGGCCAGCCGACCGATGGTTTGCTTCACCGCCTCGACAAGGTTCTCACGAAAGCCAGCGCCATATCGACGCCCCGCCTCGACGATCCCGCCGCCATCCTCGTGATAGAGCAGCGGCAGCCCGCATTGCGCACCTTCGACATGGTGCATTCCACAAGGCTCCCAGCGGGAAGCCGTGAGATAGAGATGACATTCCCGAAGTTTTTTTGCGAGCGGATGTCCCGTCATTGGTCCGAACGTCTCAGTCGCCTTCCACTCGATCTCCCGCGGCCATCGACCGATCACGCGAAAGGCCACTCCGGGCAACTCCCCGGCGGCGATGCGCTCGTCGAGTTCGCGATAGACATCGTAGCCCTTCATCCAGTTGTCCGACCAATGGTGCGTCACGATGCGCACCGTTTCACCGGGCCCGGGAAGGCGGCTGCCAATCGGATGATAAATCCGCGGATCCGCACCATTGTAGATGACCTCATGCGACCTCGCAGGATCGAACCAGCGCTCTATGAAGTAATCGCGGAGCCACTCGGAAATGAAGACGGTGTGCGAGGAGAGCGCATTCGTCCTCCACAGCAACTCGTCGATGTCGTCGGTGCCCTTCCGCTGATCGCACTCGTTGATCCGGTGAATGATCGGAACCCCGGGATTCTCCGCGTGAAACCGTTCCAGCTCCGGAAGGCCGAAACGCTTGGCGGGATGATCCCGTCGCGGATCGATTACAAAAATGACATCGGGGTCATGTCGAAGATCGAACACGACGCGCCAGCCCCGCCGGGTCATCCCATGCATGAGTTGCGAGACGAACGGACTCGCTCCTCCCCAGGACGACCGGGTGGGCGTCATGCTGATCGCGAGCGTGGGCTTTCTGGACTTCGAGAAAATCATCGTGGGTGAACCCGAGAATGCGCGACTGCGATCACGGATTCCAGCCGCGAAGCGAAATCCGTCATCCGTCCGTTCCGAAGAACCGCCTCACGCGCGGAGATTCCGATTTGCTCAGCAAGGGAACGTTCGGAAACCAGCTCCTCGATCTTTCCCCGGAGAGCGACCGCCGATGCGGGAGGCACGAGCAGAACGTGCTCACCCTCGAGAAAATCGCCGCCCGTCCAAAGGCCCTGCGTCCGTGTCAGGATCACCGGTCTGCCGCACGCCATCGCCTGCAGGGCAACGCTCTGGCCGGAGGGCTGCAGGGAATCCTCGAGTGGAACACACACCGCCAATGCGCCGCGATACAAATCCCGCAGCTCCGCATCCGTCACGGCGGGTCGGTGCCACGATCCCCGGATGGCCTCCACATTCGGCGGCAGGGGATCCGGGAGCGGCCGCGCGGTGACGATCTTCGTTCGCAAGGACAGGCCGGACACCGCCTCCACGAGGGTCCGGTAGTCGCGACGTCCGTCATTTCCGACCGCGAGCAAATATCCGCCGTCGTGAGAGGACGGGCCGGGCGTCCAGAAATCCGTATCCACGCCAAACGGATTCGCATGCACCCTCTCCGGCAGAAGCTGAAAGCGCGAGATGGTCTCGGGGCGTTCCGAATCCGCAAACAACACGATTTCCTGGCGGCTTAGCACACGCCGCGTCGCACGAAGCCGCGCGCCGTGCAGCGGATGATTCACCATGCCGCACTGGATGCCCACCACGGGAGTGCGAAGCCGTTTGAGACGCGTCCACATCACGAAGGCGTTCGCATGCGGCGTGCTGGTTGCCACGACAACATCCGCATGCTTCAAGCGATCGAACACGGCGCCCACCGCGACAAAATGCTCGCCACGCGTCCGCACCGGCGTGCGCCAGTTCCACAGGCGGTTGTAGGCACCCGCAATCCAGCCACGAGGATTCTCCGGAGCATCGACGCATTCCACATCGTGGCCATTTCGCGCGATCTCGACTGCTCCGTAGAAAAAGTCCGACGGAACCTCACCCGCGAGCGCCTGTTTCCAGCGCGCCTCCCGGCCGCCTGCATAGAGAAAGGCGATCCTCATCCGAGACGCAGCACGTTGCGCTTCACGAACCGCAGCACGCGCTCGGCGATCACAAACGGCGTCACGCACAGATCGAGGAGCGTGGTCACGACTCGGCCGGGACGCGACAAAATCGAAAAATGGCGTCGCGTCATTTGCAGCGCACTTGGAAGAAACAGGCGGATGCTCCGGCTTTCGTTCGCCCAACGCGCTACTTCCGCGATGTCCGGAGCCCGGCCATGGACGATCTTCACCTCGCAGCGCCCCACGGCGGCAGGCATCACGGTTCGGAGATTATATTCCTGGGGCAGGACGTAGAACGTCGCCGGTGATCGGTAGAGCGCCTCGCGAAATGCCGGCTGGTCGCTGTCCATCCGGCCCGTCTCCGCGACCTCCATCTCGTAAAGCCGCAGCCAGTCGGCAAAGAGCGCGTCCACGTTGTCCGAGCGTCGATACGCCATGACCCCGGTGTTCAGTTCCGTGAAGCAGTTCGGCGTGGCGAAAGGACGGTCATGGCGCAGCGGCGCGCGCGATACCGCGAGTTCGAAGCGGTCGAGGATCTCGAAAAGATCGGGAATTGGCGCGCAGACAAACGTGTCGGTGTCGAGAAATACCGTGCGCTCGAATGGCGTTCCACGGAGCGGCGCAATCTTATCGATGAAGGAATGGCGAGGGTTCTCGACCGGACGAATCTCCGAAAAGACATCGCCCGGAAGGTCGTCCTGATCGGTGAACAGCACGATCGGCAAATCCGGCATGTGACGCCGCAGGGAGCGCGCAGACACGAGCATCTCGTCAAGATGCCGGCGTCCCGTGGCAATGTAGATCACGCCGCGGCTGTCGGTCTGGCTCATGGATTGCCGTGCCGGTCGATCAGGCTGCGGCTGCGCTGGATGGCAGCGGACGCAATCGCTCGATGTGTTCGTGGCGGGGCATCAGGTCGTTTGGCCGCATGACGCGGTTGCAGTAGTGAACCGCCGACGCGGTGTCCCACCCGGCATCCCCATATTCGATGCACTCGGTGCAGAGTTTGAAGCTCGAGCTGTGTTCCTTCAAAATCAGCATGTCCGACGTGTGCGAGCGCTCCATGAAACGGGCGAACATCGGCACGCGGTATGAAGCAAACCAGCCGACCGCCCTCATGAACTCCGAGCTCGTGCCGCTGACGAGGCAAGGCACATATTGCTCCTCATTGCGGGCATAGACCGTCAGTTGATCGAACGGCCGCGGCTCGAACGAATAGTTGATCACGTCGTAGTCGCACATGAACCCGCCGCCCTGCTGGGCCACCGCGACCCAGCGCAGGTAGCACCAGTAGTCGAGGTTGAACTTGTTCATGCTCGGAAGCTTCTTGAACTTGCGCACGAGCGCGCTGATTTCGTCATCGAACGTCAGCGACTGGTATCCGAGAACCGTCGGCTCCCAGCCCATCGCTGCCCAGGAGCGTTTCCAGAGATCGATCAACGCACGCTCCTCGTGCTCGCGCTTGCCCTCCACGGGCGAATAGAAGGTAAAAACTTTCATCGTTGCACTTTTCGAGCGGCCAGCAGCTTGCGCAGAAGCGCCGCATCCTTGATTCCATGGAAAGCGTAACCTCCGCGCCGCGCGAGTTCGACGGCAAAACGCCGCTGACCGCGGGTCCGCAGGGTATTGCGCGAAAAGCCCTCGCGCAACGCCCGTAGATTGTGAACCTCGATCCCAAGGTTTGTGACCTGACACTGCAGCCAGCGATCGACGAAGCCGTTCTCCTGCGGCTCGATCGACGCGCCCTCCGCGAACCGCCGCAGGGTCGCCGCATCGAAGATCCACGGAAAATGGAAGTAACCCGGCCCCCGGTAACGCGGGTCTCGGTTCGGAAATACGTTCGCCTGAACCCCCGAACGCGCGATCGGACGGGCAAGAAGAAAGGCGTCGTATTCCACGAACACGTAGTAATCCGCATCCACGCTGAGGCTGTGCCGCATGCCCGCAAGCTGACGCTTGAGGCATTCCTCCCCGTATTTGTTCGAGCGTCCGGTGGGAAAATGGCGGACGCCGTGCCCGCGATTTGGACTGTCCTCGGGATAGACGAGAATGACCTCGTCCGAGACCGATTTCCAAACCGGCAGATGGCGGTCAATGATCCGCTGTCCGCCGGCGTAGCCGAACACCGTTGTGCAAACTCTCATGATTTTGAATCCTCCGGCCAGCCGACGACCATGACCGACCGTTCGGGATAAAGTTGCGACAAAATGAAGTCCACGCAGCGGCGGGCTAAGGCGGATCCGCGCGCCAGCCGGCGCAGCTTCCATGCGATCAGGTTTCGATCAAACGCGCCGTTCATTCTGCGGCCGATTCGCGCGATCTCCTCGAACCGCTGCCAGCCTCCGCCCTCCGTCTTTGTTCCCGCGTAGCAACGGAGCGCCGCGAGTTCCTCGTTCACGGTCGCAAACGGACCTCTCTCCGCAAGCCGCATCGCGAGTTCCCAATCCATCGCGTAATGCAGCGCTTCATCCAATCCCCCAAGGTCCAGCACCAGTTGCCGGCGGAAAAAGAACGCCGGCTGCAGGATGTAGAAGGCCGTGCGCAGCAGGGCAGGATCGAACGGCCGCGAGGGCACGTGTTTCAGAAGCCGCCCCTCTTCGTCCACCTTGCGACCCGCCCCATAGACGGCCACCGCCTCCGGAGCGGCTGCAAAGGCACGGGCAACCGCGTGAAGCGCACCGGGCAAAAGCTCGTCGTCCGAGTTCAACCAGCCGGCGATCTCACCATGCCCCTGTCGCAAGCCCTTGTTGATCGCGTCGGTCTGCCCGCGGTCCGGCTCCCGGATGACCCGCAGAAACGGAAGGTCGCGATATCGATCGAGAATCTCCGCGGTTTCATCCGTCGACATCGCATCGACGACGATCCACTCCAGCGCGGAATACTCCTGGGCGATCACGCTGCGAATCGTGCGCTCGATATATCGCGCCTGATTGAAGCTTGGCGTGACGAGCGTGATCGTCGGAAGCGCGCTCATCGTCCGGCCTCCCAGCAAAGATTCAGCGAAAATGGACGGCCCACCTCAGGATTCGAAATTTTCCAAAAGCGCTCCGTCGCCCGTGGCGACATGAAGAGCAGATCTTCGGCATCCAGAATGGCATCGCTCACCAGCGAGCAATCGTCGATCGCGTCGAGCAGCTTCATCGCTTCCGGCGGCGCGGAAAAGTGACCGGGATGCAAATACGCCGTCCAACAATGGACATGGAGTCCGCCGGCAACCACCATGGCGTTCAGCTCCTCGAAGGTCGCCGGACCTTCCCGGTGAAAACTCACGATCGCATCGAATCCGCGATCCGATTTCGTCGCATTCTCCACTCGATGGGTCGTGTGGAGGGGGCGCAACAAACCGGGATCTCCGTCCAGCACTCCGACCCGATCGCCCGCTTTCACACGCTCCCGGACAAGTGCGGTCGCCAACGCGCGCTGATAGGTCGAGACCTCGAACGAATGCGGACCGGTGACGTCGAGCGGCGCATGCCGACGAATCGCACGAAGCTGCGATCCGCGCGAGAATCGCAGCCCCTCGAGCGGTCCCAGGCCACCGAACCGTCGTGCAAACCATCCGCGTCGCTGAGGAGCGGGAAAGATTCGTTCCGATAGAACATCGCATTCCAGCACCGCGAGGCGACCGGTTCGCATGGACTCGAAACGATCGTCCACCGGAGCACCACGATCGAGCGAACTCCATATCCAGTCGCCCGCATCTGCAAGTGTCATCCGCTCCGCTATTCCAGACGCGGCTGCGCGGAATCCGCTTTCATCGGCGACCAGCCGTTCCGCTTCACTCGAAAAGGCGGTCGCGTTGTAAGGCGCGACCAGTCCGCACCCGGTCTCCTGGACAAACGCGGCAACCGCGCTCCGCTCCCCTCCCATTACGAGCAGCGGCAGAGCAGCCTGCGTGAGAAGATGGATCACTCGTGAAGGCAGGCTCAAGAGCGAGAACGACCGGATATCGTCCGCGTCATCAGCGGTGCCACTGGGGATGATTGCGAACGGGTATTCCGCAAGCCGCCCGGCAAGAGCCGCATCCTCCAGATATCCGAGACAGTGGACATTGTCCGACGCCAGCGCCTCAGGTGTTGCGTCCAGCCATCCCGCCTCGGGACCGCGGCCAAACCAGTCGATCGCCCATCCGGATTCCCGCGCGACCTGGCGAAGGTTTCCGAGCTGCATCGCGCTCCACACGTTGCCAATCAGAGCCGCGCGCCGTGCGTGTCTTGGTCCCACGTCGGGCGTTCGCCTCGCGGGAAGCACCGGCGGCATCCACGCGACCTCACGACCAAACTTCCGTTCGTAGGCCAGACTCATCTGCGGCGATATGCCGAGTCGCAGTTCGCTCGCGTCCAGCAATCGGCGCACCGCGGCATCCCCGACTTCCCTCGCAAAAATATTCTGATCATCCATCAAATAGGTGCAGAGCTTCGCCCCGGAAGCCTCCTTCAGCAGCACCGCATTCCGGAAGTCCTCGGGGTAATACGGGACGCACAGGATGCGCTCGATCGGATGTCGGCTGACGATGCCGGCGATCCGGGCACGCAGCTCGCTCAGCGTTGAAAAGCGGTCTCCAAGAAACTCCTCCGTTCCGAATTCGTTCGTGCCCTCGTAGAGCGAACGGGAGCGGAGGAACACGAAGTCCCGCCCATCGCCGAACATTCGCCGGATATAGACTCCGACGCCGTGGCGATCGTTGATTTCGATCGCGTGGACCAGCGCGTTCACAGGACGGAAAAACTTTCGTCGAATCGATTCACGGTTTTCCTGCGCGAACACGCCGCCTCGTTCGCACGACCTCCACCAGCATCGGAAGCGACTCCCGCATCAAACTCACCTTCCCGTCGCGGATATCGGTCCAGTCGACGGGAAACTCCTGCAGCCGACATCCCGCCTGCTGCAGAAGCAACAGTAATTCGACGTCGAATGCAAAGCCCTGCGCCTGCAATCGCGGACGAATCGTCCGATAGGCGGCGGTCGTCAGAACCTTGTATCCACACTGCGTATCGTGAATGGGCAACCCCGTGAGCGCCGACACCGCGCCTGCGAACACACGCCCGCACACATGCCGGATCCATCGGCGGCGCACCGTGCGCCCAGGAGCCTCCATCCGGCTTCCCACGAGAACATCGAACTCGCCCGCATGCTCCTCCCAGAATCGATGTCCGCGCAAAATTTCCGAAGCGCTGACAGCTCCGTCCGCGTCCGCAAAGGCAAGTCGATCGAAACCTCCATCGATCTGCGAATCCCAGCCCGCGTAGACTGCCGCTCCCTTGCCCCGGTTGATCGGATTCATCAGCGGCGGCAGCACGAGCGGCCCATCGGTGGCGGTAGAGCCGATTAATTTTCGCAGCGCATCCCCATCGGCGGCGGGCGAACCGTCGTCGGACACGAGGATCGAAAAGGATCCGGGGAGCCCCCGCACGAGATCCGTGAGAAACGGCTCGAGCCGATGCGCATCCCGGTAGTGCGGGATCACGAGCAGCGTGCGGGGGGAGGTCATGCGGGGAATAAAGCAACGGAACACCGAATTGGGAACCGTTCATCGTCGCAAACTCACGTCGCGTCGCGCCAGCGGCGGTGCAGCCGGACATCGAACGGATGGTCGCGCTCGATGCGTGCCTCGATCTCCGGCGTGAGTTCCTGACGCTTCGAATAGCTTTCACCCGCACGATTCGATGCGGCGTCGATCGGTGGCAGCCCGAGCTTGTCCGTAAGCTGGTGCATCGCGGTGCTGAAATTCTCCAGCGTGCAAACAATCCAGAATCGCTCGAGCCCCACCCTGACTTCCTCGAACAACTCCTCGTCGCTGCGTCCCCGGGTTTCCAACTGGAAAAAACGCCGAGCCAGCCAGCGGACAATCCAGTTGGATTCCTGACGCTGATACCACTCGTCGAACGGCGGGATCGGCATGCCTCCGGCGGCAAGTTGCTCCATCTCCCAGTTGTAATGCGAGACCATTCGCGACGCGGGATCCCGCAGACACGTGGCAAACAGGGGTGTGCGGCCCGCAAGTTTTCCGGCGTCGTCGACGGAAACCTCGTGACCAAACAGCACCTCAATCCGCGCCAGTTCCCGTGGATCCTTGCGGTGGAAGGGCATCAATCCATGCGCATTCACACCGTCCAGTGCGCGGGCGTCGAGATGGACGAGCTCATCGTTCCATTTCAGAAATTCGTTGAGGTGATGAAACACGGACATGCCCGCACACTTCGGAATGTGGTGATAGACGATCACCTCGTCACCGGTCAGATGCGCGCGCGGCTCGCCGGTCCATTTGCGCCGCATCATCGTCCGATGGATCGGACGGAACAACGCCTTCATCAATGGCTCCCGATACAGCCTTCGCAACGCCTGTTCGGGAGGCCTTGTCGATTGCAACCGTTCGAGAAACTGCGGCAGGTCTTCCACGCGCGACAGCCAATCTCCCGGTGGTGCCAGCAGATGCAGGCTTTCGAATCGCGTTACAAAAACGCCCTCCCCCAGCGTGAGGAATCCTTCCGAAAACGGAAAATCCCCGTCGGACGGGACGGGGACTCCAAGCTCGCTGCATCGAGCCTGCAGCCATCCGCCCGGCGGAACGATTGCGCTTCCGTCGAGGACGGCGGAGAGCACCGGGTCCGCCAGCACAAGCAGCACCGGAGGTTTCGCTGCCCCGCCGCTTCGCGGAACCGCGTCCAGCATGGAGGCCGCGATCCGGGCAATGGCGGGCGACGGACTGTCCACGGTCAGTCCGGGAAATTTCGACCAGTGTGGCACGATCAGGATTTTCGGGCGATGCGGAGCACCTTCTTCAGCTGATGAGTCAGCGTCGCCTGCGTCTGCAGCTCGCGAATCTTTTCCGACATCTTGTTGATGAGGGCCATCCGCTCGTTGCACGCCTGCTGCAACTGCACCAGCTGCTTCTCGAACGGAATGCGCTCGCCTCGATCCCGGGTCTCGAGCAGGAACGCCTCCTTCAGCCACAGCGTCAGGCGGAGGCCCTCCATGTGCCGCAGGAAGAACGTCAGGCTGTCGAGTTCCTCGTCGATTTCGAGGCGCTCCGGCACTGCGAGCTGATCGAACTCGAATGTCCGCAGGTTCGCCACGGGGCTGACATCCACGGTGTGCGTCGCATCCGCATCGAAGCCGATGTTCGACACGAGATTCGACGTCGGCACGACGTGCGATTGTCCACGCGCCCATGCATGGAACGCGAATTGAAAATCCCACGTATCGAGAATGCCGGCGCGCATCGCCATCCAGATCGCCTGCCAGGTGCTCGCCTCCAGGGATTTCGGATGCGTGCGCTCGATGATCGAGATCCACTCCTCCTCGCTGTGCGTGGAGAGATCGAGGCTGTATCCGGTCCACCGATCCTTCCACGTGGCCCAGCCCCACATGTTGAAATACTTCGAAAGGCAGGCACCGACCGTGCCCGCAGGACTCAACGCCGGCTGCATCCGCTCCGGCAGGAAGCAGTCTCCGGAGATCGACGCCACACGCTGGTCGTCGCGGCAGATCTCGAGCATTCGCGCGGCGAATGGGAAGAACGACTTCGCGGGAAGCGTGTCGTCCTCGAGGATGATTCCCGCTCCGACCTCATCCAGAAACCACTCGATCGCGCCGCTCACCGCCTTGCCGCAACCGATGTTTTCGTCGAGGAAGCGCGTCTTCACGTCGCACTCCCAGTCGACGTTTCCCACGATCTCGCGCACCTTAGCGCACTTCTCCCGATCCTCCAGCACATGCCCGCGGGGGCCGTCCGCGGCGAGATACAACCGCGACGGCTTCACCTCGCGAAGCCGCGCGAACACACGCTCCGTCGGCCCGGGCCGATTGAAGACGATCAGCAAAACGGGCGTGTCGACGCGCGTTGAGTCGAGTTTGGTTAACGTCATCTGAAAGTTTTGTTTTGAGGCAACCGGCACGCATTCATGCCGAGCATTCGGGAAATGAGATGCCGGTTTCGTGCGACGAGTCGGTAAATGACACCGGCGATCGAGGACACCACGGGCAGGCAAATAAAAACCCCCAACCATCGATGGGAAACGGATGCCGCCAGAATTTCCCCGATCGCGCCCGCATCACGATACAAGCGCCCGTCGGAAAGCAGGAGCTGAACCCCGCCGTCCGCATGAGTAAGATCCACACCAGGCATTCGAGCCAGGATCCGAGGGTCTCCGTATGCAATCGGTGAAAGAGTGCGTCCCGCGAATTTCAGACTGCAAAGCCAGTGCACTGAAGCGGAGCAAAAGCCGCAATCGGCGTCATAGGCCAGGATCATGTGTCTCTCGCTCATGCCCGGCGCTCGTAAAAATCCAGCACAGCGCGCGCGACCACCCTGGCGCGATCCTCTTCAAGTTCGGCAAACAACGGAAGACGCAGCAGGCAATCCGAATATCGTTCGGCGTGAGGCAGAGGCATCTCTTCGTGGAACCGGGCCTGATAAGGGCTTTGATGCAAAGCCTGGTAGTGAAAAACGGCATTGATGCCCTGACGATCGAGATCCTGAATCAGGACCGTGCGTTCCTCACAGGAGCGGCAAACGAGATAATACAGATGGCCATTTGCTGTGGCTCCCGTCCGGATCGATGGCACATCGAAACCAAATCTTTTCGACGCAGGCTCCAGGATCTCGTGATATGCGCTCCAGGCAGCCACTCGCCGTGCCTGGATCGGCTCAAGTTGCTCCAATTGCGCCCAAAGTGCGGCGGCCGTCAGTTCCGAGGGAAGAAAGGAGGATCCCACATCCACCCAGCGATACTTGTCCACTTCGCCGCGAAAGAAGGCCGATCGATTGGTCCCCTTCTCCCAGAGAATTTCTGCACGAGCGGCATATTCCGGGTTGTTGATGACAAGCATGCCACCCTCGCCACAGATGATGTTTTTCGTCTCATGAAACGAAAAAGTCGCGAGGTCGCCGATACCTCCCAACGGGCGCCCGTCAAACGAAGACTCGATGGCCTGCGCGGCATCCTCGATCAGCACCAAACCGTGTTTTCTCGCCAACTCAACGATGGGCCGCATGTTGGCGGCAACACCTCCATAATGCACCACAACGATCGCCCGGGTGGATGGACCAATGAGGCTCTCCAGAGCGGATGGATCGAGATGAGGTGAACCCGGCTCGCTGTCGCAAAACCGGATCCGTGCTCCCTGCAGGACGAAGGCATTGGCCGTCGACACGAATGTATAGGACGGGACGATGACTTCATCTCCGGGCCGAATTCTCGCGAGCAATGCGCACATCTCGAGAGCATCCGTGCACGATTGGGTGAGGAGGCATTTATGGAACCCATAGCGTCGTTCGAAGAATTCCTGACAACGCCGTGTGAATGCCCCGTTGCCGGCGGTATGGTTCGCCTCGAAGGCCTGGCGGATATACTCGACCTCACCACCTGTAAAGTAGGGCTTGTTAAACGGGATCCGGCCATTGGATGTCCTGTCGGAAACCTGGGCAGAGCTTGCTTCCACCGGATTGTTCATTGGACTGCTGTTGCGGCAAGGAGACAGCTCCCTCCAATGGAAGAGGGTCGAAGCTCCGAAATTCGCCGAAGTTCACGCGAGAACCACGTGTTCAACAAAGCGTCGATCCCGGCGGGCGCAGCATGTTCCGCCCTCGCGACCGAGGCCTTGATTTCGCGGCGGAATCCCAACCAGCTCGGGATGCAGCGAAATAGAAAAACCGGCACCGGAAGCAACGTGAAGATACATGTCGAAAAGTCCGGCTCGAATCCCGCTCTGCGGCAGACATCCTCCAGTGAACGTGGGGAATATCTCCGGTAGTGTCCGGCAAGACGGTCGTCGTTCGACCAGAGCGCGGAGTGTGCAGGAACCGTGATGTAAAGTCGCCCCCCTGGTGCGAGCACTCTTCGAATGCTCTGAAGAAACGCAACATCGTTCTCGACGTGCTCCAAAACATCAAAGAGTCCAGCGCCTCCGAACGCCCCCTCGACAAAACCCGCGCCATTAAAAGTGGAACATACCACGCGGTTCAATCCGCGCCGCACGGCATTCTCGGCACCCCGCTCACCTGGTTCGACCATCACTGTTTCGAATCCTGCGTTTTCAAGTCCTCTGGCTACGTAACCGTTGCCTCCACCAATATCGAGGATCGGCCCATTGGGGGGAAACAACGAAACCAGACGGACGACCGCGTTGTTTCGATGACGAAACCAGAACGAGTCCTCCTCGAGGGAAAAGCAAAGGTCATTCCCCTCCACTGGATACGAGACATCCGGACACTCGGGCGAACGCCAGAAACCCCGTTGGTCAAACGTTACATTGCGCGCAAGTCGCTCCATCCCCGCGCTCATCGCCCCTCCTTCTTCCGAACACGCTGCGCGTCAACAACGAGAATGAATTGATCCAGCAACCGTGACGTGTAGCGGTCGGGTGCGGGATGATCGAGATTCGAAGCTGCGTTGCCGAAGACCGAAACCCGGTAGGTGGCGGCATCCCCTCCCCCGCGACGGAAATAGTCGTAACGCACGATGCGACGCATCAAAGCCAGTCCCACACTGCGACGATCATGCGCCGCACTCATGTCTTCCTCTGTCACCATTTTTCGACGCCATTGAAGGCTGTTGCCGTAATACAACACATCGCTGCAATGGTAGACCAACCGTTGCCCATCATCGCCATTGAGAGGGATTCTCTCCACTCCATCGTTGGTAATCCTTTCGACGATCGTCCAACGATCGCCCATCGAGAGATCTCCGCGATTGAAGACGTTTGGAGAAATCAGTCCCGCATGATGAAACACCGGCCTCAGCCCTGCAGGCTCTGCCCCGAGACCAATGCGGCCGGCAATCGCGCACAGCCAGAACAATCCAGTCAAGCCTCCAAACACCATGGCGTGGACGGCACTGGCGGGGGAACCGAATGCCTCATCGACCGCACCGGAGGAAACGAGCCCACGAGGCAGCCAGGTCACAGGGAGAAACAACCACGCCCACAGCACGCATTCCACCGCGGGTAGAATCGACAACTGCAACGCCACCAGCGAGCCGAGCGCAAACGCCGCGCCATAAACAGCCACAAACCACCTACCCCATCGGAAAAAAACGAGCGGAACCATCGCCGCCTGAAAGACCGTTTGAACGATCACAATTCCGACGGAGGTTGCGTGGAAGATTCCGGACATCGACTGCTCAACGCCGCGGAAGAACCCGTAAAAACGGCAAAGATAGCTGTTCGTCAACATGGCCGCCGCTGTGAGTCCATTCAGCCAGTAGCCATCGGTGAGATGGAACAACAGAGCCGAAAAATGCAGGGCGGCGGTAAAAAGAAAGAGCGTGAAAAGGACCCGGGAACAATCCTTCGCGGAAGGCAGGGAGGCTCGCCTACCGATCGCCCAGGAGCCTCCTCCCAATGCCGCAATTCCCGCGAGCATTGGGATCGATAACATGGGACCCAGGTTGTAGGTGCCAGTCCACGAGGCAAACCACGCCGCGGAGACCGCCATCACCAAGGCCACCAGTCTTGAAGCGATTCCGAGAGTCAGGATCACCGCCAGCGCGAACGTTCCCCAAGCCACCCAAGCATGCCAGTAAGCCTCGATTCCGCACCATTCGAACGGCTCGAAATACCACCGGGTGTCCCGCGCGATGAAAAATGTTCTCCACGCAAGAATTACCCCCAGAAGGATGCGAACAGCCCCCAGCTTGGCAGCGTTGGCAGCCGGATCACCGACAGCGCCACTGGCCATTCGGACAGCGCCTCGATCCAAAAAATCCAGAATTCGATTCACGCGTTCGGTCGCACGTTCCGAGGTGCCATGCAGCGGGCAAGAATGTGCGTGTAAGGGATGCGCAGTTTGCGGTGATAGACTTCATGCTCCACCCGACCAAATGCCTCTCCAAGCAGTGCCAGATATTCACCGTCCTCCCGCATGAATCGGCCCCGGTCACTGAGGACAATCCGCCTTGCAAGTGGCGACTGACCTGCGCAAAGCACCCCATCAAGAGTGACGAAACGGCCTCCCGGCTTCAATACCCGCGCAGCCAGATCGATGACCTTGCGCGCTTCGGCATCGGACAAGTGATGCAACACTCCGGTCGCAATCACGAGATCGAACCGTCCCAATCGATCTCCGAAATCGTCGTCCGCATTGGCAACGAGAAACCGGCCGCGTGCCCCGAACCGGGCGCGGGCATCCTCGATGTATTTCGGATTGAAGTCGAACCCGGTATATTCCACCTCCGGAAAAATCGAGAGCCAGTCAGCGGGGCCGCACCCGATATCCAGAACCGATTCCCCGGGTTTCAGCTCGAACCATTCTTTCAGGACAAAGTCGCGAAACGCATCGCCGCCCGTAAGACGGCCGAACGCCTTGTAAATCGCCGGCAGGCCCAAAAGCTTCCATCCCGCAGCTCGAATCATACGTCCTCCGCAATACAAAGTCCGAAACCAGTTCGACCGTATCCTTCTCCGTTGTAGAGAAGGCACAGCCTGCCGCCACACTCGAAAACATGCGGATAGGTAACCTCGCTGGCATCCCAACCTTCCCCGGACGGTTCGAGACCCCACTCATCACGACGGGTCCAGGTGTTGCCGTCCTCAGACTCCGCGCATCCGATGCGATAGCGCTTTCCCCGATATGCAAACCACATCCGCCATCCGTCGGAGGTCCGCAGCACGCTTGGGCGGCACATGGCGTATTCCCCCGTGGCAGAAAACTCCATCACGGGTCGATCTTCCCGCGTCCAAAGAATCCCATCCTCGGAAGTCGCGCGTTTCAAAACATGATCCATCTCGTGCTCCCCCTGCCACGATCGATGTGATCCATACCACATGAGCCACCCGTTTCCGTCAGGCGCACCGACCACAAACGGATAGGACACTGTAAATGGATCCTCCGAGGACCGGTCCATCACCGGGACGCGGTCATGCTTCTCAAAGGTTCGCCCCCCGTCCCTGCTCACCGCCAGTCCGATGCTGTTTCTCCAAGGGACGGTCACTCCGAGATTCCAACCCACGTAATACAAATACAGACCGTCTTCCCGCTGGACGACCGAGCCCATGGAGGCCCCGCTGTCATCGAAAAATCCAGCATTCCCGGGGGCGACAAGCGGCTGCGAATCGCACTGCAAAATGTCACCCGGCCTGTCCAGATCCATCCAGATCGACCCAATGCTCGAGCGGTTCCGCTCGTCGCGCGTGCTGAAAAAAATGCGGATGACCGTTCCCTCCACCACGACTCCAAAGGGATTCGCCGCGTGGGATTTCATCCACGCCAGGTCTCCAACCGGGCAAAATACGCGCCCGACTCTCCGCCAGTGCCTCACAACCCGCGAAGTCGGTGACTCGGCACGCGACTCAGCTCTGCCGCTTGCGCGAAAAATACCGAAGACGGAGGTGTATCGGCGTTGATCAGTGCTCCCGCTCCGACAACCGTGGATTCACCGAGTGAGATTCCATTGCGCAGCGTCGAATTCACGCCGAGAAACGAATACGCCCCGATTCGCACTCCACCCGACACCACCACGTGCGAGCTGATAAAAGCGTGATCCTCGATGACCGAATGGTGCCCGATATGGTTGCCGGACCACAACGTCACATTCCGGCCAATCTTCACAAAGGGCTGAATCGTATTGTCCTCGAGAATGAAGCAGTTTTCACCAGGGGGGTCAGCCGCAAGGAAGGTGGCACGAGGACTGATGTAACTTGCGAGATCATATCCGAGAGTCCGCATCGCCTCGACCTTTTGCGCCCGGACCCGATTGACCTTCGAATAGCTCAACGCAACGAACGCGTCGAAATCATCCGGAGGATGCACCTCCGTCACGCGATCGTAATCGATAACAGGAACCCCTCGAAACTCATTCGCTGTCCGGAACTCCGCATCCACGACAAAAGCCGCCACCGACCGCCCCTGCTCGCTGAAGTAAAAATGCGCGAGTTCGGCAATCTGGCCGCAGCCAAAGATTAGAAGCGGTTTCATTGGGCTATTTCCTCACGAGAAGCGTGAATTCGTAAAGCGGGTAGTCGTGCAGCAACGCCACGCGTGGCGAAAATCGTCTTTTGCAGAAATCGAAGATCGCCAGCGGGTCCACATAGTAAAGATCCGGCCGCATTCGATCGGAATCCGAATACGAGGTGAGGCAATTGAAAGCGAATCCGCGACGCGTTCCGGCATGGAAGCTTTCAAGCGTCCGCTCGATATAATCGGCCCAGTCCTCCGCCGGCAAATCCATCCGCACATTGAAAATCCCGCTTGCGACAATGTAATCCACCTCCTCCGGAGCCTCACTCCCAACATGGAAACAGCCGGAGCCATGAAGCACCGAAGCGGATGCCACCATATCCGGGGATACGTCGACGCCCAAGTATTCTGCCAGCGGCCGCTGCTGCTTGAGAAACGGCAGAAACGCACCGTATCCGCAGCCGATATCGCAAACCGTGAATTTCTCGCCCTCGGGCAGTAACTTTACAAGTTGCTCGAACCGTAAAATCTGCCCGTCTTCCCCATTCCAATCAACCCCGCGGGGACTCGGGCCGAAGTCTGAAAGCTTGGCGCTGTAATACCGCGCCACCTTTGCCAGTAGGTCACTCATTGCGAATCAATTCACCGTTTGCGCAACAAGATAGAGCGGCCGGTTCCGCACCTGGTCGAACACATTGCCGAGGTAGATGCCGAGAATTCCAATGGCCGTGAGGATGAGCCCGGTGGAACTCAGGAGTATCACCGCCAGCGATGTCCACCCCTCGAGAGATCCTCGGGTGAGATACTGCACGACGAGCCAGACAATGCCCACGCCTGCAAAGAACGCGTAGCCCAACCCTGCAATCACCGACGCGTATAGCAACCGGTTCGACTGCGCGGTAATTCCTGCCAGGGCATGCCGGATGAGTTTAGGAATGGTGTAGGCGCTCCGGCCCCGGGGACGCGGTCGATGCGTTACGGTGACATATCCCTGATTGAAACCCAGCCAGCGCAGAATCATTAAAAAGTGACGCTGCGCATCGTGAACGCGAAGGAACGCATCCACGGCCTTTCGGGTCAGAAGTGTGTAGGATCCGATGTCCTTGGACGCCCGCTTCCAGGAGGCATCGGTCAGCAGATTGAAGATCAGGAAGAAGAAGCCCGCTGTGAGGTTTTTCCATCCCGGATGCTCCCGTTTCGGGCGCTGCCCAAACACGATTTCATGCCCCTCCGCAGCCTTCGCGATAAAAGTGGGAATGTCCGCGGGATCGTCCTGCAAGTCGCAATCCATCACGATCACCAGGTCGCCGCGGGCATGGGCGAGGCCGGCGGTGATTGCGGCATGCTGTCCGAAATTTCGACTCAATCGCACCCCTCGAACGCGTGGATCCTCCGACGCCAGCGCGACGATTCGCGGCCAGGATCCGTCGGGACTGTCGTCGTCCACCAGCACGATCTCGAAATGCGGAAAATCCCGCGAGAGCACCTGCGAGATGGACCGCACGAGATCAGCGATGGATTCCTCCGCCAGATACACTGGACTGACGACGCTAACCGCCGGAGGTGGAGAGGCTTCGTTCATCGGTCTACCGGGGAAACTTTTCCAGACACACCGCGGGGTTCCCGGCGTTCAGCAGGAGGTCAATCACGGAAACCCGATGCTCGAACGCTCCATGCAACTGCGGATACTCCGGATACCCCTCGTAGGACATCCATTCCACGGCCACTCCCGCGGATTCGAACAACCCCGTATCGAGATAATCCCTGGCCGCAGGACCGCTGACATAGCAATCCGCTCCAGCTTCGAGGCAAATGTTCAACAACCGCTCACTGCGGTCACCCTTCAGCGAAAATTCCGAGGACCAGCGCAGTGGGGTCTGTATCGCCAAAAGCCGACAAACGCTCTCGATCCAGAGGCGATTCACCTCACTCAGCATGTGGAGGCCTGAACAATCAGCGTAAACCTTTTCCAGAATCGGGGCCATTTCCTCGAAACATGCCGCCCGTGCGTAGCCATGCCGGATTGTTTGCCAGTGGGACTCCGCCCAAGAGCTGCCTTCAATCTCCGTCTCACGAACAGACTGGTGATACCGCCCCTTCACTTTCACCGGAATGGTAAGCCAGTGGAGCCCGTGCGCGGTCTTGATGCGATTCCGATTCCTCCAGTCCCGGCGGGTGAACTGAACATCGTCGTAGAGAACGAACTCATCCACGGAACGAATCATGTCGAAATACCCCTTCCACGGGATGTAGTTCGACTGACTGATAGCAATTCGTTTCATTCCCGCGACTGAGAATCTGTCACCGGCGGATGAACCCTTACAATGCTGAACCGGGCGCCTTTGTTTCCAATCCGCTTTGCAATGACATCCACCTTTCGTGTGCGCTCCCAATTCCGAACGCGCTCCTCGTCCCATTTGGAAATGACCAACGTCGGAGCCGCCGGCCAATTACCAGCCATCAGAAAATCCGAATACTCCTGCACAAGGGCGGACTTCTCCTGCGCAATCCAATCCAACCGCACCGCCCGATGATGCGTCAGCGGAGCCCAGAAATCCGCATAGCTGTAAAGCGTGCCTCCCAGTAAGAAGCGGGAACGCCAGTCCTTCTTTTCGGGATCGAGCAAAGCATCGAACGATTCGGAGAATGCCTCTGTCGAGACGCCGTTTAGGGCCAGTGCTTCGAACAGTCCGGGTCGGAGAGCATCGCGTTCGGGGGGAATATCCCCGGGAAACCGAAGCGGAGAGATCGTTTTCGCGAACGCCGTGTCCCGTGCCACGACAAAATCCGGCCGCCATCCCAATCGCAGGGGAAGGGTTTCCGCGACGAACGGGTCTGCACAAACGAGTTTCTGGCCAGGTTGCAACCCTGCCTGGCGGATCGCTTCAACATAACTCAGAGCCTGTCGGTTTTGAGGGAGGGACCGTGTGTAACCCCACCACTGGCTGCGGAGGACGGTGGCCCCGAGCGCAAATATGACAAAGACAGCAAAGCCCACACCGGCAAATCGCAACCTCCCGACGGACGTCGACTGTTCGAGAGAGACATCCTCTTTTCGGACAGCCGAAACGCCCAGGAGCATTCCTACGGCCAGGATCTGGGCGAACGCAAAATTCTCAAAGTTGAAAAGGTAAAGCATCCGACCGGTCACGACATGCTGATTCGCCATCAGAAGTGGCGCGCAAAGAAATGCCACAGCGAGTGGTCCCTTCCATCCCGTCACGCCTCGCCGCCACAACACAACCGCGAGTGCAATCGCAAGGATCCCTCCAATCACCCCGGACAGAAGAATGGCCGGTGTCCGGGACGTGAAGATCAAGGAATCTCCGCCCGAATGACGCGCCGACAGGCACCCAAGGAGAAAGGTCACACATCCGCCCGCGAATGCGGGCCAGAAAATCCGCCACCCGCGCCGGTCACGCAGCATCACGAGAAGAACTCCTCCGAAGCAAATCGCTCCAAACAAAGGCAGCACGATCAGTAGGTAGCCAAAACCGCCGATCAGGCAGGCCATCCAGAACCGCATTGCCTCCCGACGCCCTCCAGTCGCCAGCATTCGAAAAAGCAACCCGAGGACGAGAAAAGCGACCGTCCATGTAATTTGCGGCTCCGGGGTGCGAAACAGCCAGAAGACGCCAGTTTGATTTCCGGTTGGAAAAAGTCCCTCCGGACGGGGGTCGATCAGAGTAAAAAGGGATTCGACCCCGGCAAACAATGCGGCGTGCGGTGCATAGCTGCTTCTCGCTGCCAGCATCTCGGACGCAGTGAGGAAAAGAAAAGCCCACCCTGCCATCCCCCAAACCGATCGGGTCAGCGGTCGCACCGCAAAGCAGGCCGCAAGTGCGCAGAGGAAGGGGAACAGAAAGTCGGCCGCAACCATGGCGATCTCCAGATTTCCACCGGCAACCACCGCTACAATCCGCATGCAAAGCGAGCCCAGCATGCCATAGGACAGCGGACCTCGCATGGCCAGCCATCCGTAGTAGCCTTCGTCGTAGGAGTTGTAAAACCACGCCGGACGACCGGCCTCAGCAGAAAAGAGCAGGTGCGGAAAAATCCCGCACCCGCCAACAAAAACGGCCAACAGAAGCGCTCCCACCCATGTCGTTGCGCCCGTCTTGCGCTTCTTTTTCATTCCATCCGGCCGCCATTCCGCAGCCAAGGTGACCTACTGTGCGAAATGCCGTGCGGCACGGGCCGCATCCTCCGCACTCTGGTTCATCTGTTCGTAGATCCAGTCGTAGGTCTTCTTCAGTCCATCGCGCAATGGAATCGACGGCTCCCAGCCGAGCAACTTCTTGATGATCGTGTTGTCGCTGTTGCGACCGCGCACGCCCTTCGGCGCGTCGAGCTTGTATCGACGCTCGAGCTTGATGCCGGCGATGTCCTCCACGATGTCAACGAGCTGGTTGATCGTCACCATCTCGGAGCTGCCGAGATTGATGGCGTCCACGATATCGGAGTCCATGATATCGAGCACGCCCTTCAGACAGTCGTCGATATACATGAAGCTGCGTGTCTGCTCGCCGTCGCCCCAGATCTCGATCTCGTGTTTCCCGGAGAGTTTGGCGGCAATGACCTTGCGGCAGATCGCGGCCGGCGCCTTCTCGCGACCGCCGTCATAGGTGCCCCACGGGCCGTAGACGTTGTGGAAGCGGGCCATCCGCGTGTGGAGACCGAAATCCTCCCGGAAATGCCGGCACATGCGCTCGGAGAAAAGTTTTTCCCAGCCGTAACCGTCCTCGGGCATCGCGGGATAGGCGTCACTCTCCTTCAATCCCGGATTCGCGGGATCGAGCTGCTTGTCCGCGGCGTAAACGCACGCCGACGAGGCGTAAAAGAATTTCTGCGCTCCAAGGTCCCGACAGGCCATGAGCAGGTGCGTATTGATGAGCACGCTCAACATGCACAAGGCCTTGTTGTTCTCGATGAACCCCATCCCGCCCATGTCCGCCGCGAGGTTGTAAATGACATCCCCGCCATTGACCGCCTGGTAGCAGGCGTCCTTTTCCTGGAGGTCGAGGACGAGGTTCTCGACATCGCTGAAGCGTTGATACCAAGCCGTCATCGGCTTGCGATCGATGGCGCGAATTCGGGTGAATCCTTTGCTTCGAAGGTCAGCAACAAGATGGCCGCCGATGAATCCTCCGGCACCACACACGACAATGGTATCAGTTTTGCTCATGATAAAAGGTTAGAAGGTTAGCGCCGGATCGCATTCGAAAATGCACATCGATCCCCATCACGATCTCACGCGGGTTCCGCTACCCAGAGTTCCCGAACGCGCGCCGCGGCGTCCTCGTCATCGAGGCAACGACCGATTGGCACGTAGCGAACACCCTGGACATTGCCCAGTGCGGGTTCCAGAAAGCGCCAGAAATCCACGACCGTCACCGAGTCGCGCCCCTGAAGCAGAAATTCCGCCGTCAGGCCCTTGAACGCGTCATCCGGCGTTGTCACGAGGACTAGATCGGCATCCTTCACGCACTGCTCCAGATTGTCCGCAAGAAGCGCGTGATACTGCAACGCGCTGCGCGCCGACTCGTTCGCCAAGGGATCGAAGGCAACCACCCGCGCGCCGGTGTCAGCGATCGCCCGCACGAGAAACACCCCGGGGGATTCCTCCACGACATGCGACTTCGGCTTGTAAGCGAGGCCCAGAACGGCGACCGACTTCGCCGCACGAAGATACGGCTTCAATTTCTGCACGAAACGCGCGGACAGCGACCGATTGTAGTCGTCGTTTCTTTCGAGAAGGCTGCAATCTGCGCCGAGATAGCGGCCGATGAAACTGAGGGCGACATTGTCCCGCGGAAAACATGGCCCGGCGAAGCCCATTCCGCCTGTGAGATACTTGCGGCCGATACGCGTGTCGCATCCGAGCGCATCGGACACTACATCCACGTTGCCACCCGGCACGCGCTCGCAGAGGTCCGCCAGCGTGTTCGCGAACGAGATCTTCAACGTGACGTAGCTGTTGAGGGCAATCTTGGCGATCTCCGCATTCTCGATGCTCATCCGCCGGACGACCGGATCCTTCATGCAAACCTTGCGGTTCACCGCCTCGAGCGCGTCCCCGCTGCGGGTGTCGAATTCGCCAACAAGATAAAAATCCGGATTCAGAAAATCCCGGATCACCGAGCCGAGCGCGATGAACTCCGGGCTGTAGCAGACGCCGAAATCCGGGCCGCATTTCTTTCCCGATTCCCGTTCGAGGATCGGAATCAACCCATGCCGTGTCGCTCCGGGAAGCACGGTGCTCGTCAGCACGATCACGTGGTAGCCATCCTTCTTCGCCAGCGCCTTGCCGAGCGCGGTGAATGCATACGCTGCATACTTGATCGAGAAGGCTCCGCGCTCATCGCTCGGCGTGGGAACGATGACAAAGCTGATGTCCGAGGCGAGCACCGCCTCTTCGTGGCTCATCGTCGCGCGAAGACGCTCCCTGTTCGCGGCAATCATTTCCCCGAGACCGGTCTCCTGCACCGGAGCGCGACCGTCGTTCACCGCATCGACCGCATGCTGCGAGACGTCCACGCCGATCACATTGAATCCCCGGCTGGCCATGCCCGCGGCCATGCTGGCGCCAAGCTTGCCCAATCCAATTATCGATACGTCTTGAATCATCGTAAAACTCCCGACCTTACGCCGCGAACCTTGGATTGGTCCAACTCTGGACGCCGTCGTTGAATGCAATCCGTCCAAACGGCGTCTCGTTGGTTTGCTGGCATTGAAAGTCGAAATTGCACCGCCAGCCACGGGAGGAAAACAGCTCGCGCAGGCCGGCTTCGAGATCGACACCGTGGGTTCCGATGTGGACGCGTTTCGCCTTTTGCTCGATCTCGTCGATGCACGACTGAATCACTTCGAGTTCGAACCCCTGAATATCGAAATCAAGCAGATCGATCACGTCATAATCCTTGAGCACCGTGTCGAAACGCTCCACATCCACCTGCACGGCTTGATAGCCACTTTGCAGGGTGAAAACCCGTCTCCCGCAATAGTCAGGAGATTTCACGGGCTTCAGCACGGCCTTTTTGGTGGCCAGCGACTGGCCATACCATTGGCGCGCCATTTCCTCCGGACTCTCCCCCGGCTTGTTGATCATGAACATCGTCTTGCCCGGTTTCGCAGCGACCGCAAACGGGTAGATTCGAAATTCCGCTTCAGACAATCCGTTGCGCCGGAAGTGCTCGTCGAGCCACTCGAGATGTAGAGGTTCCGCCTCGACCGCCGCGACATGAACGGCCGGGATATTCATCGCCTTCGCTGCGAGCGCGGCTCTGCACGCCCATCGGCCGTAGCCTGCACCGATCTCGATCATCGTATAGCGGTCGCGGGCAGCCACCACCGACTCGAGGATGTCGATCCATTCGAAATACTCTTCGTCCCGTGCAGGACCGCCCTGCATCGTGGCTCCCGGCCGGAACTCACCCGGCAGGCACTTGCGGTGCGTCTGCGTTCCAACAAAGTCGGCCTGGCAGTCCTCCAGAGCCTCGCCGGAATAGCCCGGAAAACGGGAAAAAACAGGATGGCCGTCGCTCATCAGGTCAGCCGGCGAGCCTCGCACGGATCAACAGGTGCCAGCCGAGCTGCTTTTCGAGGGCGCGGAACATTTCCTTGGGCATCGCGGCGAACCAGGGCTGAAACTCGTATTCGTATTTCACATACTTCTCCACAACGTAGGGGAAGATGTGGTCCTGCTCGATCTGGAAGACATCGTAGCCCTTCATCAGGTCGCGGACCTCGTCGGGCGTATAGGTGAACGCAATCGGACAGCCGCTCTGGGCCTCGGGCTGGTCGAGACCGGCGGCGATCATCGCATTCTTCCACGAGTTCTTCGCGTAAAGCATGAGTCGAAACTCCGACTCCGGCCTGAGGTAGGCCTTCACCGCCTCAATCACCCGCTCCGGGTGAGGGGTGTGGTGGATGACGCCGAATGAGTAGACCAGATCAAACTTCTGTGCCGGCACGATCTCGGTGAGTTCCTCCGCGTTTCCGAGATGGAACGTCCCCTTCAGTCCGAATGTTTCGAATCGCTTCTTCGTGAGATCGAGCGACGCGCTGGAGAGTTCCAGGCCGGTGTAATCCGCGCCGGCACGTGCAAAGTTCGTCGCGTCCGTGCCCAATCCGCAGCCTATTTCGAGCACGCGCTTTCCCTTCCATCGGTCGAACTCCGCAAACCCTGGAATGTGCGGCTCCACCATGTATTTGCGCGCTTCGACCTGGTCGAAATACTCGCGCGTGCCCACCTCCGCCGTGGAGTGGCGGATGTTGCACGGACGGCGATTCCAGTAGTCGCGAACGGCGGAAAGATCTGCAGGAGCTTGGGACATCGAAGAAAAGGGGTATGCGGCGAGCACTCCTACTTAAAGAAGCCGAATCGCTCCAGCCAGCCGAAAACTCGCTGATATCGCTGCAGCCGCCCGCGGGTGGCGACGATTTTCGCGCGAAATTCCTCGATGGTTTCCAGAGCCTTGGAGTGCGCCGCAGCGAGCTCTTTCAGCTGCGTCTGCGCGCTCTCATTCGCCTCCCGGAAGGCGTTCATCCCTTTCAGAGCCTCGTCGTGAGCCGTCACCGCCATCCGGATGATTTCCTCCTTCCGTGCGATCGTGCGTCGATACAGGTCGCAGGCGAATCGCTCCGAACGAAACTGCGACCGGACGGCCGTCACCTGTTTCAGCGGGGCGGAAGGCGCCGCGGGCACGACGGTCAGCCCTCCCGCTTCGCAAAGCGTTTCCTGCATCGACCAGTCGCGGATTCCCCAGCTCTCATCGTTGAAGTCGATCGCCCGCTTCGTCTCGGCCATCTCGACGAACAGGGGCTCCACCACCTCGTAGTCCAGCCAGTTGATACCCTGCGCACGCAGCCTCTCATACATGGGCGTGGCGTTTTCCCTCACGTATCCCGAGCCGAGTGCATGCTCGATGTGAAAGCACACGGCGCTTGGAAGCAGCGCGGTCTCGCGGAATCCCGCCCAGTGCGCGCACTGCACCCCGAGGGAATCGATGTGCAGGGAAAAGGTCTCCAGCTCCGGGTATCCATGAATCGCCGCCCACCCGTCCCGATGCAGCAGCGTGAAGTCCCCGCAGGCATCGAGATGCAGCCAGTGCGCGGGGACGGAGTCCTTCGCAACCACGGCCGTGACGCCGCCCGTGGTCTCCACGTCAAAGTGTCCCGTGGCCTGATGAAAAGCCGCAAGTTTTTCAACCGGCTCCTCCCGTTGCTGCATTTCGACAAGCTCGTCCGGCTTGAGCCGGCGGTTCTTTCGAACGAGATGGGTCCACGCAAACTCGAGCTTCTCATCCAGGGACACCGTGTCCGGGATGCTCGAATCCACGTCGAAACGATCGCAGCGATAGGTTCGTGAGGGGTCGAGGTTCCGGCCTGCGATGAACGCGACAAGTTCCTCCGACAGGATGATATCGATGTTCGTCGCCAGCACGAACTCCCCGCGTGCACGTCGAATCCCGACATTCTTCGCGATCATCTGGAAGAGAGGCAGGACGCTTCCGTAGTGGATGCGCTGGTGCAACTCCGGCGGCACCGTGATCACGCGACAGGTCACCCATTCGTTTTGCCGGTCCCATCGAATGATCTCCGCGAGCGGTTGCCGGTCGGCGGGCGGATTCCATTCCACGAGGATCAGTTCCGCGGGAAGCTGATGCCTCGCGCATTGCTCGAGGAAGCTGTCGACGAAAATCTGGGTGCGATACAGCGTGTTGCCGCCGTGGTTGTCATTGCGACTCGTGGCAACGAGGGAGAGGTAGGGCTCTTTCGGCATGAGGAATTACTTGATCAGTCCGAAGGACCATTTGCGCAAAAATCCGCTCAATTCCTTGCGCAGTTGATAGCGGAAGGTTGCCTGCTCCCGGAGTTTCTCGATGATGGCCAGCCGTTCCTCGCAGGCGGCGGCGAGATCGTGAATGACCTTTTCCTTTTCGAGATCGGCGGCCTTTCCTGCGTTTTCGTCGAAAAGATGGCCGTCCTTCTCGCCGGTGAAGAGCTTGTAACGACAGGCGTGACGGGACTCGTCAGCTTCGTCACCACGATCGAACGAGAGCACGATGTTTCGCGTCCAGCGGTGATGCGCAGGTTCGGGACGCGCACCCATCTCGCGCAACACGTCTCCGACCTCGACGAGATATTTCGAGACGGCGCTCCGTTGCTCGCCGTGAAAGCGGAATGCCGCGAGTGGCAGTTTCACGCCGGTTAGGCAGGCATGGTCGAAAAACTCGGACCAGAGGTGAAAATCCCCGGCAAACTTGTAGGTGTCCTTGATCGCGCCGCCGATCCTGTCCCAAAGACTCCGTCTCCAGAAACACGTCTCCTGCTGGATGAAATCGAATGTCGTCTCGCTCCCGTGCAGGCCGGAAACGAAGGCATTGCGCGAATAGCCCTTCACTTCCTGCATCCCGCGAAACGTGCCGTCCTCCTCGATGCAGCATTTCGAGAGGGAGCAGATCCAGTCCACCTCGGGAAACTCCGCGAAGATTCGCCGCACCGTTCCGATCGTCCACGGAAGGTAGATGTCCGAGGAGTTCAACCAGCCCATCACCTCGCCGCTGGTGCGCTCGAACCCTTTGTTGATCGCCTGGTATTGTCCGCCATCCGGTTCACTGCACCACCACGCGAGACGATCGGCATAACGCTCCACGATCTCCGCGCTACCATCGGTGGACCCGCCGTCCACCACCACGTATTCCACGGGCTCGGATCCATCACCCAGCACGCTGCGGATCGTGGACTCGAGAAATTGCTTCTGGTTGTAGGACGGCGTGACGATGGAAATCGTCGGAAAACTGGAACTCATGATGAGGCTCCGCCCAGGGTCTTCAGGGCGTGATGGTATATCTTGTAATCGAGTGCGTTCTGCTCGCGGAAGCGGCGAAGCGTCCCGTCGGAAACTTCGCAATCGGGCGAACTCCCAGCATTGGCGTGCGGGAGAGGCTCCCTCCCAAGGACGTCCAGCGCGGCGAGCGCACGTTGGACCGATCGTGTAAGCGGAGCGGCGGCCAGAATCCTTCGCATTCCAACGATGAGTCCGCGCAGGCTTTCGTCGAGCCGCTCGGTGACTCCGACAAAAAAATAGCGCTCCATCACACAGGACCAGTCCGATTCGCCACAGCCCAGGCGGAATGCGAGCGGGTTGTTCTGCGCGAGGAGGAAGGTTTCCAGCGAAGCATACACCTCCGGTTGTCCGGCGGCCCGCTTCGGATCGTGGCGGATCACGTGCAGGTAGTCGGACATCGCCATGCCGAGAGGATCGCGGACAAATGTGAAAAAGTGAAACCGGCTGCCTTCCTTCCATGCCCCGGGATAGCGGGTCGGAAGCCGATACACACCGTCACAAAAATGACCGCAGAGCACGGTGTCCGCAGCGAGCGTGTCGATCGCCGCGGGCTTGTCCGCCACGGGATTCGTGGTGCCGAGAAATTCCGTGTGATCCTCGAGCGAGCCGAACGCCGTCTGCAGCCACACGCGCAGACTGGTTCCGTAACATTTCGGAAGGTGGTTGAAGACGAATACCGGATCGCTGCTTCCTCCAAACGCGCGTGGACGGCGCAGGGAAAATCGAGGGCGCCCCGCGCGGCCCATGCGCTGACGGGCCGCTTCGTAAAATCGCGCATCACGCGGGTTGCGCGCCCGATAGCGACGATGCAACTCCTCCGGGAGTGGATCCGATGTTGTCCGATCACCGAATGCCGTCACGAGCGATTCTTCCAATTCACAGGCCCGGGCAAGCAGGCAATCTTCCCGCGAACCCGGCGAAAACCGTTCCCTCAGCAGACGTGCCAGAGCGCGAAGCGACTCCTCCATCGATTCCTCGACCACGATGGCATCGAACATCGAAACATCCGCCTTCCGTCGCCGGAACGCCGCGCCAAGCCCCGTGGTAAGCGGCTCCGATCTCGAATCGAGAAAGGCCTCCAGGGAACCGAACATCCGCGGCCGCCTCGCAGGCAGCTCCGGATCCTGCTCCACCAGGTGGCGGTAAACCGCGGCCTCGACTTCGGCGGGTTCCGCCACCGCGGTGAGGCGGAATAATCGAGGATCCCGGGCAAGGATTGGATAGCGACGCGGCAGTGCCGTCGCGTCGACAAAACATCCCGCCAGCACACATCCCGGGCCAATCCACTCTTCAGGCACCGCAGCCATCGTCTGTCCTGCAGCCGCAGGCACATCCTCGCGGAAGCAGAAGACGGCTCGCAGCATGTGCGTCAGCGGCAGCGCCGCGACTCCGGGCGTGCGGATCCACAGGATGCCCGAGCAGGGGTTCACGCGACGGTTCATGGAATGCGCGGATTCGCGCAAGCCCGGTGATCAGTCGATGGAAACTCCGAGCTCGGCAAGGCAGCGCTCCCGCAAAAGCTTCACGGCCCCGCGATACAGCGCATAGTCGAGATCGTTGTTCTTCTCGAAAAGCTCGATGGTCTCGGGCCGGACCTTGTTCTCCTTCACCTTCGTCACGTTCACCCGCGGAGCCTCGATGCGGTCGCGACCGAGAAGATGCGCAAAGAGATCGAGCGACTTCTGCATGTGCTCCGTCACTCCGACGAAGAAATATTCGCGAAGGAAGGCGTCCGCGTCGCCGCCTTTGAATCCGAGGAATTTCGCCATCGGGTTCTTCATGCTGGCGAGGCGGTCATCCACCGTTCCTTCGAACGGCTTGCCCTGCTGCCTGGCGAAGAAATAGGACGAAATCGCCCGTTCACGAGGTTCACGCAGGACGGTCACCACGCGCACGTCATGCCGCGCAAACTCCTCCGCGTAGCGCTCGCGCGGACGGATGCCATCCTTGATCAGATGACCGCAAATCATCGTGTCCTCGGGAAGCGCATCGAAATCCACCTTCTCCCGAAGGAAGGCTTCCCATTTCCCGGTGTCAGCCACCTGCGGCGGTCGTTCAACGACGAGATGAAAATAATTCCTGCACGCCTGGCGGAAGGACTTCCCTCCGCATTTCGGGACGTGCTGGTAGATGTAAAAGACACTCATTGGATGTGCTCCGGCTTCAGACTTCGCGACCGAGTTCCTCGCGGCATCGCTCCCGGAAGATGCGAACCGCCGTTTCGTAAAGCTCGTAGTCCCGGGCGTTGTTCGCGCGAAACACCGCCGCCGTCTCCGGACTCACCTCCAGCTTCGCGCGATCCTTCGACACATTCACCCGGGGCACCTCGACGGACTCCTTTCCGATCGATTTCGCAAGGAGATCAACCGTCGCCTGCAGATGCTCGGTAAGGCCGACCAGAAAGAAGGATTTGAGAAACGTCCCGGCATCCGTTCCATCAAAACCCAGATAGCGGCTCATCGGATTCTTCGCCTTGCGCAACCGCTGATCGAGCGTCACGGGAAGATTTTTTCCGAGCTGCGTCGCATAGGCGTATCCGGAGACCATGCGCGACAGCGGCTCCCGCAGGACGGTCAGAATTTTCACGTCTGCGCCGGCGATCTCCTGCGCGTAACGCTCACGCGGACGCACGCCGTCGTGGATCAAATGGCCGGTAATGATCGTGTCCGGCCCCAACGTCGCGAAGTCGACCTTGTTGCGACGGAACGCCTCCCATGCCTCCGGATCGTCCTTTTTGGGAGGCACTTCGTGCACCTCCGTAAAGAACAAGCGACAGGCCGTGCGAAACGACGTGCCGCCGCATTTGGGAACGTGCTGATAAATGTAAACGGGGAATCCCATGCGTATGTCAGTCAAGCGAGGCCCAGCTCCGCCAGATCGGCGTCGAGGCGGCGTTGGGCAATCTGATAGATCTTGTAGTCCACAACGTTGTTCCGGCGGAAGGTTTCCAGCACCTCGGCGGACACGGCATCAGCCTGGGTGTCGCGCTTCGCGCGGTTCTCGTGCGGCAATCCCCGGTTCCGAACCTTTTCGAGCGAGCTGAGCATTCGCTCCACCGCCCGGGTGCGTGGCGCCTCCGAGTAGATGCGCCAGATGCGTTCCACGAGGACCCGCATCGACTCCTGAACGCGGTCGGTGACTCCAACGAAGAAATACCGCGACAGCATCTCCTCACAGTTCTCCTCGTTGCACGGGAACGCTCCGGCGATCGAGTTGCTCGCTGTCGAGAGAACCTTCGCGAGCGGATGCTCCTCCATGGTCACACCCTTGCGGTTCCGCCCGGAACGGAACGAGTAATAGTATTGGGAAATCTGCCGGTCCAGCGGGTCGCGCACGAAGGTGAAAAGCCGGAATCTCGGATTGGAGAGCACTTCGGGATAGCGCTCGTCGAGATTCATCGTGCTCGACGTGAAATGCCCGATCAACAGGTCATCCGCCGCGAGCGTCGAGACATCGTAGGCGAACCGGCGGTGGTCCTCCGCACATGCGAAGCCCGCCTCGTAGTCGGTGTGTGTCGCCATGAACGCGCGGAAATACACGCGCAGACTCTGCCCGTAACACTTGGGTATGTGATTGAAAACCAGAACCGGATCGTTGTTCATGCCGCCGCCATTTCCATTTCCGCCGTCGCCTGCGCGTCCCGGTCGAGTTGCCGGCGCGCGTATTCATAAATCCGGTAATCGAGCCGGTTCCGCCTGCGAAACGCTTCGACTTCACCGGCAGAAAGATCCCGAACGCGAGCATCGATCTCCACCGAGGCCTCCGCATCCGCGGTTTCCGGATTTGCGAGATACCTGCCCAGAAAATACCGCGCGCGCGCGACATTCGGCGTCTGCGCCCTGCGGGCAAACTCCCGTTCGATCTTCGGTCCCAGCACGGCGAGGCTTTTCACCGATTCTTCGTGGACGCCGAGGAAGAAGTATTTCCCGAGAACGGAGCGCCAGTTCCACCAGCGGCACTGCAGCGCGTCGGCATACAGGTTCGGCTTTCTCCCGCGCAAAAACTCGGCGAAGGACATCTTGGGCCGGCCGTCATCCTGCGCCGCATACCAGCCATAGGCATGCGCGGCGGAGCGAAGCGGATCGGCAATGAACGTCATCACAAGGAATCGGGGATCCTGAAAAAATTCCGGATACGTTCCGCGCAGGGTCACCTCGCGCGGAAGGCCGTGCCCTCGAAACGTGAAAAGTTTGATCGCGGAAAGCGTGTGCGGATCGATCGGGTGAATTTCCTGCGGACGCGTCGGCAGCCCGCCCAGTTCGTAGTTTTCGTCCTGAACCACCACGAACACGCGATGGAGGAAACCCGTAAGCTCGCGGCCCTCGATGCCGGTGATTGCGTGATAGATCAACGCCGGCTCCCGCGCGCTGTCCAAAGAAGAGGTCTGGTTCATCGTTGCTACACCCATGTCGCGCGCACGCCCAAACGCAGAAGCACCCCGCTGATCTGGGCACGAAATTGCTCGGCAAAATAGAGACGGGTCATCCGGCGCTTCTCACGTGGATTTGCGGCAAAATCCGGACGCAGCCAGCTCATCTCTGTCTTCCCAACGTCGGCCATCTTCGCCGACGTTTTCTGCTCGGGATGCACCCGGAAGCAACCCAGAAACCGCGGGACGCGCACGATCTTCGCGCCAGCCTTGCGGAACCGCTGGAGCAGGTCCCAGTCGAGCGCGAAATGAAAATCGACATTCAGTTTGCCACCCGCCTTTTCCCAAATGCTGCGCCGCCAGAAAAGCGTCTCCTGCGGCACGTAATCGAAATACGTAAGGGCGTCGGCATGGTATGGCGGCGTGATCCAGCGCCCGATCTCCATGTCGTTCTCATTGATGAGCAGGCGGTGACCGTAGATCACGTCGACATCGGGATGCTGGTCGAAGAAGGCTCCGACGAACAACAGTGCACGTGGCATGAGCAGGTCGTCCGAATTCAGCCAGCCCATGATCTCGCCGTCGACCATACTGAATGCCTTGTTGATCGCATCTGCCTGGCCGTTGTCCGGCTCCGAGAGCCACTTGAAATCGTATTCCGCCGCCAGGCGCTGGATGATTGAGACCGTATCGTCCTTCGACGCACCGTCATAGATCGCGTAGTTCAACGCGGGATAGGCCTGGTCCATCACACTGCGCACGGTGCGCTCGATGAATCGCCCCTGATTGAATGTGGGAGTCACGATGGCGATCGAGGGATAGCGTCCGGTGAAATCGCCGGGATCGAGCACCTCCTGCCGGATCTGCGTCGGCGGATACTGCCGCAGATTTCCCATGCGCTGCGGCAGGTGGTTCAGGCAGGTCTGGAAGACGCGGTCGATCTGCGAATTCAGGAACCGGCTGATGCGCGACTCTTCGCCCGCAGGAATGTGGGTGGCGGGATTCTTCATTCGTAGAGCGACTGCTCGTCTTCGTCATCCTCGTCGGAAGGCGCCGGCTTCCGGGCGGTAATGCGACTGTCGAGCGTCCATTGGCGCGGTTGAAAAAATGGATTGTCGAGTCCGGTCTCGTCCTTCGGACGAATCTCGAAGCGGTCGCTTCGCGAACGCGCCACAAGGATGCGCTTCATGTAAGCCGACACGCGGATCTGGTAGGTGCCGGGCACGAGCGCCAGCCACGGCAGCGTGACGCGGAACTCGTATTGGCCCGGTTTGACGTCGACCATGCGGCCCGCCTCGCGCTTCGCACTGAACTTCGCCATCACGACCTCGGTCGACGATTGCGCCAGCGTCTCAAACGTCGGCAGTTTCATCATCTCGATCTGGATGTTCATCTTCCGGAGCGTTTCCTCGACCTTGAGCGTAAAGGAGATCTCCGCAGGTTCCTCGTTCCAGACAACACCATCCTCCGCGGAAGGGCCGGTGCCGCGCACGGAAACCGAAAGGAACCGGCCGTTCTCGCTCTCGATGTCGGGATCGATGTGAAATCCAAGCGCGTCGGTGGTTTCCCGGCTTGCACCCTGCACGGTCGTCCCCTTCCGGCGGACATCGTCGGCATAGCGCGCAAGGACGTCCTTCGAATCTCCCTGCATCTCGACGCGCCCCTTCACGAGGTAGATCGCCTGGTCGCAAAGGGCGCCGAGGATGTCCGGCGAATGGTGAACGACAAGGAACGACGTTCCCGTCTTGCGGATGCGGTGGATTGCGTCGATGCACTTCTGGCGGAAGCGCAGATCGCCCACGGCCAGCACTTCGTCGAGCAGCAGGATGTCGGGCTGGGTGTGAATCGCACACGCGAACCCAAGCCGCGCAACCATTCCCGAGCTGAAGTTCTGCACCGGCGCGTCGAGTGCATAACCAACCTCGGAAAACTCCACGACGGAATCAAACCGTTCGTCGATTTCCTCGCGCGTGAGCCCGAGGATCGTCATGTTCGTGTAGATGTTCTCGCGCCCGGTGAGGATGGAGTTGAATCCGGCTCCGAGGGCAAGAAGCGGCGCCAGCCGGCCGCGCACGGTCACCTCGCCGGTCGTCGGTTTGATCAGGCCGGAAAGAATGCGCATGAGCGTCGTCTTGCCGCAGCCGTTGATTCCGACAAGGCCCAGCGCCGCGCCACGCGGCACCTGAATATCGACATGCTCGAGCGCCCAGAACTCGTGCGGTTTCAGCTCGCCGGTGCGCACGGGCTTGCCCATCAGCTCCCGGCAGATGTCCTGGACTCCGTAAAGCAGGGAACGCTTCAGGTCGCGGCAGAATCGCTTTGAAATGCCGCGCGCCTCGAGCGCGATCGGCGACGACGCGGGATCTTCCGCCGGAGTTTCGACAGCGGGTTCGACGACTTCGATGCTCATCTCAAGCGCTCCACCTTTCGATGACGATCGGCATCGACGCACGCAACAGCGCCAGCGCCACAAACAGCAGCACCACTGTGAGTCCCACGACGATTCCGAACTGCGGCAGCATCGTCAGCGCCTGCCCTGTCGCCAGTTCGCGGGCGGTTACGAGCAGCGGTGCAACGGGATTGATCTTCACGAACGCCGCGTAAAACCCACCCGGCGCCAGCTCGGACATTTCGAAAAACACGGGGGTGACCGCCAGACCCGCCAGGAAGACATATTGCATCGAGTTGCCAATGTCCTTGTAGAGAAGGCCGATGGGCGCAATGAGAAGTCCCGCGGTGGTTCCGAGAAGAATCAAAGCAGCAACTGCCAGCGGAAACGCGAACACGGTCGCCGTCACCGGCAGCTGGTAAAAGACCGCCGCCACGGCAATCAGGGCCATCTGGATGGCAACGGCAACAAGCAGTTTGATCGTGTCGGCAACGATCACGGCTTCGCGCGGAAACCGCACCTTCGTGAGAATGCCACGATTCATCTGCAGGGCCTGCATCGGCCCTCTCAGGGACTCGGTGAACATCTGCCACAAAGCCATGCTGATCAGAAGATAGGCGGGGTTTTTGTCCGGATTTTCGCTGAGGTCGCCAATGCTCGCGAGCTTGTTGTCCTTGAGGACGGTGAGTCCCACCGTCCATGCGATCGGCGGGATCACGAGCCACAATGGGCCGAGAATCGACTGCCGGTATTGGGCCTTGAGGTCGCGGAACGCGAGCATGAACGCCAGCTTCCGGCTGCCGCGCACATCGCGCCACAGGTCGCGCAAAAACTGCCGCGGCGTGGAAAAGGTGCTGCGCGCACCATAAACCGCCACTTCGTGATGACCGCTCTCGATACTCATTCAGGAAACGCCGAACTCAACAAAACGAACTCCTCGATTCAAAGCGAATCGCACTCCGCGAGCCACAACGCCGCGACGGCGTCGCTCGGCATCCGCCAGTCTCCGCGCGGAGAAAGCGCAACCGTGCCGACCTTCGGGCCGTCCGGCATGGCGGACCGCTTGAACTGACTGGCGAAAAACCGGGAGTAAAAGATCCGCAACACACGTTTGACTTCCGCGGCGTCGTATCTGCCCTCGAATGCCTGCCGCGCCAGGAGAAATACCTTCGCCGGCCGGAAATGATGACGCACCGCATGGAAGAGAAAGAAATCGTGCAGCTCGTAGGGACCAACGGCGTCCTCGGTTTTCTGAACGAGCGACGCATCCGCCGCGAGAGGCAGCAGCTCGGGGCTGATCGGCGTATCGACGATGTCATGGAGAAGGTTCGAAACCTCTCCGGAAAACTCCTCCTCCGCGCACCATGTCACGAGGTGCCGGACGAGCGTCTTGGGAACCCCTGCGTTCACATGATACATCGACATGTGGTCGCCATTGAACGTGCACCAGCCGAGTGCCAGCTCGGAAAGGTCACCGGTGCCAAGCACGATGCCGCCGGTCTGGTTGGCGACATCCATCAGGATCTGCGTGCGTTCGCGGGCCTGCGCGTTTTCGAAGGTGACGTCATGCAGATCCTTCGGATGTCCGATGTCCGCAAGGTGCTGCTCGACCGCTGGACCGATCGGAATCACGCGACAGCTCGCGCCGAGGGCCGTGGCGAGTTTTTCGGCGTTCGACTGCGTCCGGCCGGTGCTTCCCGGGCCGGGCATCACGACCGCCTCGATGTCCGCCGCCGTGCGGTTCATCGCCTCCATCGCGCGCACCCCCACGAGCAGGGCGAGCGTGGAGTCGAGGCCGCCGGACACCCCGATCACCAGTTTCTTTGATTTTGTATGGCGAAGGCGCTTTGCGAGACCGGTGGACTGGATCGCGAAGATTTCCCGACAGTTTTCCGCCCGTCGCGCCGCATCGTCGGGAATGAACGGATGCGCCGACAACTTGCGCCGCACCGGTGCGGTGGCGCGGCCACCCACCCGCACCGGCACGCGCCGCCAGCTGCGGCCGGTGGATTCCGCGGAAAATGTGCTGTTCGTTGCGCGATACGTCGCGATGCGGTCGAGATCGACGTCCGCGAAAGCCCATGTGGTCGAAAATTGAAACCGCCCGGACTCTGCGAGCATCGCGCCGCATTCCGCGATGAGACCATGCCCCGAGAACACGACATCCGTCGTGGATTCGCCAGGACCTGCCGCTGCGTAGATGTAGGCGGCAAGGCAGCGGGCGCTCTGCTGGCGCACGAGTTCGCGTCGATAGGGTGCCTTGCCGAGAATCTCGTTGCTGGCGGATGGGTTCACGAGAAGCGTCGCCCCGGCGAGCGCGAGCGCTCCGCTCGGCGGCTGGGCACCCCAGAGATCCTCGCAAATTTCGACACCGAGCCGCAGCCGGGAGTCGTCCGGCGATTCAAAAATCAAATCCGTGCCGATTGGGATGCTTCGCCCGCCGATCTCGGTCGTGCCTACGTTCAGCGCCGAAGCTCTCGCAAACCAGCGCTCCTCGTAATACTCGCCGGTCGTGGGCAGGCACGCCTTCGGAACCACTCCCGCGAGGCCGTCCGCGCCAATCACGGCAGCGCAGTTGTAGATGCGGCTTTCGATTCGCAACGGCAGTCCGACCACAACGCCCATGCCCGCCTTCGCGGCTGCGGCGGCGACGGTGTCCAATCCCTCGCGCGCGGCAGCAAGCAACGCCTCCTGATAAAACAGGTCCGCACAGGTGTATCCGGTCAATCCAAGCTCCGGAAAAACCGCCAGATCCACCCCTTCTGCGGTCATCGACTCGATCGCCGCGACGGTCGCCGCGACATTCGCCGCCACGTCGCCGACATGCAGTTCGGGCGCGCACACCGCGACGCGGACAAATCCGTATTTCGAAAGGTTCTCGCTCATCGAATCATTCTCGAGACCGGTCGAAGGCATGCTGCCGCCCTTGGTCAGCCGGTAGATTTCGGGACCTTTTCATCAGGTTTTCGTGTTTTTTGGGCCGGCAATTCGGCAAATTTTTCCGCGCTCAGGCGATTCGGAGGAGCTTGAGGGCCATGGGCAGCATGGAACTGCCGCGGTCGAGCCACCGGCGCAGTTCGTCGATGCGCTGCGCCGTCTCCGCACGTTCCTCCTCCGGCAAATCCCCCAACGCCGCCTCCATCCGCTTCACCCGGGCGGAGGCTTGTTCGATCTTCGGAAGCAGTTGCTCCTTGATGAAAGATGACGCAAACCGGCTGAGTTCCAGATCAGCCACAAACCGGTCCTTCCGCTCGCCCGGACTGTAAACCGCCTTCACCGCACCCACCGAGCGCAACGTCTTCAGGCCCTGGCTGGCCGCACCGAGACTGATATCCAGCCGCTGAATCAACTCGTCCATCGTCAGCGGCTTGGGCGAAACGAACAGCAGCCCGTAAATTTCCCCGATCGATTTGGGCAACCCCAGAAGCCGGAAGAAGTTGATGAACATCTCGATGGCCTCCATCTCGATGGGCCCGAGCCCATTTTTTGCCACCGCGGGCCGCGAATTATGCAACATCGGCAACAACTTGCGCCGAAAACTTCAGTCGTTTCAATAAAAAATGAAGAACGACACTGCCGCCTATCGGCGCCGGGTAACGACGACGCGCCCGATCTTGCGAATGCGAACGCCGTCATCAACCTGAAGGATGATACGGTTGACGCCCGGTTTCAGTCTCAGGTTGGCCCTCCACCGCCCCGTGCCGAGAGCGAGGAAGAACCGGCGAGGAATCCGGTTGTTCTTCAGATACACCGCCTCGACACGCGGCCTGGCCGTTCCCCGGAAGACAAGCCGGTTCCGCGAGGTGGATATCTTCGCCTTTCGCGGTTTGGTAAACGCGGCAAGCGCGCCTCCTCCACCACGCACACCATAAAGTGCCTGAGCACCAGCGATGTCATCCAAGGCCACATCGTCGAGATTCGAAACGCGACTGTTCATGATCGCATTCACGATTTGTCCCGCTTCGTCCGGATGATCGAGTCCGAGCACATGCCCGAATTCGTGAAGCGCAACGCGTCGGAGATCGTAAAGCGTCCCGCCGGACGCTGCGCGGCGCAGCGGACCGCGATAGGAATTCCATGCGTAATCGGTGTTGAAAATCACGTCGCCTTCCTTGCGGATGCCGCGCGAGCTCCATTCCGTGGTGATCGCCACCGCACCACCGAAGCCGGTGCCATAGACATGGCTGCTGAAGAAAACGTTGTTGATGCGATTGCCTTGCTGAATCGGGGCGGTCGAGTCGCGAACGACGGCGAATTGCGGCCGCCGGATATAGGCATTCCAGATGGCGAGCGCACTCTCCGCAGCGGTATTCCACGATGGAGAACCGTCCATCAGCCTTCCTCCGGAATCCCCGAGCTGCAGATGCATCACGACGCGGTCCTCATCCAAAACCGGACCGAGAAACACATAGCCCAGCGCTCCTCCCACGCATGAAAGCGCAAACGCTCCGGCGATCGCGACTGAGCGGCGCGTCATGGTTTGCCGGCCTCCCGGATTCGCTCGCGCAGCGCGGCTTCGAACTCCGTCACCTGCAGCTCCCCTGCCACGGCTGCTGCCGCCGCCGCCGTCTGCGACCCACGCAATCCCTCCGCCACCGGCTTGGAAAGCTGCACCACACCGGTCGCCGGATCGACCGGCAGCGTTCCCTGCGTCCAGCCGACCACCGGACACGCCCGCTGTTTGTCCGCGGACACGAAGATCACATATTCCCCACCCACCTCGAACTGCGGCATCCCATCGACGCGCATTTCCGTGTCGCCGACCCGGCCGCCGAGAAACGTGAGCTCGATCGGCGAGGGCACGTCTCCCTTGTAGATCGCAACCGGCGCGAACTGGACCCGGGTGACGATCCGTCTTCCTCCACCAACCGCCTCCTCCACGGCCTGCATCTTGGCGACCCGGCCACGGAAGATCTGCTCCGCTTCACCAATCTGCTCATCGAGCGTCATCGGCACGAGCGTGGTCGCCATCGCCGCGCCCATTACGCCGGACGTCACGGCAGCAAGAATCCACAGTCGAACCTTCGGCATCCTTCACGTTCCGGCGACGACCGCAAAACGCAACGGCTTTCTCATCGCCGCCAGCCGGAGCAATCCCACCCGAGCATTTCCTCGAGCGCATCAAGTTCCGCGGAAAACGCCTGCGCAAGAAACTCCCGATCCGCCGCGGACATCGCGGTGCCATCCTCGCTCGATCTCAGCGGCCTCTGCCGGACGGGCGCCGGATCCACTCCAAGGAATCCGCTCACCCGGTCCATCACAACCTGCGCGTCAGCCCGCAGCTCTTCGTTACGAAGGACCAGGATTTGTTCCTCCGGAAAGAACTCCCTCAACCGGCGCAGTTGCGACGCGTAGCGGCCGCGATCGATATACGAGTAGAACCGGTGCTGCGCCGGCGCGGCTTCGCGACAACGTTCGTCCTCCGTGCGGATCGCCGTCGAGAAATCCAGCGACTCCTCGCCGCGACGCGTCGTCATTTTCCAGTGCGACCACGCGCGATCGATTGGATTGCGCAGGATGACAATCAGCTTCAGCGCCGGGTTGTAGGCACGCATCCGCGCTGCAGCCGGCTTCCAATACATGTAAACCGGGGTGGCCTCACCCAGCACCCGCGCGGACGGGGTCGGCGAAAACTGCGCGTGGTAAATTTCGTAATCCGGCTCTCCGCTGGCAAACAGCCGGTCGTCGTCGAAGAAATGCAGTTCCTTCGTCGATGCCATGCAAATCTGCGGATGCATGCGGAGAAACCGGGCAAGTGCGGACGTCCCACCCTTCTGGGTTCCCGCCACTACGAAATCGATCCTGCGATTCACCACGCCACGAAAATCACGAAGCACATCCGGCCGCCAGTCCGAAAGCCCGGCGCCAGGTTGTTTCAAACACCTGCGACCCGGAATCCTTCCGTTTCGAAGAACCGCCGCACACGCGCCGGATCGTCACCCTGCATCTCGATTTCCCGCCCCGAGACGGTTCCGCCGCATCCACAGGCCTTCTTCGCACGCCGTGCAAGATCCTCGAGATCGGCGTCGGAAAATTGGGCCGCGAAGTCACTCACCACGACGACCGTTTTCCCTCCACGTTGCGCCTTTTCCCTCCGAAGCACCACCCGCCCTTTTGGCTTCCTGGGTTCCTGAATCTCGGGCTTCGAAAGCTCGGGGCCGGGCGGAAGAGGGCCGATGTCCAGCGCCTGAAATGGGTTCACCGACAGCGGCTGCTGCGACTGTGAAACGGGGATCTTCTTCGACACGCCAAAATTCAACCACAGCGTCCGCGAAGGGCACGGAGATTTTGAGAACACCCTGTCATCGAGCCCCCTTCGCCGGACGCAGCGCGGAGGAAGTCACGGGACATTTTCCATTCAAGATCTCGCGCCTGCCTGCATAGGGTTCGTTCATGGACCCGATATTTTCCCGCCCTGCGCGAATTTTCCGGGGCGTCCTTTTCGGAGCTTTGATTGTCCCGATGTTCGCCGTTGCAGCCGAGCGCACGAAACTCTTCGTCCGCGAGGCGCCGATCACGGTGCTCGGCAGGGAGGCAACCGTTATGGCCATCGTGCAGGAGGAGGGAGGGTCGGGATATTCTCCCGAGCAGAAGGACGGCTTCCACGTCGAGGTCGTGAACGAATTGAACGTCCCCACCGCCATTCACTGGCACGGGCTGATCCTGCCCAACCTCCAGGATGGCGTTCCATGGGTGACGCAGGATCCGATCCCTCCCGGCGCTTCCATGAACTATGACTTCCCGCTCGTGCAGAGTGGCACCTACTGGATGCATTCCCACTACGGGCTTCAGGAACAGTTCCTGAATGCAGCGCCGCTCATCATCTGGAACGACGCCGAACGCGCGAAGGCCAACCGGCAGTTCGTCGTGATGCTTTCCGATTTTTCCTTCACCCCGCCGGAGAAAATCCTCGAAGAGCTGAAAAGCCCGTCACCCATGCCAGCAATGGACACCGGCAAAATGGACAAGCCGGTCCGGCAGATCGCTCAGGTATGGAAGGACGGCCGCTTCACGAAGTCCATCGTCGAACGTCCGGCGGCCGACATCGATGTCCACTACGACGCCCTCCTCGCAAACCGTCGCACGATCGACGATCCCGAGGTATTCGAGGTCGAGCCGGGCGAAACTGTCCTGCTGCGCATCGTGGCGGCGTCGTCCGCCACGGATTTCCTGATCGACACCGGCGATCTGGATGCGGAGCTGCTCGCCGTCGATGGCAAGGCGGTCGAGCCGTTGCGCGGAGACTTCTTCCAGCTCGCGGTTGCACAACGCATCGACCTGCGGGTGACGATTCCCCCGGACGGCGGGGCGTTTCCCATCCTTGCCCGGGGCGAGGGAACCCGACAGCTCGCCGCGGTTGTGCTCAAAACCAAAGGAGTCCGCATGGAACCGCTCGTGAGCGAAGCCGGCCTTCCGGCCGCGGCGCTCGACAACACGCAGGAAAAGCAACTCCGCGCCGCAGCACCGCTCGAGAAGCGGCCGGCCGATCGCACGCTGCCCGCAGCGCTGGGCGGCGACATGCACAACTATGTCTGGACGATCAACGGCCATGCCTACCCGAACCGCGACTCACTGGACGTGAAGAAGGGCGAGCGCGTGGAAATCGAATTCACGAACTCCACGATGATGGGGCATCCGATGCACCTGCACGGCCACGACTTTCAGATCGTCTCCATCGACGGCGAGCGCATCGACGGCGCGTTGCGCGACACGGTGGAGGTCCCGCCCGGTTCCACAATCGGCATCGCCTTCGATGCGGACAATCCAGGGGTCTGGGCGTTTCACTGCCACATCCTCTACCACCTCGCGACCGGCATGTTCACCGTGTTGAAATACGACGGCGCCGGCACGGAATTCTGGCAGCCCGAGCGGATGGCGCAGGAAGATCCCTCGCTGTGAGACGCGCGGCGCAGCGATTTCCATACACGCGGATTCGGGGGGAGCCTCGAAATCCCCATGAATCCATGAAAATCAAATCCATCCTGAAGCCCGTCGTCTTCACTGTCTCAGCCGTTGCTCTTTCGACCGCATTCGTTGCGTGCGAAGAGAAAGGGCCGATGGAAGAAGCCGGCGAACGCATCGACGAAACCGTCGAGGAAGCGACCGACAACTAGGATCCCTTCCCGGCTCTTCGAACGCCGCCCCGGACACGATCCACTCGCGTCCGCGGGCGGCGCCGCTTTTGGAGGCCACCGCTTTTCAACCTTTCCGCATCGTGGGACGATTCGACAGACCGGGGCCCGTCCTGGCCGCTGTCGCAATCATCGCGTCCGGCCGTTATGGGGGTCTTCACGCAATCGATCCCCGTTCCAGACTTTTCCAACCCGATTGCAGTTCCTATCGCGGCACTTGCGGCCCGCCAGGGAAAGGAGAATGATGCCTCTGCACTACGATGCGCCGTATCATCCTCACGCCGGTTGGCAGCACGGGCGATGTAAATCCGTTCCTGTGGATGGGAAGCGTTCTGCAGTGCCACGGCCACCCCGTCTCGGTGGTCGCCAACCCCGTCTACGAATCGCTCGTCCGCTCGCGCGGGATGGAATTCACGCCCGTGGGCGAGGTGTCGGACTACGAGGCCGTGGTGCGAAATCCCGCGCTCTGGCATCCGCTACGGGGAACGCCATTTGTCCTGCGCATGGCAGGCGAGGCAACCGGACCGTTGCTCCACGCAATCGAGGAAGCGATCGGTCGCGACACGGAACCGCCGCTGCTCATCGGCCCGAGCCTCGCATTCGGCGCACGTCTCGCACACGAAAAACTCGGCTTCCCGCTCGTCACCGTGCAGCTCCAGCCCAGTGCCTGCCTGAGCGCCCATGATCTCTCCACACCTGCCGCAGGGTGGGAATTCCTTCCACGCCTGCCACTCGCCCTCCGGCGCGCAGTCATCGCACTGATCCATCTGCGCATGAACCGCGAGGTCGCACCCGGCGTCCGACGCGCCTGCAAATGGGCGTCCGTTCCTCCGCCCTCCAACGCATTCCGCGACTGGTGGCAGTCGGGCGAACGCATCCTCTGCCTCTTTCCCGAGTGGTTCGGACCACCGCAGCCGGACTGGCCCGCAGGAGCGGTCTGCGTCGGGTTTCCGCTCTTCGATCAATCCGATCAATCCGCCATCACGCCGGATCTGGAGGCTTTCCTTGGGGCGGGCTCCGCACCGGTGCTCTTCACGGCAGGTTCCGCCATGGCACACTGCGGGAGTTTTTTTCGCACAGCGGCGGATGTCTGCACCCAGCTCGGGATTCGAGCGATCTTCGCGACAAAGTTTTCCGACGCCCTGCCTCGCGAACTGCCGCCGGAGATTCACGTCGCCGACTATGCGCCGTTCGGCCTCGTGCTGCCCCGGTGTGCGGCCATCGTCCATCACGGCGGCATCGGCACCGTTTCCCAGGCACTCGTCGCCGGCATTCCACAGCTCATCGCGCCGCTTGCGCATGACCAGCCGGACAATGCCGCGCGCGTGCGCGCCCTCGGCGTGGGCGACTTTTTATGGAGCCGCGACTTTCGCAATCCCGCCGCCTCGGCGGCGCTCCATCGCATCCTGACCGACCCGGGCATCCGCGACCGCTGCACCGCCGTCGCCGAAAAGTTTTCCGAATCCGATCCGGCGGGCCGCCTCGTGGAGGCGCTTGCCCCCTATCTGCACGCGCCCTTTGCCTCGCGCACGCGGCGCATCGCACTCATCTCCCGCCGCAACTCCGCATGAACCCCGCCTGGCATTCCATCGCTGCCGCAGGGTGGTTGCTCACACGTCCGAGCCCGACTCCCCGTTTTCGACACCCGGCAACCGGCGCGGCTTGCACAGCACTTTCGGCGTGTTCGCAACGCGGGCGCACTTCCGGCAATACCACGTCGGATCCCGGACGAGCTTCGCTAGTTCGTCCGCCCGTTTTTCGAGGTCCTTTTTCGACCAGTCGCAAAGGGTCTTCGCCATGTGCCGATCCCTACACCATCCAGGCGCAACCGGGAGTTGCGCAAGGAACGATTTCAATTTAGAATGATTCCAATTCCAACATCCATGAGCACGCACACCGCCGCCAAACAAAAGACAAACCCCGTCGTCAAAGGACTCGAGACTCTTCTCGCGGATTCCTACGCGCTGCTGGGCCAGACCCATCTCGCACATTGGAACGTGGAAGGCCCCGCCTTCTTCGCCCTCCACGCGGCCTTCCAGGCTCAATACGAGGAACTGTTCACCGCCGTCGACGATGTCGCAGAGCGCATTCGCGCCCTGGACGCCTATGCCCCGGGTGGTCTCGCGACGCTCGCCAAGCAATCCAGCATCGACGAGATGACAGTGGGGCCCGCGCCCGCGAAGGACTTCGTCGCCCACCTCATCGAGGGCCACGAGACGCTTCTTGCCGGTGCCAAGGAACTCCGCAAGGTATCCGAGGAAGCAGGCGATCTGGAAACCCAGGATCTGGTCATCGCCCGCATCCAGTCGCATGAGAAAACCCTCTGGATGCTCAAGAGCTTCCTGAAGAATCTCTAAATATCACGAACACGGGCCGGAACCTTTCGATCCGCCCTGTTTCTGTCTCTTACCGGGCCGCGGTGGAAATCTGCCGCGGCCCGTTTTTCTGCGAACTGGCATACCAACCAACCGGGAAATCCCTATTGCGATTGAATCTCAATCCCATATAGTGAATCCAATGTCCGATCCGACCGAGTCCCGTCGCGAACCGTCCACTTGTTGGGGGAACGACGCCGCGCATATCGTCGAAGAGCTGTTTCCGGTGACCGATCCCTCGCACTGGAATCTATTGCTCGACCTGCGCGGCCAGCTGCTTGCCGGGAAGGATTGGAATTTTGCGCTCGATCTCTTTCTGGCCGCGCGGCAGGCGATGGAGACCGACCACTATCTGCCCTTTTACCGCCTCCGCCGGCTTCTCACCGCCGGACTGAGGCTGGAGTCGGAGCATGCGATCGGCCGCACGCTCGGCGACCTTCTTCAGCGCAAGCATCGCTCCCTGGCCGAGGCCCGGAAGGCGCTGCATCGGGAACTGTTCGAACACGGCGTCGACCTTCCTGCCGGCATCCCGGCTCTGAAAATCGTCGAGCGCGCCGCCGTCTGATCCGGCGCCGCTATTCGACGAATCTTCGATAGGAATAGGCAGGCAGGCTTTCGTCGGTGATCCTCGCGTCCCATGCGGGTTCGTCATTCCGCGCCGGCCCGGCGGACCGATCCTCGTCCTCGAAAGTTGGCAACGCGTCGTTTTGATGGGTGGATGGATACGTCTTCATCGGTTGCGTGACGGCCTTTGTTATAGCCCGGGTCGCCGGCGGCCGAAATCGGGCCGATCCATGACCGTCGCGTCGGGAAGTCCCCGTAGCCCGAAATGGCTTGAGCCGCGCTCCTTATGGACGAACAATTTCCCGATCAACTCTTTCGACTTATGAGCGAATACGCGCATCCCGAAGCCCTGGTCTCGACCGAATGGGTCGCCGGGCATCTCGACGAACCCGGCATCCGCCTCGTCGAAAGCAACGAAGACATCCTTCTCTACAGCACCGGGCACATTCCCGGCGCCGTGCACATCGACTGGCGCGCGGATCTGCAGGATCAGACCATCCGCGACTACATCAGCCCCGAGGCGTTCGCCGCCCTTTGCTCGAAGAACGGCATCGGCCCCGACACCACCGTTATCTTCTACGGCGACAAGTCGAACTGGTGGGCCTGCTATGCACTATGGGCGTTTCGCCTCTTCGGTCACGAAAAGGTGAAAATCATGGACGGTGGCCGGGACAAATGGATCTCGGAAGGCCGGCCTCTCACCCGGGAGGTTCCTGCCTACCCCACAGCGGAATACCCCGTTCCCGCAAAGCGTCACGACGACGACATCCGCGCGTTCTTCGAAGATACCCTCGCCCACGCGAAGGCTCGCAAGCCGCTCATCGACGTGCGGTCACCCGGCGAATTTGCAGGGGAAATCACGCACATGCCCGAATATCCCCAGGAGGGCGTGCTGCGCGGCGGTCATGTCCCCGGAGCGAAAAGCGTCCCATGGAAGCGTGCCACCCGCGACGACGCGACCTTCAAGTCCGCCGACGAACTTCGTGCCATCTACGAGGGCGAGGCCGGCTTGAAGCCCGGCGATGACGTGATCGCCTACTGCCGCATCGGCGAACGCTCGAGCCACACATGGTTCGTCCTCACCTATCTCCTCGGTTACGAAAAGGTCCGCAACTACGACGGATCGTGGACCGAGTGGGGCAACCGCGTCCGCGCCCCGATCGAGCGTGGCGCATAAATCTTCAGGAACCTGGAGCGCGCAAAGACGAGTGATTCGATCTCCGCGCGTTCTGTGTTTCCGTCGGTCGAACCAATGTATCCGCCCAAGCTCCAGCAAATCGTCGATCTTTTCGAAGCGCTTCCCGACATGGAGAAGCGCGAAACCCTCATCACCTACGCCGACCAGGCAAAAAGCCAGGCTCCGCGCGAGGGTGAAACATTCGACCTCGAGGATGTCCGCAAGGACGAGGAATGCACAGACACCGTCGGCATTTTCCTGAAGGTCGGTCCCGATCGCTCGACGCATTTTCGCGTCACGCTGGGCCCGCAGGTCCAGACGTTGACCAAGGCCATGACCTCCATCCTGTGCAAGGGACTCGAGGGTGCAACGATCGAGGAGGTTCTGGAAGTGCCGTCCGACTTTGTTCCGAAAATCGTTGGCGCCGACCTTGTCCGCCAGCGCAGCCAGACCGTCTACTACATCCTCACCCGCATGAAGAGCGCCGCGACCGTCTGGCGCAACCGCGACCGCGCCGCGGCATAAACCCGTCAGCGCCGGCGCAACCGTTCGAGGCGATCCGCCATGTCACGGTCGGAATCCGCAACTTCGCGCGCCAGCAATTCCGACGACATCCACGTCGCACCAAACGACTCGACCGTCGTGCGCTCCATGTGATCGTCCGTCGCAACGGTAATCTCGTATTGCGTCGCATACGTCGCGACAATCCGCTCGATCACCGAGTCCGCGGTCTGTCCGCTCTTGGAATAAAAGACCTGGATTCCCGCGGTCGTTTCATCGGCGGATGCGCGCGCACCCTTGCCATCGAACACAACGATGACGTGGATGCCCGTGTTGTCCTGGTGCCGCTGCAGACCGCGAACGAGCTGCTCCCGCGCGGTGGCTCCATTGCGCGCATGCAGCGCACGCAACTCCGGCCACTGGAAAATCATGCTGTGGCCGTCGACGATCAAGACCTTCGGCTTCGATCGGAATGCGGAACCCGGCTCCGGGGATGAGAGGCGTCCGCCCATGATTCTCCTCCCTCCCCTCGATGCTCAACCTTCGATCGTCTGGATCTCCACCGGCTCAACCTTGATGCCGAGTTCCTCGAGCCACCCAATCGCCCGCTTGATCTCTTCTCGCTCGCCATCGAGCTCCAGCGACACGAGACCGATCTCGTCCGTCACGCTGACCTGTCGGACATTCGTGACGACCTGAAAATTTTTGCCGAGCTCATAGATGACCGGTCGCGTGATAAGCCGCGCGGGATACATGAGCCAGAGTCGTGTCGCTTGTTCAGCCATGCGCGCAATCTATCCCAATGCCTGTGGGCGAGAAAGTAACGAATTTGAATGCGTGTCCCTTGCCCCTCTGTCGCAAGGGAGAATGAAACAAACCATCCGCCGTCGGGGTGCTGGTCCCAGCGGTCGGGCATCCGCAATCGGGACGCCGCCGCACGCAGAATCGTGCAGCGGCGGTTCGGCCGAGGAAGCTCCTAGCCTCCGGCGATCGCGGGAACGATGCTGATCTCGTCGGCCTCCTTGACGGGAGTCGCCTTGTCCTCGAGGAAGCGGATGTCTTCGTCGTTGATGAAAATGTTCACGAAACGGCGCACGTTTCCTTCCTCGTCACAGAGGCGCTCTCCAAGCCCCGGATAGGTCTTGTCGAGGTTTTCGAGGATCTCGCCAATGGTCGCGCCACTGACGGTGACGACCTCCTGGTCGCCGGTGAGCTTGCGAAGCGGTGTGGGGATTCGAACGGTGGACATGAGTATCAGTTGAGCGTTTAGTGTTGGGAGTTGGAGGTCACCTCCAGAGCGGCGAGTTCGTCGGCGACGAGCGCCTCGAATTCACGCAGGCTCGGCTTGATCACGCGCGGCGCTCCGCACTTTTCGTGGATTGCCTCCTGCGTTTTCAGGCCGTGGCCGGTGATGCAAAGCACGATGGATTCGTCAGCGGGAATCCTCCCGGACTCGATGAGTTTCTTCGCGCAGGCGACGGTCGTGCCGCCGGCCGTCTCCGCAAAGATGCCTTCAGTTTCTGCGAGGAGCCTGATGCCCTCGACGACCTCGTCGTCCGTGCAATCCTCGGCGCTGCCGCCGGTTTCCTTCATCGTGCGAATCGCATAATAGCCGTCGGCGGGCGTGCCGATCGCGAGCGATTTCACGATCGTCTCGGGCTTCGGCACGGGCTTCACGATGTCGGTCCCCTTCTTCAGCGCCGTGCTGATCGGCGAACATCCCGTGGCCTGGGCACCGTGCACGCTGAACGGCTGCGGCTCGACGATGCCGACCTTCGCAAACTCGGTGTAGGCCTTGTAAATCTTCGTCAATAGCGAGCCGGAGGCCATCGGGATCACGGTGTGCTTCGGCACGTTCCAGCCGAGCTGCTCGACAATCTCGAAGCCCATCGACTTGCTGCCCTCGGCGTAATACGGACGCAGGTTCACGTTCACGAAGCCCCAGCCATATTTGCCGGCGATCTCGGAACACAGGCGGTTCACCTGATCGTAGGGGCCTTCGATACCCACGACGTTCGTGCCATACACGAGCGAGTTCACGACCTTGCTGCGCTCGAGGTCGGACGGGATCAGCACATAACTCGTCAGCCCGGCGCTCGCGGCGTTTGCGGCCACCGAGTTGGCGAGATTGCCCGTCGACGCGCACGCGACGACCTTGAATCCCAGCTCCCGTGCGCGGCTGAGCGCGACGGAGACCACGCGATCCTTGAACGACAGCGTCGGGTAGTTGACCGTGTCGTTCTTCACGTAGAGTTCCTTCACCCCGAGCCGCTTTGCGAGCCGGTCCGCCTTCACGAGCGGCGTGAAACCGACCTGCGCGCCAACCGTCGGCGCTCCGTCGATTGGAAGCAGCTCCCGATACCGCCACATGCTCTTCGGACGCGACTCGATGGCCTCGCGCGAGATCGACGCCTTGATCGCATCGTAATCGTAGGCCGCCTCGAGCGGACCGAAGTCGAACTCGCAGATGTGGATCGCCTCTTTCGGATACAGCCGCCCGCACTCGCGGCACTTGAGATTGCTGAAGAAGGGTCTGTCGCTCATGAAAAATCCTCGCTCCGATCGAGAGTGAGCGAGGCGGACAACCCGTGATCCGGACAAGTCGCATCTCATCTTCCTCCGCGCGCTTTCGCCGCGAAGCAGGATTTGGCACCTGGTCCTTGCGGGAGGTTGACGGTCGAGGTTCACGACCGGTGAAAGGAACCTCCCCGGTCATCAACTCTCATCCTCAACGGCCGTTAAGCGGTTGCCGTGGCTTCATCGGGCCTGTCCCTCTGCCACTCTCGATAAGATTGGCGAAAAAGCTACCGGGCATACCCGGGGGGTCAAGATTTTTGTCGGATTTGCTCTTGGCAAACCCGCAGGAATGTGCGACATAAACCGGCTCCCGATTCCGGGAATCTGCCATGCATCGCTAGCTCAATGGTAGAGCAGTTGACTCTTAATCAATTGGTTGTAGGTTCGAGTCCTACGCGATGCACCACTTTACGGATCAACAGGTTGCGTTGATCCGGGATCGCAACGAGCGCACGATTCAGCGCTCCGGCGGAGCGTCTTCCTCCGCAAACAGCGTCATCTGATTCGCGATCGCTGCCATGTCCCCCACGAGACGCCTTCGCGTGCGGCCATTGCTTGCGGCAAGCACGGGTTTTCCCTCCGCATTCAGTTCCGCCTTCTCGAGGTTGGAGAGGATTTGCTTGGCGCGGGTGATCAGGGAATCCGGGAGCCCCGCCAGTCGGGCGACTTGGATGCCATAGCTCTGGTCGGCTCGACCCGGCACGATCTTTCGCAGGAAGATGACCTCGTCGTTCCACTCCCGGACGGCGACGTTGAAATTTGCAACGCCATCCCGCGTGCGCTCGAGATCGGTGAGTTCGTGATAGTGCGTCGCGAAAAGCGTGCGGCATCCGGTCACATCGTGCAGATGCTCGGCAACGCTCCACGCGATGCTGAGTCCGTCGAACGTCGAAGTGCCGCGTCCGATTTCGTCAAGAATGACAAGGCTGTCCTTCGTCGCGTTATGAATGATGTTTGCGGTCTCGTTCATCTCGACCATGAACGTCGATTGGCCGCGTGAGAGGTCGTCGCTCGCACCGACGCGGGTAAAAATGCGGTCGACGATCCCGATGTGCGCGCTCTTTGCGGGCAAGAAGCTGCCGGTCTGCGCGAGCAGCACCAGCAAGGCCACCTGCCGGATGTAGGTCGATTTGCCAGCCATGTTCGGCCCGGTGAGAATCGCAAACCGCTTTCCATCGCGATCGAGGGTCGTGTCGTTCGGGACGAACCGCTCCCCTCCCGCACGCTGATCGAGCACCGGATGTCGGCCTTCGACAATTTCAAGGATTCCCGAATCGTCCACGCGCGGGCGGCAGTAGCCGTGGAGACGCGCCACCTGCGCGAGCGAAGCCAGGGCGTCCAGCGCGCCAAGGGCGGCCGCGGTCTTCTGGATGCGTCCCATCGCGTCGAGCACAAGGCTTCGCAACCTCTGGAAGATCTCCATCTCCAGCGCCTTCGCACGTTCGTCCGCGCCGAGGATTTTCCCCTCGATCTCCTTGAGCTCGGGAGTGATGAAACGCTCGCCGTTCGCTGTCGTCTGCTTGCGGTGGTAATCCTCCGGGACGTTCGCGAGGTTCGCCTTCGTGATCTCGATGAAATACCCGAAGACGGAATTGTAGCGGACCTTCAGCGACTTGATGCCGGTTCGCTCGATCTCGCGCTCCTGCAGACTGGCGATCCAGTCCTTTCCCTCGCGCGAGGCGCCGCGCAGCTCGTCGAGCGCCGCATCAAATCCCGGCCGGATGATCCCGCCATCGCGCAGCAACGCCGGGGGCTCGTCCACGATTGCCGCGCGCAACCGGGAGCCAAGATCGTCCATGGGATCGAGCTGTGCGGCAAGGTTGGCGATCAATTCCCCGCCGCCGAGCGGATCCGCGAGCGCCGCGGCTGCAGCGGCCACGTGAGGAACCCGTTCGAACGAAGCCGCAAGCGCGGCAAGGTCGCGGGCATTGCCGGACTGACCGTTCAACCGGGCGGCCGCGCGTTCCATGTCGCGAATCCCCGACAGCGCCTCCCGCATGGTTTCGAGCGCCGCCGGTCGCTCGAGCAGACGCTCGATTGCCGACTGCCGCGCACCGATCGCCGCCACATCGCGCAGCGGATGCAGCACCCAATCGCGCAGCGTGCGGGCGCCCACCGGAGTCACGGTGTGATCGAGCGCCCCGAGCAGCGTCATCTCGCGGCCACCGCGGGACTGGACCAGTTCGAGATGCGACTGGGTGACCGCATCGAGAATAAGAAACTCGCTGACCTGAAACGGCTGGAGCCCGCGAAGATGGGACGCATTCCTCCGCATCTGCCGGGTGAGATAATGGAGCACCGCACCTGCCGCACCGATCGCGAGCGGCCACTGGCTGCAGCCGAAGCCATCGAGCGACTGCACCCGGAAATGCTCACAAAGCAGATGCTCGGCGGGCTCGCATTCGAAAATGTAGCCCTCGGCGGGTGTCGCGCCCTGCAACGCCGTGAGGAGGTCCTGCTGTTCCTCGGGAACCAGCAGCTCCGCGGGGGAGACGCGGGCGAGTTCGTCGATGAGTTGCTGGAGACTCTCGAACTCCGCGACGCGAAAATCCCCGGTGCTGAGATCCGCGAATGCGAGCCCGTAGCGGCCGCGCCTGCCACACGCGGCGGCAAGGAAGTTGTGCGCCCGGTCATCGAGGCCGAAATCGTCGAGAGTTCCGGCGCTGATGATCTGGGAGAGTTCGCGGCGGACAAGTTTCCCCGCCTGCACTTCGCCGACCTGGTCGCAAATCGCGACGCGCCGTCCGGCGGCGATCAGTTTTTCGATGTAACCTTTCGCGGAATGGTAGGGCACGCCGCACATCGGCGTCGTTCCACGCTTCGTGAGCGCCACATTGAGGATCGCGCTTGCGTCCTTCGCATCGTCCCCGAAGAGCTCGTAGAAGTCGCCGAGACGGAAAAACAGCAGCGTGTTCGGCGGAAGCTCGCGGCGCACCGCAAGGTATTGCCGCATCATGGGAGTCTGCTCGCCGCTCATGAGGCCCGGAGATTAACCACGAAGTGACCGAAAGCGCACGTGGCAGATTCCTAATTTCCTGCAGCGGACCCGAGGAATGCCGTGACAGGGCTGGTCGCCTCGGCGAATTCGCCCTTCATCGGCAATCCCGCCGCAACCGCCTCGCTGGCGCTTTCCACGGCCATCCGGAATGCCCGCGCCATTCGCACCGGATCGTTTGCCGCGGCGATTGCCGTGTTCACGAGCACGGCATCGGCACCCATCTCGATCGCCTCCGCCGCATGGCTCGGCGCGCCAATGCCGGCATCGACGACCACCGGCACGGTCGCCTGTTTGATGATGATCTCGATCTGCGCGCGCGTCTCGATGCCGCGATTGCTTCCGATCGGGGAACCGAGCGGCATTACGGTTGCCGTGCCGACATCCTGCAACCGCCGGGCCAGCACGGGGTCGGCGTTGATGTAAGGCAGCACGGTAAAGCCTTCCTTCACCAGAATCTCCGCCGCGGCGAGCGTCTCGACGGGATCGGGCAGGAGGTAGTGCGGATCGGGATGAATTTCGAGCTTCACCCACTTTGGCAGCCCGGCGGCCACGGCAAGCCGGGCGAGGCGGACCGCCTCCTCCGCGTTCATCGCGCCGCTCGTGTTCGGCAGCAGCAGGTATTTGTCCGGATCGATGAAATCGAGGATGTTTGCGAAGGCGTCGTGCCTTCCGGAGAGATCCGCACGGCGCAGGGCGACGGTCACGATCTCCGCGCCGCTCGCCTCCAGGGCATCGCGCATCAACTCGTTTGACGAGAACTTCCCGGTTCCGGCGAGAAGTCTCGAGCGAAACGTGCGGCCGGCGATTTCCAGCGAATTCGACATAATCGCAGCCTACGCGTTGCCGAGATCAACACGCAAGAATGCGCCGGGTTGGCGTGACACCGATCTCATGCTATCACCCAACCTGCCCAATGAATTCGCTCACGCCCGCTGACCTTGCCATCCGATCGCTGGGCCCCCGCACGATCGAGTCCCCTTTGATGCGTCATTTCCACGAGCTCGGAAACGACCACGCATTCTATTCCGACGACTCGCGCATCCTGGTGGACCATTCGCTCGACGCCGTAAAGAAGGCGATCGCGGCCGGCGGCGACCTCCCGTGCTTCGAGGTCGCGGGACCTCGCAGGAAAATTTACTTCGATCCCGAGCAGACCGTCTGCGCCGTGGTGACCTGCGGCGGATTGTGCCCCGGCCTGAACGACGTGATCCGGGCAATCGTCCTGCAGGGGCATCATCGCTACGGCGTGCAGCGCATCCTCGGCATCCCCTTCGGGTTCGAGGGTCTCGTTCCTGAATACGGACACAGCATCGTCAACCTCACCCCCGGCTACGTGAGCAACATTCACCGCTTCGGCGGAACGGCGCTCGGCAGTTCGCGCGGTCCCCAAAGTCCGAAGGTGATGGTCGACCGGCTCGCGGAACTTGGCGTGAAGATCCTGTTCGTCATTGGCGGGGATGGCACGCAGCGCGGCGGCAGGGCGATCGAGGAGGAGGCGCGTTCCCGCGGCTACGAGCTCGCGGTCGTGGGTGTCCCGAAGACGATCGACAATGACATGATCTGGATGGATCGCAGTTTCGGCTACGAGACGGCCTATGCCGTTGCAGTCGACGCGATTCGTGCGGCGCACACCGAGGCACGCAGCGCGCGCAATGGCATCGGGCTCGTGAAGTTGATGGGACGCCACTCGGGGTTCATCGCGTGTTCGGCAGCCATCGCGAGCGGTGAGGTGAATTGCGTGCTCATCCCCGAGGTGCCGTTCGCACTCGAAGGCGACAAGGGATTTCTCGAAACGATTCGTCAGCGCGTCATCCGTCGCGGACATGCCGTCATTGTCGTGGCCGAAGGCGCCGGACAGGAACACTTGACCACGACCGACGAGACCGACGCCTCCGGCAACCTCCGCCTGCAGGACATCGGCATCTTTTTGAAGGACCAGATCACCGAGTATTTCCGCCGCTGCAAAACCGATCTGACGCTCAAATACATCGATCCGAGCTACATGATCCGCAGCGTGCCCGCCTGTCCGCAGGATCGCATCTACTGCATGCGCCTCGGCCAGGCCGCCGTCCACGCCGGGATGGCCGGCAAGACCGGTCTCGTGGTCGCCCGCTGGCACAGCACCTATGTCCACGTCCCCGTCGGGATGGCGACCTCCGCGCGCCGCACGGTGGATCCCAACGGCGACCTCTGGCTCTCCGTGCTGGAGGCAACGGGGCAGCCGCCGCGATTCCGCTGATTGCCGAACTTTCCGGCGGTGTTATAATCTGGTTCCAGGGGTCCGCTTCCGCGCCCTGGAAACCTCATCCCCAGAAAGCACCGTCATGGCACAGGCAATCATGGACCCCGAGGAGGTGCGCCGCTTCGCGACGGAACTCAAGCGCTTCAACCAGGACATGCAGGTTCGCGCCGCCTCGTTGCAGGCGCGGTTCGCAGCGCTCGGCGACACGTGGCAGGATCAGGAGCACGAGAAGTTCGCCGAGGAATTCACCAGCACGATGAAGGCGCTCCGGAAATTCATCGAGGTTTCCGACAAACACGCGCCCTATCTGCTCCGCAAGGCGCAACGGATCGAACAATACCTCAGCCAGCGCTGACATGCCCGCCCGCGTCACGTCCATCGGCGCGCTCGGAGCGTTGCGGGCAAAACTCATCGTCTTCACCACCACCGCCACCCAAACGCTCGACGAAGCCGCGGGGGAGGTCCGCCGCATGCGGCAATGGGTGCGTCACGACCAGCGGATGCACTGGCAGGGCGAATTGCGCCGCCGGCAGAAAAAGCTCGATCAGGCCATCCAGGAACTCATGGGCGCGCGAATGTCCTCGTTGCGCACCGCCACCGCCGCCCAGGAGGTCGCAGTGACACGCGCCCGTCGCGCGATGCATGAAGCTGAGGAAAAGATGCGCCGCGTGAAACACTGGGACCGGAATTTCGACCTCGTCGTGGATCCGCTCGCAAAGCAGTTCGGTGCACTTCGAACCGTTCTCGAGCATGACATGCCACGCGCCATCGCCTTTCTCTCCGAGGCGCAGCGCGCGCTCGAGGCCTACGCGGAAACACGCATCGCGACGGATTCACCCAATTCCTCCGCCGCACCGGGCAACTCCGAAGAGTCCGTGGAGGACGCACCATGAGCGTCCGCACCGCCGCATCCGCACTTTCCCAGATTACCAGGGAACTGTCCGCCGGCTGGGAGGACACAAAACTCCATTGGCGCGACGCAAAAGCCGCTGAGTTTCAACGGGAGTATCTCGACGCACTCCCCGCACTGGTCGCCCGATCGGTGGAAGCGATGGAGGATCTCGACAAATGCCTTCGCCAAATCCGGAACGAGTGTGAGTGATCCCCGAAGCCTCTCCGTCTCCCGCGGTCTCGAACTCCTCGAACAGATCAACCGAGCCCTCTCGGCATTCTCCGCCGAGGAATCGGAGCAGACCCGTCGTGCACGGGAGCAGCGCTGGACTCTCCAGCGCGCAAGGACCGACGCTGCGACCCGGCTCGAAGAACAATCCGCCAGGCTAACCGCCGAAGAGGAGGCATCCTTCACCGCCGCGAAAGACCGCGCCATTTCCATCCACGCGCATCGACGGGAGCGGATCGACCGCCTGACGCGCGAAGCGGTGCGCACCCTCCCCCGCCGCGCACAGGACGAACGCGAGCGATGGGTCGGCGCTCTGCAGATGCGCGAGTTCCTCACCACCCGGCGGCTCGATAGCGAGCGCGAGGCCGCAGACGCAAAGTTCGCTGAAGCCAGCGCCACCATGGATGCGCACGCCAAACGTCTCCGCGAACTCCAGCAACGTGCGCGCAGCCACTTCACCGGCTACCTCGGCTACCTCTTGATGCTGCGAAAGCGGTCGTCTGAAACGGCGCAGCCGAACATCGGAATCGAACGTCGACTGGACGCGATCGAAACCGATCTCGCGGAGTTCCGAAAGCTCGCCATTCCCAAAATCTTCAGCTTCGCCCCCGTTCCGGCGCTGATTGCCATTCTCGGCATCACGGCATTTGTCGTGACGCGGCAGACGGGTCTTTCGACTCCGGTATGGATCGCCGCTGGAGTCGCCGCTCTCGCAATTCTCGCCATCCATTTCGCCGGACGCTCGGGATCCCGCGCCCTCGCCTCCCAGATCGCGGAGGAAATCTCCGCTGCAAAAGCCGACATCCAGCGCCTACGCGAAAACGCGCTGGCCGCACGAAAGAAGGCGGAGGACGCCATCACCGCCCAGCGCGCCGCGATGGACGATGAGATCAACCGCAAATGGGAGCGGTCCGAGGAGGTCAAGGCCGCCTTCGAAGCGCGCGAGCGCGAGCGACTTTCCCGGGTGCCGTCGCGAGCCCTCGCACGCAATGACCGCCTCCTCGCGACACGGCTCGAGCAAATCGAGGCTGCTCACGCAACAAGGGTCCGTGAGATCGAGACGCTCACCGGCTCCGACCGGCAGCGATTCGACGAGGAATTCTCCGAAAAATCCACCGCACTCGAGCGGGAGATCGAGACTGCGCAGATCGACCTTCGCCAGCGCTGGGACGCCACGATCACTCCCCTGCTCCAGACCGTCGGCGAGATGAACAGAACCGCTGCCGATCTGTTTCCCGACTGGACGCGGGACTACGTGCATGCGTGGGAACCGCGACGCGATTTCCTCTCCGTCACGAAGTTTGGCCATCTCGATGTCGATCTTTCGGCGCCACCGTCGCTTTCTTTGCCGGCCGGACCGCAGGCATCCATTCCGCTCGCGCTCGCCTACCCGGAATACGGATCAATCCTCTTCGAGTCCCGCGAACCTCTCACCGACGGCCTGGCATCGTGCCTTAACCAGATCATCCTGCGCCTGCTCGCCACCACCCCTCCGGGAAAGCTTGCATTTACAGTCTTCGACCCCGTCGGTCTCGGCAGGAATTTTGCGGGACTCATGCACCTCGCGGACTACGAGGAGAATCTCATTTCCCGCCGCATCTGGACGCAGTCGGAGCAGATCGAGGAACGCCTCGCAGAGCTCAGCCAGCACATCGAGAAGGTCATCCAGATGTATCTGCGCGACGAATATCCGACCATCGTCGAATACAACGCGCAGGCGGGCAGCACCGCCGAGAAGTTCCACTTCCTGGTGATCGCCGACTTCCCCGCAAACTTCAGCGAAACCGCCCTTCGCCGATTGCAAAGCATTCTCGCGAGTGGTCCGCGCTGCGGCGTGCACACGCTCATTCATTGGGACCGCCGCCAGCCGCTGCCCGGCGGCATCGACGAGAACGAATTGCGCGCGCACAGCGTCTGCATCGAGGGGGGACGCACAGGATTGATCCTCGATACTGCTCGCGAGGCGGCCAACGCGCGACTGGTCCTCGACGAAGCTCCGCCTCCCGAGCTCGCTCTCGCGTTCATCGAGCGTGTCGGCGCCGCAAGCATCGACTCGAATGTCGTGCAGGTCCCGTTCGATCAGATCGCCCCGGCGTCAGACGAGTTGTGGAAAGGCGACACCACTGCGGAACTTCGCGTCGCGATCGGCCGTTCAGGCGCGACCAAGCAGCAGATGCTCGCGATCGGGAAGGGCACCCGCCAGCACGCGCTGGTCGCCGGAAAGACGGGTTCCGGCAAATCCACCCTCTTCCACGTCATCATCACGAACCTCGCCCTGTCGTGCAGCCCGGAGCAGGTCGAGTTCTACCTCATCGACTTCAAGAAGGGCGTGGAATTCAAGTGCTACGCAACGAAGCGCCTGCCGCATGCGCGCGTTGTCGCAATCGAAAGCGACCGGGAATTCGGCCTCAGCGTGCTGCAGCGTGTCGACGACGAGCTGCGCCGTCGCGGAGATCTCTTCCGCAAACTCGGCGTGCAGGATGTGCCCGGCTACAAGCGCGAGAGCGGAAGGCCCATGCCCCGCACGCTCCTTCTCATCGACGAGTTTCAGGAACTTTTCGTGGAGGACGACTCGATCGCCCAGGCGGCATCCGTGCTGCTCGACCGCATCGTCCGGCAGGGACGCGCGTTTGGCATCCATGTCATCCTCGGCTCGCAGACCCTCGGCGGCGCGTATTCCCTTGCGCGCACCACGCTCGGCCAGATGGTCATCCGCATCGCGCTGCAGTGCAACGAAGCCGACGCGTTGCTGATCATGGACGACAACAATCCCGCGCCACGCCTGCTCTCCCGCCCGGGCGAGGGAATCTACAACGACTCCGCCGGAGCGATCGAGGGCAACAGTCCATTTCAGGTTTGCTGGCTGCCCGACGATGAGCGCGACCGGAAACTCGACATCGTGCGCGAACTCGCCGGACGGAACCCGGACATGGACTCGACGCCGATTGTCTTCGAAGGAAACGCCCCCGCAGAGATCGCCGGCAACGAACTCCTCGCGAAGGTGCTAAAGACGCAGCCCGCCACGCGACCGTCGCGTCCCCGTGCCTGGCTGGGCGCTCCCAATTCGATCAAGGGACCCACCGAAATCTCCCTGCCGCGGCAGAGCGGCGCGCACCTCCTCATCATCGGTCAGCGCGACGAGACCGCGCTCGTCATGCTCGGCACGTCCCTGCTCGCGCTCTCCGCCCAGTATCCTGCGAAGACCGCACGGTTCATTCTTCTTCACCAGACCCCGCCCGACACCGCCGAGGCGGAATTTCTCACACAGGTCGGGGCTGCCGCGCGCCACGAGGTCGTCGCGGGTGGAGTTCCCGAAATGACGGACATCCTTGCCGACCTTTCGGCCGAGCTGCACCGCCGCCTGGATGGCGACTCCGCCGGACCCGATATTTTTCTGCTCATCCACGGCCTGCAGCGATTCCGCAAGCTGCGCGCCGAGGACGAATTCGACTTCTCGATGAGCGAGGACGCTGCGGCGAAACCGTCCGCGCAGTTCGCGGAACTGGTCACCGAAGGCGCGGCGGTCGGGATTCACATCCTCGCGTCGATCGACACGTTCGCGAGCGTGAACCGCTTCCTCAATCGAAAGGCACTCGCCGAATTTGGACTGCGCGTGCTTTTCCAGATGAGCGCAAACGACTCCGCCAGCCTCATCGACTCGCCGAAAGCCGGCGATCTCGGCCTGCACCGCGCCATTCTTTTCGACGAGCACGCCGGCACGATGGAAACCTTCCGCCCCTACGCCATGCCCGACATCCGCTGGCTGGAGGATGCCGCAAACCGCTCCGCCGGCGGAGCCTCGCTCGAGGCCGCTTCAGAACAGGCGTAAAATGTCCCCACCCTGCGCGCTTCGCGGGACGGGGTTCAGGAAGGCTGCGATCTGAAATGCCGCAAAAACCTGTCTCCCATGGCGGATGCCCGGGTTTTTATCCGACCCGGGGATTTACGCGGCCACCGCCATGGGTCATAACGTCAAATCCCATGGGGCGTGGTCTTCCTTGTTTTCGGTCTTGCAACTCCGGCGCTTGCCGTTCGCACTTCCGTCGGGCATTCGAAGATTCGTAACCACGCGCACTGTCAGCCCTGAACGCCGCCATCCGTCCGAAAAATGTCTGAACTCATCGATTTCATCCTCCACGCCGAAGACCATCTCCGCGAGTTCATCGCCGCCTACGGCGCCCTCGTCTACGCGTTGCTGTTCATCATCGTCTTTTGCGAAACCGGTCTGGTCGTGACTCCGTTCCTTCCCGGTGACTCGTTGCTTTTCGCCGTCGGCGCACTCGCGGCGCAGAACCTCATGGACTGGTGGATCGTCACCCCGCTGCTCCTCATCGCAGCGATCCTCGGAGACGCGGTGAACTACACGATCGGCGCGTGGATGGGCCCCAAGGTCTTTCACAGTGACACGAACCGCTTCCTCCGACGCGACTACCTTCTCAAGGCCCACGCCTTCTACGAGCGTTACGGCGGGCGTGCCATCATCCTCGCCCGGTTTGTCCCGATCGTCCGAACCTTCGCGCCGTTCGTCGCCGGCGTCGGAAAAATGACCTACAGCCGCTTCTTCGCCTACAACGTGATCGGAGCCATCCTGTGGGTGGGACTGTTCGTCGGCGCCGGATTCGCCTTCGGCAACCTTCCCTTCGTTCAGGACAACATGAAGATTGTGATCCTCGGAATCATCGTCGTTTCCGTGCTTCCGATCGTCTGGGAGATGTTCAAGGGCTGGCAGGAATCCCGCCGGGCCGCAGTCCGCGAATGACCGCCACCGCCCTCCTCATCGACGGATTCGTCATTGCCGTCTATTTCGCAGTCATTGTCGGCATCGGTCTGCGCGCAGGCCGAAACAACAGCAATCTCTCGGAGTTTGCGCTCGGCGGCCGGGCGATCCCGTGGTGGGCGGTGCTGGCCTCGATCGTTGCCGCCGAAACAAGCGCAGCGACCTTCCTCGGCACGCCGGCGGAAGGATTCAAGACCCGCAGCTTCTCCTACGCACAGCTCGCGATCGGCACCGTCATCGCGCGGGTCATTATCGCATGGCTCTTCATCGCGCCCTACTACCGGCATCGCGTGCAGAGCATTTACGAATACCTCGAGGTTCGCTTCGGCTCGTGGACTCGAAACGCCGCGAGCGCGATCTTCCTGATCACCCGCGTGCTTGGCATCGGAGTCCGGCTCTACCTCGGCGGCGTCATTCTTGTGGTCATCTGGCGCTACCTGTTCCCCGGCGCCCCGGTCACCCTGGCCACCTATTTCTGGGGCATCCTGTTCGTCACCGTCATCACCACGCTCTACACCGCCGTCGGTGGCATCAAGGCGGTTGTCTGGACCGATCTCATCCAGGCCTGCCTGATGATGGGGTCGGTGGTCTTTGCGATCCTTGCACTCGCCGCCACGATTCCCGGCGGTCTCTCCAGCTTCTTCGAGGTCGTCGCCGAGCAACCCGGCGCAGGGATGATCCAGACCGGGTGGGACAGCACCAAGCCCTTCGCGGAGGCTTTGAAACAGATGCTCGAGTCCCCCTACACGATTTTTGCGGCCATTGTGGGCTCGACCTTCTTCACGATGGCCACACACGGCACGGATCAGGACATGGTCCAGCGAATGCTCACCGCGGAGAACACGACGAAGTCCCGTCTCTCCTTGATTCTGAGCGGACTCGCGGACATCCCGATCGTCCTCGCCTTCCTCGCCGTGGGCATTCTTCTCTGGCTTCACTATCAGGCGCATCCCGAGCTCCTTCCCGACATCGCGACCAACGAAATCTTCGCCCACTACATTGTCCACGAGATGCCGATCGGTTTGCGCGGCCTCATTATTGCGGGCGTTTTTGCAACGATGATGGGCTCCACCTCCGCGGCTTTGAACGCGCTGGCCACCTCCTTCGTGAAGGATTTCTACCAACCCTACTTCGCGAAGGGGGATTCGGAGGGAAGGGCGGGCGTCACGGCCGCGCGGGTCGCGACCGTCGTCTTCGGCGGTTTCATGATCGCGGTTGCCACCCTCTCCGCCTACGCGGTGCTGCAAACAAACATCACGATCATCCCTCTCGCGCTTGGCATCCTCGGCTACAGCTACGGCAGCCTGCTGGGTGTCTTCCTGCTCGGCGTGCTGACGACCGGCCGGGGGAACGACCGGGCGAATGTTTTCGCCATGGCTCTGGGCATCGTCGCGGTGCTCGTCCTCTGCCGCGTGGAAATCCCCGCATTCGAAATCGGCGCCCTGCTGAAAGGCCGCCTTGTTTCGCAAAACTGGAGCTTCGGCGCATTTCTGCCTGCGTGGTGGCCCGCCATCGCCTGGCCTTACTACGTGCTCATTGGCACGCTCGCGACCTTCGGAGCAGCCGCGCTGTTTCCCGTGACCGCACGGCCTTCGCCCGATCCTGAATGACACTTACCGTCCGGTTTCTGGATTTCCTTCCCCAGCCACCCGACCGGGTCGTCGAAATCGGAGTCCGGATCGCTGCTGAACTCATGCTGGACCGTTTCCAAATTTTCGCTTTCCTCCCGTCCATCGTATGAATGGCACGCATCACGAACGCTCTGTCTCCGCGCTCGGCAACCTCATCTTCCTCAGCCGCTGGCTGCAAGCTCCTCTCTATCTCGGACTCATCGTTGCCCAGGGAGTCTACGTCTATCACTTCTTCATCGAGCTCTGGCACCTGCTCCACGACGTCACAAAAATCGATGAAACCGACATCATGCTGACGGTTCTCGGTCTCATCGATGTGGTCATGATCGCCAACCTGCTCATCATGGTCATCGTCGGCGGCTACGAGACCTTCGTTTCGCGACTGCGGCTCGAAGACCATCCCGACCAGCCGGAGTGGCTTTCCCACGTGAACGCCGGCGTTCTCAAGGTGAAGCTGGCCACCGCCCTCATCGGAATCTCCTCCATCCACCTGCTGAAAACGTTCATCGAACTCGGCTCGCGCACGATCTCCGACAGCACCGTGATGTGGCAGATCTTTCTCCATCTCACGTTCGTGATCTCCGCTCTTCTTCTCGCATGGACCGATCGGATCTCCACCCAGACCGCCGTCTCGGCACGGACAAAACATTGACCGCGCCATTGCCGGCGCCGGATGCGTGGGTCCCAGCGCTGACCCGGACGCGCCGGCTCCTTCGACTTGCCAGTGAGGGCCCCATGACGCCACGATCCGCTTGATCCCCCGGCAGTCCACCATCGTGAACCCCGCCCATTCCCATACCTTCGGATCGCACCACGCGCCGCTAAGCACCACGGTCCGCTGGCTCGTGCTCCTGTTGGTGCTGGCGGGCGTCTATTTCTTTCACGGATTTCTCGTTCCCGTCCTTGCGGCGCTGATCATTGGATTCGCAAGCTGGCCGCTCTACCGGCGGCTGGTTGCCGCCTGCCGCGGGCGCACCGCCCTCTCGGCATCGATCGCACTCTGCATCGTGCTTCTCGTGCTGGTGATTCCCCTCGCGTTGCTTCTCGCCTACATGGTCGAGGAGGTTCGCGCGTCGGTCGTCTGGCTGCAGGAGGCCAGCCAGCGGGGAATTCCCGTGCCCGACTGGATCGGGCGGCTCCCGCTCGTTGGGGAAAGACTCGCCGAGGAATGGGGCCGCCATCTCGCCGAGCCCTACGCCCTGGGCGAAGTCGTTCAGCTCGTCAGCGGTCAAAACATCGCAAGCATCTCCCGATGGCTTCTCGCCGCAGGCAGCGGTGCGCTCAGCGTGCTGCTGAATGTCGTGTTCGTCCTCATCACCCTCTTCTTCATTTACAAGGATGGCAGCGCATTGATCGCCCAGCTCGACCGGATCGGCGAGCGCATCCTGCCGAATCGCTGGCAGCGCTTCTCCCGCGTCGTCCCCGCGACCGTGAGTTCGACCGTCACCGGCATGACCCTCATCGCCATCGGCGAAGGCATCGTGCTCGGCATCGCCTACAAGATCGCGGGCATGCCGTCGTCCTTCATTCTCGGGGTCATCACCGGCGTGATGGCGCTCATTCCGGGCGGCGCTCCGACCGCGTTCACCCTCGTCTCCGCATACCTCGCAGTCACTGGCAACGTCGTCGCGGGCATTGCCCTGTTCGCGTGGGGATCGATCGAGTTGTTCATCGTCGACAAGACCCTCCGCCCAAAACTTGTGGGAGGTCCGATCCGCCTGCCCTTCCTGCCCACGTTCTTTGGCCTGATCGGCGGCGTAAAAACAATGGGGCTCGTCGGCCTCTTCGTCGGTCCCGTCCTCATGGCCCTGCTCGTGGCGGTCTGGCGCGAGTGGATTCGCGCGCTCGACGACGAGCCTCCGATGGAAAAACCGAAAGCGATTCAGCCTTTGCCCGCCGCCCCGGCAGTATCGGAACCGGCCGTTCGATAAGCCCGCGAGCGCTCACCCGCAAAGTGCCGCAGAGCGCCGAATGCGCGACAACGCATTCGGACCGCTTCAATGCGCCGCCGCCGCACCACCGGGTTTGGCGACGACATTCCGCATGAGGAACACGCACGGGGCGCACACCAGGCAGATCAGGGCGAGCAGTTGAAACACGTCGACATAGGCGAGCGCGGCGGCCTGCTGCTGCAACGTCTCGTAGACGACCTGACAGGCCTGATGCGCGGCGTTCGCGGTGCCGACGTGTGGCGCCAGTGCGGCCTGAATCTTCTCCAGGTGCTGCTCGAAGATCGGATTCAGCGCCGAGGTGTGCGCGGCAAGGACGTCCTGCGTCTTTTGCGACTCGCGCGTGATGAACGTCTGCATCGCCGAAATACCGATGCTGCCACCGAGGTTCCGCATGAGGTTGTAAACTCCCGTGGCCGTCCCGGTGTGCTCCGGTGCAATCTCCGCCGTGGAGATCACGGAAAGCGGAATGAAGATCGACGTGATGGACAGGCCGGCAATCACGATCGGAAAAATCATCGACGCCATGCCGATCTGCAGATCGATGAAGCCGAGCAGATAGAGGGAAAGCGTCATCAGAAGAAATCCGAGAAACACCACCATGCGAAGGCTGATGAACCCAAGAATCCGCCCGACGACCAGTGCGGCGAAAAGCGCCCCGGCTCCGCGCGGACTCAATGCGATGCCGGCGTTCGTCGCCGTGTAACCGAGCAGGCTTTGCATGAAGAGCGGCAGCAGCGCGGTCGTGCCATAGAGCAGTGCTCCGAGCAGGGCGACGAATGCGGTGGCGAGAATGAAATTCCGGTTCGCGAGGACGCGGAGGTTCACCAACGGCTCGGGCGTCGTGAGCTGACGCACGACGAACGCAACGAGCGCCACCACGGAGACGACCACCGACACGGTGATCGACGCGGAGCCGAACCAGTCGAACTCCTGTCCGCGATCCAGCACGAACTGCAGCGTCGCGAGCCAGAGCGTGAGAAACCCGAATCCGATCGTGTCGAGTTTGCCGGCCTTGAGCTTGCGGAGATACGGTGGATCCTCAACGAACATCGAGATCATCCAGACGGCGAGCATTCCCACGGGCACGTTCACGTAAAACACCCAGCGCCACGAATAGCTGTCGGTGATCCATCCGCCGAACGTCGGCCCGATGATCGGCGCCACGACGACCCCCATCGCGAAGATCGCCATGCCCCGTGCGCGCCGAGCCACCGGAAAGCTTTCGATGATGATCGCCTGCGACACCGGCTGCAGCGCACCGCCGGCCGCGCCTTGAAGCACCCGGGCAAGAATCAGAATCGGCAGGCTGCCCGCCGCACCGCAGAGCGCGGAGGCGAACGTGAACAGCGCGATGCACACGAGGAGAAACCGCTTGCGACCAAAGCGTGCGCCGAGCCATCCGGTCATCGGTAGCACCACGGCATTCGCGACGAGGTAGCTGGTGAGAACCCACGTGGCCTGGTCCGACGAGGCGGCGATGCTCCCGGCAATGTGCGGCAGAGCGACGTTGGCCACCGAGGTGTCGAGCACTTCCATGAACGTCGCTAGCATCACGGACATCGCGATCAGGAAGGGGTTGAAACGCGGCTGCCACGCCGTGTTTCCGGAGGCGGAAATTCCCGACATGGCCGTTAGTGGTTGCTCCGCCGCAGGCGGCGGAAACCGAACACGAGGACGCCCAGCGAGGCAATGGCCGCGAGGCATTCGGCGGTGATCAACGGTTGAATCGAATCACTCACCCTGACCGTCGGCTCCACGGACATTCCCGGCCCCTGGAGGTGATCACCATCTTCATCCAGCACGATCTTCACCGGCACGCGCTGCACGACCTTCACGTAATTTCCGGTCGCGTTTTCCGGCGGCAGCAGGCTGAACTGCGCGCCGCTGCCCGCCTGAATGCTGTCCACATGGCCGTGCAGAAGTTTTCCCGGATACGCATCAACCCGGATCTCGACCGCCTCCCCGGGCCTCATGTCGCGCAGCTGCGTCTCCTTGAAGTTTGCGGTGATCCAGACATCCGGCGGCACGAGAGCCATCACCTGTTGGCCCACGTTGACGTAGTCGCCGACGTTGACGGATCGCTTCGTCACACGCCCGGCCGCAGGGGCGGACACCTTCGTGTAGGAAAGCTGCAGCGTCGACTCCGCGAGCATCGCCTCATCCTGCGCGACCTGGGCCTTCGCCGAATCCCAGTCCGCGCGAGCCACCTCCAGCTGACGGTCGCTTTCGCTTTGATAGGAAGTCGACGCCTTGTGCTGGGCGATGCGCGCTTTGACCGCTGCAAGGGCGGCAAGGGTGTCCTTCGCGGAGTCGTCGTATTCCTGTTCGGAAATGACACCGGTTTCAAACAGCGACTTGTTGCGCGCGAGATCGTCGCTCAGTCGCTGCGCATCGGCGCTCGATTGATCGATGCTTGCCTTTGCGGATTCGGTGAAGCCCTTCGCCGTCTCCACGTGGGCAAGCGCCTGTTGATACGCAGCCGCCTTGCTCGCCTCGACGGCCTTGTCGACGGCAACCTTGCCGATGTCCTGATTGACCCTCGCCTGGAAATCGGCGGGATCGATCTCGAACAGCGGGGCGCCCTCCGTCACGAGCTCGTTGTCGTTCACCGAAAGGCCGATCACCTTCCCAGCGACACGTGGAGCGATCGTCACCACGTTTCCGTCCACGAACGCATCATCCGTATCCTCGCGCGTCCACGCGTTTCCGATCACCCACGCGGCCAGCGTCAATGCAATCGGCACGGCGATCATGGATGCGATGAGAACACCTCGTCGCTGGAAGAACGGAGGTTTCGTCTTCTTGTCCGGGGGCTCGGGCAGAGGCTTTACCGACTCGGTGACCTCGCGAATGTCACGCAGTTTCAGGGATGGAGTGTTCATGGGATTCATGGTTTGCCCATGAGGGTTCATCCGCCGTGCCATCGCGGACGATCTGCACAACGCGCTCAATCCATTGCAGTTACGAAATCAACGACCCGATGCGACAGGGTTCGAAATTTCGAACGTTCGAGAGCCCGTCCCGAATCCGGGATCCACGCCCGCTTTGAAGGCATGGATCCCGATGTCGACTCGCGCTCAGCAAAAGATCCCGCCCGAGGCTTCGACCCGCTGGGCGTTCACCCAACGACCTTCCTCCGAGCACAGGAACACGACGACGCCACCGATGTCGTCCGGAACTCCGACGCGGCCCAGCGGAGTCTGCGAGGCGATGAAGTCTCTCACGCCGTCGCGGGCCAGCGCCGCCTTGGTGAAGTCCGTCTCGATGGCTCCGGGAGCAATGCTGTTCGCACGAATGCGCCGCGCTCCAAGTTCCTTCGCGAGGTAGCGGGTGAAAACCTCGATCGCGCCTTTCATCGACGCGTAGGCGGAATAACCGGGAGACGTGAAGCGCGCGAGGCCGGTTGTCGTGTTCACAATCGCGCCGCCGTCTTCGAGAAGCGGCAGGAGCTTTTGCGTGAGGAAATACACGCCCTTGAAATGAACGAGAAACAGCCGGTCGAAATTTTCCTCGGTCATGTCCGCAAATGGCGCCGCGCTGTCGATTCCGGCATTGTTGATGAGGAAATCCAGCGTCACCCGATTCCACGTCGATTCGAGAGTTTCCCGCAACGACGCAACGAAGGCGTCGAATCCGGCAATGTCTCCCACGTCGATTTGCAGGAGCGCCGCCTTGCGGCCGAGTTGGTGAATTTCGGCGGCGACGGACTCCGCGTCCGATTTGCCCTGCCGATAGGTGAGAACGACATCCGCGCCATTCCTGGCGAGGGCAAGGGCGGTGTTGCGGCCGAGTCCCCGACTGCCGCCGGTGACGAGTGCGATCTTGTTATTCAGTTTCATGCGATGAGGAGGGTTGAGTTTGAGTCGAAGAGGTCTTCCGCACCGGCCAAAGCGCCATGCGGTTCAGGATGCGATCGCGAACGACGAGCGTGTGAAAAAGCACCGCCCCGACGTGCGCGAGGATTGTCGCGAAGAGCAGGTAGGCGAGGACCGAATGCGTGCCGCGCAGGAACGCGAAGAGCGTCGGATGCGCGGGGAGAATCGGCGGCAGATGCAGCGCGCCGAACATCTGCACCGGATAATCCCCGGCGGAGAGCATCCCCCAGCCCACGAGCGGAAGCGCAATCATCAGCGCGTAGAGAAGTTTCTCCGACAACGACGCGAGAACCCGCTCCGGCGGCGACATGGTTGGCGGAAATGGCGGAAGCTTCGTGAGTCTGCGGTTGATCAATCGGATCACCGCGAGGATAAGAATCGCGATGCCGAGCGGTCGATGGATGGCGACCAGCCGGTGATAATCGGCCAGGGACGCCATCATTGCGACGCCGATGAACAGCATGGCGAGAATCATCACCGCCATGAGCCAGTGAAGGATCCTCGATGGAACAGCGAACTGGGTGCGTGGCGTGGTTGGGTTCATTTTTCCACCTCGGCGGTTGTGATGGCGCTGGGTTTCTTGGGCTCGCCCTCCCGTCGCGTGAACGACACCGAATACGCCGCCGAGCGAGCGCTCAGCAACGGATCGTCGGACACCGCGATCCCCTCGGGCAGAATGGTCGGATCGAAATTCATGTCGCGCGCCGGGCTCTCCGCCTCGCTCTCGATGCGGTCGATAACGAGCGTTCCCACATCGACGCTGCGGCGATCGTCCGGCCATGGAATCGACGCGTCGTTGGTCGGATCGCCCGGCTCTCCGATCGTGACGACGAGTCGCCACCTTTGCGGACCCTGACGCACCGCCGCGATCAAGGCATCGAAAAGGTAATTCGCATCGGCCTTGCCTGGATCGTCCTTCGGCGGCGGCTGAAAGCTCTGCTCGGGAATCATCGCCCAACGCACGGGAATGGTCCGTCCCTGCCTGTCGCGAAACAGGAACGTATTCACGCTCCGATAAGTGTCGTCCGCGAACCCCGAGGAAATCGCACGGGACTGAATCAATCCCAGCGCGCGGGTCGCGTCGGGATTCGCCTCGACAAAGGCCTTCATCTTCGCGGGATCGGGCTTTCCGGTCGCGGGATCCGGAATCGACGCCTCGAGTTGCACCGCGAATTGCTGCATCGTCTGCACCGGAAAGACGGGCAGATCGATCATCGCCATGCGCCATTCCTCGCCGTTCGGCAGTTGAAGTTGCAGGGCCATTGCGCGCACCGCCGTGGGTGCGTCGGCCACGTATGGCTGCCCGCCCGCGAGCGAAAAGCGTCCGATCACCGGAATGCGTCCCGCTGGAAACACCGCGGCTTTCGACAACTCGACGCCATTGCCATTGCTCTCGAACCAACCACGGAAGCAGACACCCTTCGCGTGATTGCGACGGAAGCCGGAATACACGCCGTTGACCTTCTGGAAGGTATCGATCACGCGATCCTGCGTGAGGGCGCGAGGCGTGAACCATCCCCGGGCGTAGGCGAACAACGCCGCCGCGCCGACGAGGATCCCTCCGATGAGCGCGACTCGAAGAACGACAGCCGTTGGCGACAGCTTCGGGTCGATGTTGAGGAGATCTTGTTTCATCGACTGAGGAGTGGTTGCTGGGAGGCCGCCGCGCGTTCGCCCTCGATTTCGTCTTCCGGCACTGCCGCTTCGAGTTCCGCAACCTCGTCGGCCGCCAACGTGACGGCCGCTGCGGCGGCATTTTCCTCGAGATACCGTCTTCGCTTTGTGCCCGGAATGGGAACGATGTCGTCCCCTTTTGCCAGCACCCACGCGAGCGCCAGCTGACCGGTCGTCACACCCCGGCGCTGCGCCAGGGCGTGAATTCGCGCGACGAGAACGAGATTTCGATCCAGGGCACCGGGGGCAAACCGCGGATAACGCTGCTGGCGTTGGTCATCGTCGGGAAGGTCCTCCTGCCTGGTGATGGTGCCGGTCAGCAAGCCCCGGCCGAGCGGACTGTAGGGCACGAAGCCGATCCCGAGTTGCCGGAGTGTCGGCAGAATCCCGGCCTCCACGTGCCGCTCGAAGAGCGAGTATTCCGTCTGCAACGCGGTGATCGGATGAACCTGGTGTGCGCGACGGATCGTCTCTGGCGATGCCTCGGAAAGTCCCAGATACCGGACCTTTCCCGCCTTCACGAGATCGGCCATGGCACCGACCGTTTCCTCGATTGGCGTCTTCGGATCGACCCGATGTTGGTAGTAGAGATCGATGTGATCGACGCCGAGTCGTTGCAGCGAGGCGTCGCAGGCCGCGCGGACGTATTCCGGCTTCCCGCTCACTTCGAGAAATGCGGGATCGTCCTTCTTTCGGATCATCGAAAATTTCGTCGCCAGAAAGACCTCGTCGCGTCTTCCGCGAATCGTGCGCCCGACAAGTTGCTCGTTGGCGCCAAGCCCATACGTGTCCGCGGTATCGAGAAAGTTGATGCCGAGATCGAGCGCGCGCAGGATGGTCGCCGCCGACTCTTCGTCATCGCGACCGCCGTAGAATTCGCTCATGCCCATGCAGCCGAGCCCCATTCGGGAGACGACCGCACCGCAGGATCCAAGGGTCACCGATTTCATGATTCGCAGATGGTTGAAGTGGATTTGCCGGAATGGCTGAGGCTCTGGATCGCGCCGAGGAAATGCAGTCCGAAGAACGTCACGGCGCCGGAGTCCTGGTCGAAACGCAGCGTGTAGAAGAGTTCGTCATCGGCGCGGAACGCAAACGGTCCCGCGGATCCCACCGGAAAACCGGGGAGGGTGGCTTCGGGGTTTCGTGGAATGCCCTCTGCGCGATCCCAACGTGCGTCGGGACTCGTGCGAAGGACGGTGCTCTGGGCCCTTGGGAGTTTTCGTGGATTCATGCGGGTCTCATGGTTCGAAGCAGAAGAGCGCACTATGCGTGCCATTCCTGTGTCCCGCTCCAAACGTTCTCTGCGGAAGACACTTCCACCGATTGCCCAATCCGCGCGGCGGGGGTGGAAAATCGGAACGTTCAAAAACTCGACCCTCGAATCGCCGCCGGCGCGCTCTCCATTTCGCGCTGCGGCTCCGGTTGTCATGGTTCGAGACGGAGTTTGCCGGCCATGTGAACGAGCTCGACAAGGGACCCGGCACGCATCTTCCGCATGACGTTTCCACGCTGGATCTTCACCGTGATCTCGCTGGTGCCGAGCTTGCCGGCCACCTGCTTGTTGAGCAGGCCCGTGATCACGAGCGCCATGACCTCGCGCTCGCGGTTGGTGAGCGTCTCGTAGCGGGTTCGAAGTTCGACAAGTTCGAGGCGCTCGACGTGCGCGATTTCGTCCTTCGCCAGGGCATCGCGAATCGCCGCCAGAAATTCCTCCTCCGGGAACGGCTTCGTGAAGAACTCGACGGCGCCCGCCTTCATCGCGCGCACGCTCGATGGCACGTCGCCGTGCCCCGTGAGAAAGAGGATCGGAATCGGGTTCGACGCGGCGTTGAGCGCGTTTTGGAGAGCCAGTCCGTCGAGGTCCGGCATCTGCAGGTCAAGCACCAGGCATGCGGGAGAATCGATCACGGGCTGATCGAGAAACTCGCCGGCGGACGCATAGGTCTTCACCCGAAATCCCTCGGCCCGAAGAAGGCTTTCGAGGCCTTCGCGAACGGACTCGTCATCATCGACGACAAACACGAGCCCGTCGCTCATGCCGCCTCCTTCACCGGGAGTGTAAAGCGAAACGTTGCGCCACAGTCGTTGTTTGCCTCGGCCCACAGCCGGCCGCCGTGGTGTTCGATGATGGATCGGCAGATCGCAAGGCCCATCCCGAGGCCATTGGCCTTGGTCGTGAAGAACGTGGAGAAAATCTTCTCCAGACGATCTGGCGGGAGGCCGACACCGGTATCGCGAACGGAAACCTCAACGTGCTTCTCGTCGATGCATTGTGCCGCGATGAGCAGCGTCTTTGCACGACCCGCGGAACTCATCGCATCGATTGCATTCAGGATGAGGTTCAGCAACACCTGCTGGATCTGGACGCGATCGGCGACAACAAGCGGAAGCGGGCAATCGAAATTCCTCTCCAGCCGGACGTCCTCCAACTCATCCCGCGTAAGTGCCGTGATCTCCTCGACGACCGCGGCAATTGCGATTGGCTCGCGCACGGAATCCTCCTTCTTGAGCATCGCGCGAATCCGCGTGATGACCTCGCTGCCGCGTTTCCCGTCGCGAATGATTCGGCGGGCGGCTTCGCGAGCCTCGTCGAGATTTGGCGGAGTTCGATCCAGCCAGCGCAGGCAGGCGTTTGCATTCGTCGTCACCGCTGCGAGTGGTTGATTGATCTCGTGGGCAATCGACGCCGTGAGTTCTCCGACCGTCGTGACACGTGCCACGCGGGCCAGCTCGGCCTGCGTTTCCTCGAGCGCCGCTTCCGCAGACGCCCTCGCCTCCCGGGCCCGGAAAAGCATGATTCCCTGCGCCACGTCGTTGGCCGCCTGTCGGAGCAGTTCCGTTTCCTTGGCGTCGAACGCGTCGGGCTCTCCGGAATAGACGAGCAGACTGCCGATCGCCGCACCGTCGGGGATCAACGGCAGCGCCAGAATCGACCGGATGTCGTTCGCGACACTCCAGGAATTCGTCGTCGTGGACAATGCCGTGCAGTCCGATGTCGCGGGTGCGCCGGAGCGAACGGATCGCAGGGCAAGCTTGCGACCACAGCTTTCATTCGACCACGCGACCTCCGGCGCATGAATTCCCGCCGTGACCGCATGTGCGGCAGCCGGAATTCCTTCCTCCCGCGGGAAACCGATCCAGGCGAGTTCGCAGCCGCCGGCCCTGATCATCGTCTGGCAGACACGCTGCAGCAGCTCGGACTCGTCGTGGCTTCGCGCCACCGCACGATTGAACAAACTCCGCACTCGCCAGATGCGGTTGAGCCGCTGCAGTTCCCGCTCGGCGCGCGTCCGCTCGTCGATCTCGAGTTTGAGCTGTGCATTCGTCGCCTCGAGATCAAGCGTCCGCTCGCGCACCTTTTCCTCGAGGTTTTCTCGCGCGACCAGGAGCGCCTCCTCGTCCCGTCGCTGACGATGCGCAAGCCAGCTGATGAATGCGCCGGTGAAAAAGAAAACGGTGAACTTCGGCACCTCGCTCAATGTGAACCCGAACGTGTAGCGCGGATCGGTAAAGGTGAATTCGATGAGGAAGATCGACAGCGCGGTCGCGACGATTCCCGGCCTCAAGCCACCGAGCCATCCGCTGAGAACGATCGCGCAAACGAAAAACGGCGTTTGAAACGAGGGCGCGTCCAACGACTGGCGCACGGCAAACGTGACCACCCACGCGAGCCCGACGAGCAGCAGAGCGAGCACATACCGGAGTCCGACCGGACAGCGATGCCGCCAGGATCGAGCCAGCCGGACGGGCTGACTGCCGGGAACCGCGGATGTGCCGGAGAGCGCCACGAGTTCAGGGCGGGTTCGCGGGCCCCGCGCCGCGTTGCAGGCCCATTTTCTTCATTCGCGACAGCAGCGTCGTCGGCTTCAAGCCCAGCAATTCCGCGGCTCCGCCGGGGCCCTTGATCTTCCAGTCCGCCTTTTCGAGGACGATGCGGAGATTCTCCCGCTCCCGGCGCTGAAGCTCCGGTTCGGTCAGAAACTCCGGGTCGGCGCCGTTCGAATTCGCCTCACCCGCCGGCAGCGGAGTCGACACGGAAACCGGAAGGTCGAACTCCAGTGCGCCTCCCTGCGCGAGAATGACTGCGCGCTCGATGACATTGCGCAGTTCGCGGATGTTTCCAGGCCAATGGTAATTCTGAAGGGCGGCGATCCCGGCCGGCGTGAGCCGCGACCTCGGGCAGTTCATCTCCTTCGCGACGAGCGTCATGAAATGCTTCGCGAGCAGCGGAATGTCGTCCGGCCGCTCACGCAAAGGCGCGACCTCGAGCGGAAACACGTTCAGCCGGTAGTAGAGATCCTCGCGGAAGCGTCCGGCGGCCACCTCCGCCTTCAGATCGCGATTGGTCGCCGCGACGATGCGCACGTCGACCTTCCTCGTGCGATCCTCGCCGATTCGCTCGTATTGCTTTTCCTGCAGCGCGCGCAGCAGCTTGCTTTGCAGATCGGGCGGAATCTCGCCGATCTCGTCGAGAAAGAGCGTGCCGCCGTTCGCCGCCTCGAACCGCCCGATGCGATCCTTGAACGCTCCGGTGAACGCGCCCTTCACGTGTCCGAAAAACTCGCTCTCGTAGAGTTCCTTCGGAATCGACGCGCAATTCACGCGGATCAACGGCTTGTCCGCGCGCCGGCTGCGACGGTGAATTTCCTTCGCGATCACCTCCTTCCCCGTCCCGGTCTCGCCAAGCACGAGCACCGTGGAATCGGTCGGCGCCACCATTTGAATCCGCGCAAGAACGCTCTTCAGCGCGCGACTTTCGCCGACGATGTCCGGCGAATCGTTCGTGATCTCCAGCTCCTCGGAATGCGTTCCGGACACCGCCTGCTGGATCGCGCCCAACAGATCGTCCGCCTCGAACGGCTTGGTTAGAAACTCGATGGCCCCGGCCTTCATCGCTCGCACCGACATCGGGATGCTCCCGTGGCCCGTGAGAAAAATGATCGGTATGTCGAGCCCGGCAACGGTCAGCTCGCGCTGCAAATCGAGGCCGCTCAGCCCCGGCAGCTCCACGTCGAGAATCACGCACGAGAGCGGCGCCATCCCCGCCCTGGCCACGAACCGCTGCGCCGAAGCAAACAACTCCACCTCGAATCCCTCGGCGCGGAGGAGATTTTCAATCGCCTCGCGAACTCCGGCGTCGTCGTCGACGACGCAGATTGGCGGAATCGCGGTTTCCATGCCAGTGGAGTTATTCGATCACGTATCGTGCCTGGGAGCGAGCCCTACCGCCGCCTCGACGGCTGCGAGCAGTTTCTCGTCGTTGAACGGCTTCAAAAAACAATCGCGCGCGCCGGCCGCGATCACCCGTTCACGCAGCGCCTCGGTGCCATGCGCGGTAATGAAAATGATCGGCAGCGACGGATGTCGTGCGGCAAGAATCCGCTGCAGCTCCGGACCGCTCATTCCTCCGAGCCGCACGTCAAGAATCAGGCAATCGGAATTTCGCGCGCCCTCCGCGCCGAGAAACGTTTCCGCCCCGTCAAAGAGCGCCACGCAGAATCCCGCCGACTTCAGCAAACTCTCCAACGACTCCCGAACGGACTCGTCGTCGTCGACAATGGAAATGCGCTTCATGATGCACTCCGACCATACGGGAGCGTCGCCGCCTTTCCATCATACCTTGGTATGATCGGTCTGACGCGAAAAGACTCGAGATGATCACGCCGTCACTCATCGTGCACGGCAACCTCAGCCAGCACCCCCGGCGTGAAGGTGGCGCGCCCGGCTGGGATCGAACCAGCGACCATCGGTTTAGAAGACCGGTGCTCTATCCACTGAGCTACGGGCGCATTACACTGGAAATGACTTACAGAGTGAGAGGAAAAGAACACCCGGGATTGTTCACGCTTGTATTCACGGTTCACGGCGTGAAAGCGAGCAACCCGTGAAACGTGGGAAAAGACGTGCGTTCAATTTCTCCTCGACCACAATCAGGCGCTTACTATGCCAGATGTTACGCGGGCCGCAAAGAGCATTGGAAGAATCTCGAAACGTCCCCTTCGGATCTGCCGAAGCGCTGTATTCTCCCAAAAGGGAACGGACATGCCGCCAGAATTGTGGATATGTGAATCCACGGAATCCTGCCCCGAGCTGCCCCTCATCGTAGGGTTTGACTCCGAGTAGCGCTTTTACAACGACAGACTTGTTAGCACTGTAGCGGCGCAGGTGCTTCGCGTAGTCTCCAAGGTCGTTGTTTGTAGCCGCAAAGATCTTGTTCTCGATGCAGATCGTAAATGTCTCTGCATCGATCAGAAGATCGATTCGGTTTCCCGAATCCGTGCATTCTTCCCGAACGATGCGCACGGATCCGATCTCTGCAATATCAGCGTGCCCGGCCATCCGGAGAAACGCTCGCAACATCAGGTCTCTCAGTTCGTGCTCTTCATCGGGATCGAAAAGAAACGCGAGCATGTTGCTCGTGACGTTTTCGTAGTGCGGGTATCCGGACACCTCCATGATCGTCTTCCGCCGATGAGTGTTCGGCAGAGCCTGAAATTCAGCGAGTAGTGAAGCGAATGCGCGGATTTCCGGTTTCTTTGCCACGTTTCTCCGTTCGACTCTTCCAAGAGCCAGAATTGGTTAAGGGTCATGAAGGAGTTGACCGGATCAGCAGATCGTCTTTGGCATCCAGGACAAGTGGAGTCGATCATGGCCTGCTCTAGCTGCTTCCGCCTCCAACGGTCAGATGAGAAAGGCTCACGCTTCCACCGCGGCCTCGACCGGACACGATTTCGCCGGCATCGAGCAATGCCTGTTTGACGGCCATGTAGGTCGACTCACTCCAGCCCAAGGCCTCGCGGAGGCTCTGATTACCGGCGCTGCCGCCGGCATTCGCTAGCTTGGTCAAAAACTCCTGCTTCTCCTCCTCGGAAACGGAACTGTCGGCCACTTCCTCATCATCACCAGAACCACCAGCTTCCACCGTGGGGCTCGAACTCGCGGCAACGGTGGTCGGGGAAATCAGAGTCTGCCGTGCACCGAGAGCCACGTAGTCAGAGGGATTGCAGGTGAGCACAATGACCTGAAGTCCTCGTGATGCCGCCAGGTCGAGCATGCGTTGCAGCGTTTGAACACGGTCCGGATCGGAATATGCGAACGCGTCGTCGAATATGACCGGGAGGCAGCCACCGAATCCGGTGCATAGAATCTCGGCCATCGCGAGACGAACGGCTGCGGCAACCTGCTCCCTGGCGCCACCGCTCAGCGTTTCGAATTTGAAAGCCGCCCCGCCATGCGATCGCCGGACAAGCTGCAGGCCCTGAAACTTTTGTTCGTCGAAAACGACCTTGGCCCGGGTTCCCGGTCCAAACAAGCACTCGAGATAACCCGAGATTGTATCCGCGAGCGGCTGGGTGAATTGATCCGCCAGCGCACGCTGCTCCTGAGCAAAGAGGTCGCTCAACATGCGAATCGCCTCCGACCGACGCCGGACCGCCGCGAGGTGGGTCTGTGCAGATTGCTCCCGAGCCACCGAGTTCTGGAGATCAGCCTGGGGATCGTCGCTGCCATCACTGCGAAGGGTGGACTGCGCAACGGCCAACCGAGTGCGCGCGTCTCCCAGGGATGTTTGTGCAGCATCGATGGCGCGCTGGATTCGTTCGACATCCGAGGAAAGGTGCTCCGCACCAAGCTCGCCAAGTGCAGTCTGGGTCGCCTTGAGCGCATTCGCTGCGGTCGATTGATCCTCACGAAGTTTCTTGAGACGCAAATCCCGCGCGTCGTTGTTCCCGTGAGTCTCCTCCAGGAGTCGAAGCTCCAATTCGCGGTCCCGGATCTTCTGGCGACCCGCATCAATCGCAGTTACGGCAGTGGAGAGCTGTTCGTCCTGGTGCTTCGCGTGGGCGGCCGCGGCATCGCGGGCTGATTTCAGAGCGGTTTCCGCTTGCTCCATCTCCCGAAGCGCAGTCGAGACGCGACCAAGCTCCGTCCGGATATCCGCCAGATCAGATGGAACCTCCACATCCCGGGACTGGGAACGCCGACGATCAAATTCCGCCTCTGCGGCGGCAAGCCCCTCTTTCGCGGCCGCGAGCTGGGTGGCGAGCTTCTCGGGATCCCATTCCGCAAGGCTCGCGGCAGTGGATTGAATGCGCTCATTCAGATTCCGACGTTTGACGGCGACTTCCGTTGCGCTCTCAATCGAATCGACTCCGGCCTTTGCAAGCGCATCCGCATAGGCACGAGATGCGGCCTGGAGATCGTTGCGGGCTTGCGCGAGCCGATCTCCTCCGCCCGGCCGGATCCGAACCCGGATGCGTTCTCCGATTGCGATCTCCGTATCTTCGGAAAGATGCAGTTCCTGTCCGGGAGTCAATTCCCGCCCACCCACGAAAATCGGAACATCCGTCTCGATGACGTCGAGACTCGCGGCCATCGCACGGACCGCAGCCAGGAGAGTGTCCTGTTTCGAAAGCAGATTCCGAAGGGTCTCCAACCTGGCATCGTCGACTTCCGGAAGTCGGGCGAGTTCTTCGCGCAGTCCGGCCTCCCGGGCGCGAAGCTCATCCACCTTTTTCTGACGTTCCGTCAAATCGGCAAGAAAGCGCTCCTGCTCCCGGAAGGAAATCGCAGCCTGGAAAAGTTCTTTTGCCGCCCGCTGGTGCCGGGAACGTTCCAGTCCGGCATCGTATTTGCGGGAGGCATTCTCCATCGCGGTGCGAGCCGCTTCGGCGGATGTCCGCAGCTTCTCGACGATCGTTTCTCGAGGCGCAAGATCGGCGGTGAGCCGTTGGATCTCCCCTGCGATCCCATTGACTTTCGCATGGGTGGTTTCCAGCTCTGCGAGCTGCTTTGACACCTCGTCGAGAGTCCGAATCTGATCGGCTTCCGTCCGCCGGAGAGCCTCGACCTTTCGCGATCGCTCCTCGAGTGCCTGCCTTTGCTCGCCAAGTTTCGAGAGGCCCGCCGTCGCCTCGACAATGGCGCGACTCGCCTCGTCAAACTCCCGCATCGCATCGAACGAACGGTGCAGCCGGGCTTCAGCCTCCTGTCTCGCGGCTTCAGCCTCCGCGGCCGCAAACTGCGCCCGCTCCAATTCGGAACCCGCCCGGGGTTTTCCGCTACCCACGAAAAGAGCGTCCTTCGCCGCGTGGAAACGATCCGCGAGTTCGGAATCCAGCGTGGACTGCACGGCGATCGCTCCGCCCATTTCCTGCAAACGCTGAAGGAGCGTGGCTTGTTGGGCCGTCGCGTCCTCCGTTGGATCGTCGCCACCAAATCCCTGTCGAACCCAGATATGCCCCCATTGCACGGCGACCGCCTTGCCAGTCACCGGCTCGCCGATGCAGAGCAGTCGGGCAACTTCGGACTCCGCTTCGTCACCGGAAAGTGTCTCCCCGCCTTCGCGAACAAGGGTGGTCGTTCCACGCGATCCAAATCGCTTTCTCAGGCGATGAGTTTTCCCGTGAACCGAGAACTCGACCTCGACTTCCGGTTCCCCGCCGTGAAGGGAACTCATCGCCCGGTGAAACTCGGTGTTGCCCTTTGCCCTAAGGAAGAAGGCCCGATGCAACGCCTCCACCAGCGTGCTCTTTCCGCACTCGTTGGGTCCGCCAATGAGCGTTCTGCGCTCATCGAACTCGACGCGCAGCTCGCGATGGATCCGATAATTTTTGAGGTGCAGGGAGCGCAGCTTCATCGTGAACGACAGGCAGCGTGGAGTTCCCGAAGCGCGACTTGTGCGACACGCGCAGATTCACCTTCTCCGGCAGCAAGAGTCGAAAGCTGCTGGGCAACCCGGGCAACCAACGGATCGGAAACGCGCCCCGTAAGCGCCTGCAACTCCGCTTCCGAGGGAGCGAGAACCGTCGAGCTCGAAAGCCGCAATCTGAGGAGGCGCGCGCGAAGGCTTTCCAGGAGGTCCTCGAGTTTCGTGGTCGCATGGAACCCGAGAGCCCCCGAAAGCTCCAGACGCAAAAGATCCTGCTGCGCCCGGTTTTCCAACAACGCATCGATCTCCTCCCGCAGCCGATCCACGGCCTCATCTTCCATCAGGCATCGCTGCAGCCGATGCCAACCGAAGCGGGCGGTGCGTATGTTTTCCACGACACACGGCCGCTCACGTCCGGCCGTAACGAGAAGAACATTCCCGGGGTCGTTGAGATCTCCTTTCGGGAACCGGTCGATCTCTGGAGTGCCGCTATACCAGGCTTTCGCTGCAACCTGCTTCGTGCCGTGCCAGTCCCCCAGAGCGATGTAGTCGAGCGCTGCTTGATCCAGCCTGGCCAGATCAATTCGGTTGGAGGCCTCCGAAAATTCATCGTCATCGCCGGAACTTTCGAATCCCTGCGTGCTGCCGTGGGCGAGGACGATTCGCACCTTGTTTCCCGCCACCTCAAAAGCCCCACCATCGCGTAACCAGGCAGTCGTATCCACCGACTCGGAACGGCGGAGCAACGGACAGGGAAAAATCACGGCATCCCCAACTTCGACGGGCTCGGGCGTTCGAAGGATCCGAAAATTTGGAGCAAGACTCGCCCGCTCACGTTCGAAGAACTCCTGCTCCCAAACGCTTCCCGGCCCCGCATGATCATGGTTGCCCGGGATTGCCAAAACGGGCAACTCAATCGACCCAATCGCCGCACAAGCCGCGGAGACCACGGATTTTGTGGGTGTCGGCGAGTCAAAAAGGTCTCCAGCAACCAGAACAAAAGATGCCTCGTGCTGCCGGGCCAGAGCACCGATTCTGCGGATGACCTCGACCCGCTCCTGCTGAAGTAACGCACGATTGTGTGCCTCTTCAACGGAAGCGTAAGGCTTGCCGATTTGCCAATCGGCCGTGTGAACAAATCGAATCATCCCTCGACGTGCGCCCTCAAAGTTTCCGGGGGCTGGTAGTTTGTGGAAGCTTGGAGGCAATTGCCAGAGTTTTCATGGAACGATCGCAACGAATGGAATTACGCCGTGGATCCGAGTTCACCGAAGACTCGCTTCGTTTCCGATGCTGGAACTAACGGAGTCCGGAGATTGCTTCGGTATTCATCGCGCAGAAGCCGTTGGCGGCGCAACGCGGCACGCCGTTCGAAGAACTCCTGCGCAAGGCGTATTCAAAACTGGTGAGCAGCCTGAACGGTCGGATCAATGTCCCATGGTCCGACTAGGGAAATGGGGTTTCGTTCCGAACCTACCTAGCCAGTATGGAGAGCGTTTCAGTGCCATCGGAACGGCGGTGCGGCGTCGAAGCTGGCGTGGACCTACACTTTTCCTGCCTCGTCACAGCCTGCCGGATTTCCCGACACGTCTCTCATGTGAGATTCGCACCGGCGGGAGGGTGGCTGCCTGCGAACTGGTGACATGAAAATGATCCCTCGCAATGTTCACGGTCTGCTCGACTATCTTGTGTCGGCTCTCCTTATCGCGGCGCCCTGGCTGCTCGGCTTCGCGGACGATGGCCCTGCAACCTTCGTTCCGGTCATCCTCGGGGCGGGAGCGATCGTCTACAGTCTGCTTACGGCCTACGAATGGGGAATCATCCGCATCATTCCGTTCAAGGTCCACCTTGCATTGGATGTCGTGTCGGGCGCTCTTCTTGCCGCATCTCCATGGCTCTTTGGATTCGCCGACCGAGTGTATTTGCCGCATCTCATTGTCGGGCTGTTTGAGATCGCTGCCGGATTGATGACCCGTAATACCCCAGCGCTCATCGAAAACCGCCACGAGGTGCGCCACGCATAGTTTCCCGCCGTTGGGCAGGTCCTCGCCATCGTCTCGTCCCAAAGTCGGCCATAGCAGGTCGCCGCTACGGATGTCGCCTTGACCTCATACACCCGTAGCGGCGGCGAAACACGATTACGATTGCCATGCCGGATGTAGGTCTTACTTCGAGCACAGAGCCACTCGCACCCGACGCGAAACTTGTGATCAAGTATTCCGTCGAGGTGGAGGGACTTCCCGTCTACCAGGAAAGTTATGATGTGGAGAAACTGGCCGCCGAACTCGAAGAAGATCGAGAACGGGTCAAGGAACTCTGGATGAGGCGGGTGGAATGCGTCGTTCGATCCCGTCATCGCCCTGAATTTTCAGCGACTCTCACTCGGTGCCTGGCGCGAGGGTCGGAGACAACCGACTAGCTTTATGCAAGCGCACGTTCACATTCACGGGCATCCGGTCCACCCGATGCTCATCGCATTCCCTCTGGGGCTTCTGCCTGCCTCCGTCGTTGCGGACTTGGTTCGAATTTTGACCGGAGGGGACCTCTGGGGAATCTTCTCGTTCTGGCTCATTGTCGCCGGGATCGCATCCGGACTCCTGGCGGGGACCGTCGGCTTCATCGATTGGATTCACTTGCCCCCGGGCACAAAGGCCCGGCGAGTGGGTGCCGCACACGCGCTCGCAAACCTTTGCATGCTCATTCTCTTCGCATTGAGCGCTGGGCTTCGCCTCGGAGAACCTGGAAATCCCTCACCCATCGCCATCGGTTGCTCCATCCTGGCGCTGTTTTTCGGCTTCGTTGGAGGGTGGCTCGGTGGCGAACTCGTCTTCCGACTTCAGACTGGCGTCCATGAGTCCGCTTCGCCACGAGTCGGCGAGGTTTCACGCTAGGGCAACCCACCCCTCCGCTCCGGCTCGAATGCGCCGGAGCGGCCTGAACATACGACTCATCCGTTCGCATCCGCTGGCATCGGTGCAGTCGCGGTGCCGTAGAACAATGGATCGGCCTTGTTGACCAGTGCGGCCTCCTGCCCGTGGGCGTTCGGCGTTTCAACATACTCGAACGTTCCCCTGCCGTCCGGAGTCGGGCCGTCTGCCCAGCGCCCTTCACGGCTCTCGGTTCCTGTGGAGAAATTCAGGTATTGGTAACTGAACTCTCTCGCTTCCCGATCCTGCGGGAAGCTCGCCGGACAGGGCGTGTCATCCAAGCCATCGGCCTTGAGTTCCTCGATAGCCGCCAGAAACTGGTTCTGATGCATCGTATCGCGCGCGAGGAGAAAGCTCAGAAAATCACGCACGCCAGCGTCCTCCGTCATATTATAGAGCCGCGCCACCTGCAGCCGCCCCTGGCTTTCCGCAGTTACGTTCATCCGAAAATCGGCGAGAAGATTTCCGCTGGCGACGATATACGCGGCGGTCCACCGGTTGCCCAAACTATCCGCAGGCATGGCACCCTGACCGGACACGATGAGATGCTGCGGGTTCATCGCGGCGGCCATGAGAAGGTCCTTCGGACTGCTACCGCCCAGCATCGCTTCCACCACGGAGCTTCCCTTTGCCGCGGCTTCCGTCGTTTGTGCATCCGCTCCCTCAAGGAGTTGCGCGACCATAAGAGAAAGCATTTCGACATGGCCGATTTCCTCAGTGGCGATGTCCATGAGCATATCGCGGTATTTGGCCGGACCGCGGCAATTCCAGCCTTGGAACAGATACTGCATCATTACGGACATCTCGCCCCATTGGCCGCCGATCACCTCCTGCAGCTTCATGGCGAACAGCGGATCGGGACGGTCGGGTTTCGTGCGGTATTGGAGTTTTGGTTGATGAATAAACATGGCGTTTGATGGTTCGAGGAGCGTTCGATCCCGGCCACTGCACTCAAGGTCGGGAAGTCGGATGAGTCGCCCCTAGGGTTAGGCGAACCGCCGGATACCCTGGACGCCACTTCAACGCGTCTGCGCTCCGGCGTCGGCCTTTCCGGCGTCCAAATCGGCCAACTCCGCACGTGCGATCTCAAGGTGGAAATCGAGAATCTCTGCCGCAACTTGAGCCAGCCGTCCGAGCGACGGATTCTTCGATTGCTCCCGAAGACGATCCGCCGAAGATCGTAACTCCTCCGTGTTTGGAACGAATATTTCCTCGAGAAAGGCGCGGTCAAATTCACCGGCGGGGACACTGAAAGAAGCGTCTCCAATCGCCGCCGCGGTCGAACCCGTGCGGACGCTTGGCAGCTCGATCTTCCCTCCCTCCGCGATGACCCGGAGCTTGCCAAGCACAATGTCCTGCGCCGAGGCACCCGCGCCGGCAATCAGTTTCAGGCTGGGTCGCTGCGTCTTTTCCATAGCATGCCTGCATTCGACAGCGTGGCGCGAGGCCAACGTCGCGTAATCCACCAGGAGAGGTTCATCCTCACCCCCTGGCCGTTCCGGCGTAATCTCGACGGCAACGATTTCGGCCTCATAGCGCTGAGCGCGCCGGGTAAAGTCATCGGGGACCAATCCACCAACGCGAATAGGAGCCGTGGAAGCCGTCGTCGGATCTCCATAACGATACCCCGCAGCGGTATCGCGCTCTTCCTCCGCTGACATCGCCGCAGAGGTCTGTGGCGTGTTTTGGGAGGTGGCAGCTTCTCCCGCAGCTTCGGAGGACTTTCGATCACAGGCACTGAAGATGATCGCAACGGCAACGGCAGCTGAAATGAGCAGTCTCTGCATGCCAGTGCATCGTCGGCGCCTTCCGATCTGCGCCCATTAGAAAACCAGGTTGTTGGATTTCTTCGGGAACCTCTGCATTCCCCTACGAAACGGTCAGACGATTGCCCTGCAACTGGCGGTCTGCGGCGCCCGATACCAATTCATGAAGTCCCCCCTTCCGAAAACCCTGATCACCGGAGCATCCAGCGGCATCGGTTACCACCTTGCCAGAGAGTTCGCAGCACATGGTCACTCGCTGGTTCTGGTCGCTCCCGACGAAGATGAACTTCAATCCATCGCGGACGAAATTGCCGACGAGTATGGCGTGCCAGTAGACGTGATTGCGGTCGATCTTCGAGATCCCGGAAGCATCGAGCAGATCGAGGCTCTAGCCGATCAATCCATCGAGATTCTTGTGAATAACGCCGGACACGGCAAACGAGGAAATTCATGGGAAATTTCCCTCGAAGACGACATCGCGATGGTGAAGCTGAACATCGTGGCCGTCCTCCGCCTCACGAAGCTGTTTCTGCCCGCAATGGTGGCTCGTGGTGCCGGTCGCATTTTAAATACCGCTTCGATCGCCGGATTCGAGCCCGGGCCCGGTTACGCTGTCTACAGCGCCACGAAAGCGTTTGTCCTCCACTACAGTGAATCGCTGGCCACGGAACTCAAGGACACTGGCGTCACGGTCACTGCCCTCTGCCCTGGGCCGACGGACACTGACTTCTTCCTGAAAGCGGATATGATCGAAAGTCGCGCATTTCAGCAGGCCCAGCTGATGGCGCCGCAAGATGTGGCAAAAAGCGGCTACGAAGCGGCAATGCGCGGGGATCGCGTCATCGTCCCCGGAATGGCGAACAAGACGATGGTGTTCATGCGCCGGCTGATCCCCGAGTCTCTTCAAGCAAAACTAAACGAACTGCTCACGTCCAACGCGCCTCCGGAAAAACGAAATCGCGAGCGGGGCGACAAAGAGATGCGGGCATAACCTGCTTGCTGATTCCCAGGAGCAGGCAAAGCCATGCGGGAAATTCTGGAGTGCGCCGGCTGTTCCGTGTTGATCGCATGGGCCGCTTATGCCCCTTCCTCTGCGGCACCACGCCTCGATGGAGCTCACCAAGCCGAGGTGGACTTTGACGTTGGAGGACTCCGCGAGTTCGTCACCCCGGTTGCCGGAACTCTGATGGATCGATGTCTTCCGTGGCTTCATCGGTCATTCAGAGCCGTCGACGCGGGTCGGTGTCGGCGTTCTGTGGCATGATGGGATTCTTCGACTGAGGACGCGGCCGCCGAAAATCAAAACAACGCCCGATAACAGGAAGAGCATATCGAACAAAAACTCATGGCGATGGCCCGGCAGGACATGATGCAAGCCCAACAGCTGGTGGTTGATGAGTCCTTCGAGCAGATTGAAAATCCCCCAACCCATAATGAGGGCTCCGGAAAGCGCATTTCGATGCCAGGTTGCCGGCTGACGTCCCGCGGTGTGAAACAGCAATGCGATTCCCGCGGTGGTAATCACCAACATCGCGAGATGGAACCATCCGTCCTGAACGGTTTGCCATTGCAGCTCACTGACTGAGCGTGGCTGACACGTCGCGGTGAGACACACCACGTGATGCCATCCGAGAATCTGATGAAGCAGAATCCCGTCGAAGAATCCCCCCAAGCCAATCCCCAAAACGATGCCGGCTCGGATAAGAGGATCAGTTCTCACGCTTGAGGATGCACGCTGTCGATCGCGGGTGTGGCGCGGACACGCAATGCTTCGCGACGGAATCGGTCACGCGTCGGTGCGATCAGAACCCAGTTGCTTCACTGTCTTGTTGTAAAGTCCCAAGACGAGAAGCGTTGGGACCCACTGCCCGACGAAAAGTGCTCCGTGGTTCTTTCTTGCGCACTTCAATGCGAGGGACGTTGCAATCGATCCGATCGCTAGCCAAAGAAAAGTGTCAGACGGAAGCTTCGCCGTCTGCTGCTCGATCGCACGCGCAATCGCGCCTTCGGAATGTTGAACGGGATTTGTCATGCCCGAAATTCGTCGAAGTGAGCTACGGGCGCCGTAATCGATCCCCCCTAATCTCGTATAGGGGGACACGACCCGGGATTGACCGCTGATTGATCGGAGAAGTTCGACTCTCCCTATGCGCAACCCTTCTGACTCTGGAGGGGAAAAAAGATATCGGCCGCCGCGATGAATGCCACGACGGCGCACCTCCCCCGGAACGCGGAACGCTCGCACCTTACAGCGCACAGGGCGCCCGAATGCCAGTCCCGCTTCGGGGCGGGTTCAAACGCCCCCGCACGCGTCTTTGCTCCGGACACGGCTCGTTGACTCTTGGCAAATGTGTGATGCGCGGCTACGTTCCGGCCGTGCCGCGGCGCCCCCAATCGTTGCTCGTCCTCGCACTTGCCGTCGCATGTTTGACGACGGCTCGCGGGGAAACCGCGGAGGAAGCGTTGATCCGTGGGGACTATGCCGCCGCGGAGAATGCCACCGTGTCGCGGGCATTGTCAGATCCCGTCATGATGCGCGTTGCGATTCGTTCGCTTCTTGCACAGGGGAAGTATTCGCAAGCGGCTGCGCTGGCACGGCAGGCGATTGGACGTTTCCGCACGGATGCGCCGGTGCAGGTCACCTGTTACGATGCGCTCCTCGCGGTCGGCGACGGCGCGCTGGCGATGCACGCCTTGATGCTGGCCGCTCAGACCCAGCCCGATGCATTCGACCCTGCGAAGGAGACCCCGGCGGAGGCGGCCGCACGCGGACTTGCGTTGCAAAAGCTCGGGGCAGATCCGCGACTCGTTCTCGACCGGGTGCTCACGCCAGCCACCCGGGCGAAGGATGCGGGACGGGAACCGTTCCTCGCGCTGGGAGGCATCGCCCTGGACAAACGCGACCATCTGCTGGCGTCGGAGACATTCCGGCGGGGTCTCGAACAATTCCCCGCGGATCCGGATCTCCTCTTCGGTCTGGCGAGTTCCTTTCAAAACCCGGAGCCATTGCAACGGTATCTGGATCTGACCCTCGAAAAAAATCCACGCCACGTGCCGGCGCTGTTGTTGCGCGCGGAAAAGGCCACCGACGCCGCGGATTTCGACACCGCCCGGAAGGCCATCGACGCCGCACTGGAAATCAATTCCGCAAACCCGCGCGCGTGGGCGCTGAAGAGTCTGCTCGCCAGCCTTGAAGAAAAGCCGGAGGAAGCGAAGACGGCGCGGGCGAAAGCTCTGGAACCGTGGCCGGAAAATCCAGAGGTCGACCATATCATCGGTGCCGGACTGGGACGACGCTACCGGTTTGCCGAGGCCATCGAACAACTCGAGCAGGCCCTCCAGCTGGCTCCCGCATATCTCCCTGTGCAGTTCGAGCTGGGGAACAATCTGCTGCGGTTCGGCCGCGAGGACGAGGGCTGGCGTTATATTCAAAGCGTGCAGGCCCGGGATCCCTACCATGTTGCGGCCTACAATCTCGTGACATTGAAGGACGTGATCGACCGCATGCGGACGCTGGATGGCGACGGCGTGCGGGTGCGGATGGATGCCGGCGAAGCCGCGCTCTTTGGTCCGCGGGTTCTGAAATTGTGTGAACAGGCGCGACGGACGTTTGCGAAGAAATACGACGTCCGCCTCCCGTTTCCGGTGCTGGTTGACATGCTGCCGACGCAGCAGGACTTCGCCGTGCGCACGTTCTCGCTCCCGGGAGGCGAAGGATTTCTCGGGGTCTGTTTCGGCCCTTTGATCACCACCGCGAGCCCGACAGGACGCATCGGCCGCGCAAACTGGGAGGGTGTGCTCTGGCACGAGATGGCGCACTCGATCACGCTTACCGCCACGCGGCACCGCATTCCGCGGTGGTTGAGCGAGGGCATCAGCGTGCACGAGGAAAATGCGGCAAACCGCGGCTGGGGCATGGGAATGACCGCCGCGCGGCGCGCTGCCATTCTGGAAAATGGCGTGCAGCCGATCCGCCGGCTCGACGACCTGTTTCATGAGAACATCGACCGCGCGTATTTTGAATCGAGTCTCGCCGTCGACTTTCTGTGCGAGCGTGTTGGCACCGAGGGCCTTCGCCGGATCCTGAAGCACCTTTTCGAAACGAAGGGCATCGACGCAGCAATCGAGGCGGAAGCCGGGCCGCTCGACGAGCTCGAACCCGCCTTCGCCGCCTATGCGAAGGAACGCGCGGAAGCCTACGGGCCCCGCATGGACTGGCGGCCTCTCAGCGACGCCGAATACGCGATGTTTCGCGCGGCGCCGGACGCTTTTTCCGCCTTCGCTCCGAACCGCTTCTTCGCTGGGATGGCTCGGGCCCATGAGTTCGCAAAGGCCGGCAGGTGGAACGATGTGAAATCGCTCCTCGAGCCACTGGTAGCCCTCGAGCCGGAAAATCGCGAATCCGACAATCCCTGGCTCCTTCTCGCGCAGGCGTATCGCGAGCTTGGCGATGCCGCGTCCGAGGAAAAGGCCCTCCGCACGCTGCTGAAACTCGACGCGGGATCCCTCCCCGCAGCCCGGCGACTGCTCGAGATCGCAAGCAAACGGGAAAACCGGCTCGAGATCGCGTCCGCGGCGGAAGCCGTGCTTGCCATCGATCCCGCGCAACCCGACGCCCTGCTGGCTCTCGCGCGGGGTGAGGAATCGCGAGGGCGCTTGAACTCGGCTGCGTCCATCATGGAAGGTCTGCTCGCCACGCAGCCGCTCGCGGCGATGCGTATCCGCATGGAATATGCGCGCATGCTGCACAAGCATGGCGACCCCCGCGCGAAACAACAGGTCCTCGTCGCGCTGGAGGAGAATCCCCGGTTCGAAGCGGCACTCGAGTTGCTCCTCGAGATCACCGGAGGGCGCAAGGAATGACCCGGTTCGTCCGCCACCTGTCCGTCTGGCTGCTCGCCTGCGCAATGATGGCCTCCGGGCAGGATCGCAAACCGGGGGATCCTCCGCCGAACGACGCGTGGAAGATTTCCCCGCAATTCCAACATGACGTCTTCACGTTTGCGCGACTGCGCCCGCAGCATCATCCGGACTGGGACGTTGATTTTCCGGACAGCGATCTGAATTTTCCCTACCGTCTTCAGCAGCTCACGGCGCTCGAAACCAATCCCCAGTCGCGACTGCTCTCGATTCTGGATCCGGATCTTCGCAACTACCCGTTCACCTACATCGTCGAACCAGGCGTCATGCAGCTGACCGACCAGGAGGCTCAAGCACTGCGCGCATACCTGCTCGACGGAGGCTGTCTGATGCTGGACGACTTTTGGGGCGACGCCGAGTGGGCGAACGTTTACGAGAATCTCAAACGCATCTTCCCCGATCGCGAGCCACAGGAACTCGAACTCGATCACCCGATTTTTCACTCGGTCTTCGACCTCAGCGAGAAGCCGCAAATTCCGTCGATCTCAATCGCAATGGAAAACCGGCACACCGGCCAGTTCTGGGAGAAGGGCGGCATCGGCGCGCATTACTACGGCATCTTCGACGACAAGGGGCGCATGATGGTCATCGTATGCCGCAACACCGACCTCGGCGACGGTTGGGAGGAGGAGGGCGTCGACCCCTGGTATTTCGAGGAGTTTTCGAAGAAGCGCGCCTATCCCATGGGCATCAACATCATCTTCTACCTGCTGACAAATTGATCCAATGAGCCATCCCCAGCCTCCTCCGATCCCTCCCGACGAAAAGGAAACCGTCCTCCGCCTGGGTAAAGCGCGACGCCGTATCGACACCGAACTGCGCAAGGTGATCGTCGCCCAGCAGGACGTCATCGACCACCTGCTCATCGGAATGCTCGCGGGCGGCCATTGCCTGATCACCGGTGCGCCCGGGCTCGCGAAAACACTGCTGGTGAAATCGATCGCCCAGCTGTTTCACCTCTCATTCAAGCGCATCCAGTTCACACCGGACCTGATGCCCGCGGACATCACCGGCACGGAGATTCTCACGGAGACCGCCGAGGGCCGCCGCCTTGTCTTTGTCCCTGGGCCGATCTTCGCGAACATCGTGCTCGCCGACGAAATCAACCGCACACCGCCGAAAACCCAGGCCGCCCTGCTCGAGGCCATGCAGGAGCACCAGATCACGGCGGCGGGTTCCCGGTATCCTCTGGAGAAACCGTTCTTCGTGCTTGCGACGAAAAACCCGATCGAAATGGAAGGCACCTATCCCCTCCCCGAGGCGCAGCTCGACCGGTTTCTTTTCGACATCCGCATCGACTACCTGCCCGAGGACGACGAGGTTGCCGTGATCAGCCGGACGACCTCCGCACCGCCGGAACCGATCCAGCCGCTCTTCACGGGCGAAGACCTGCTCGCGTTTCAGGAGGTCGTTCGACGGACCCCCATCGCGACAGAGGTGATCCGCCATGCCGTCCGGATCGCAGCGGCGTCGCGTCCCGGATCGCCCACCGCTCCGGACTTCGTAAAGAACTGGGTCAACTGGGGGGCCGGCCCCCGCGCCGCCCAGTGTCTGGTGCTTGGAGGAAAAGCACGCGCGCTCCTTGAGGGGCGCAGCCACGTAACGATCGAGGACATTCACGCTCTCGCACCGGCCGCACTGCGCCATCGCATCCTCCCCAACTACCGCGCCGAGGCCGAAGGAATCCGGGTCGACGAAATCGTCCGCCGCATCATCGAATCCGCCCCCCCGATCTGACCCGAATGCCCGCGTCGCCAGCAGTTTCGTTTGCGGATCCGGCTGCGCTAATGCGCATCCGGAATCTCGAACTGCGCGCACGCGCCGTCGTCGAGGGATTCTGGCGCGGCATCCACCGCAGCCCGTATCACGGATTCTCCAGCGAATTCACGGAATACCGTCCGTATGTTCCCGGCGACGACCTGCGCTACCTCGACTGGAAACTGCTCGCCCGCAGCGATCGCGCCTGCACGCGGAAATTCGAGGACGAGACAAATGTCGCGTGCCATCTCCTCCTCGATGTGAGCCGCTCGATGGACTTCGCGTCCGGCTCCTGGTCGAAGCTCGAATATGCGCGCACCCTTGCCGCGTCGCTCGCAATCTTCCTCGAACGGCAGGGCGACACCACGGGTCTCATCACGTTCTCCGAGGGCATCGAGCAGTATGTTCCCGCCCGTCGCAAACGCGAAGGACGTCATGAATTGATGGCGGCCCTCGGGCGGCCTCGCGTGACTCCGGGGACCGCGCTGGATCTTCCGATTGATCACGTCCTGCGGACATCCCGCCGCCGCGGACTTGTGATTCTCATCTCCGATCTTCTCGCCCCGCTCGATGCCCTTGATCCAAAACTCTCCGCGCTCACCGCCTGCGGACACGACGTGTCGGTGTATCAGGTGCTCGATCGTGCGGAGATCGAGTTTTCATTCGGAGAGGCCGCCCTCTTCGAAGACCTGGAGACCGGCGAAGTCCTCCATGTCGATCCCACCACGGCACGGGCGCGCTATCTCGACCGAATTGCCGGGCATCAGCGGCAGCTCGAACGGATCTGCAATGCAGCCGGCATTCTGCTGCACCGCTTCCCGACCGATGAACACCTGGAGAGCGCGCTGTTCACCCATCTCTCCGATCGCGCGCGACGGAATCGCGGCGCGCGACGCTCCCGGCAGCGAACGTGATGCAATTTCTCGCTCCATTATTTTTTGCCGCGCTCGCGGCGCTCGCCGTTCCGGTCATTCTCCACATCCGGCGGCGGCGACCGCGCGAGCGGGTCGGCTTCAGCGCCGTGCGGTTCCTCGAGGAATCCGCCCCCGTGCAGCGACGACATCTCCGGCTCGAACGCATCCTGCTGCTTCTGCTTCGCTGTCTCGCCATCACACTGGTCGTGCTGGCCTTCACCCGGCCCTTTCTGGCCGACGAATCGGCGGCGGCGCCCGGCGGAAGACGCGACTTCATCCTCATCGACACGAGCGCAAGCATGCGCGGCGGGAAGCTGGCGGACGCAAAGCAAAAGGCCGACGCCATCCTGGATGCCGCCCCACCGGACACCCGGATGGCGATCGCAGTGTTCGACGACGGCTTTCATCCGCTCCTTTCGTTCGATTCCGGCGATGTGGCATCCGCGCGCGCGGCGATCCGCTCGATCGAGGCGGGCTGGCGGACGACGAACCTGGCCGCTGCGATTGAAGGTGCCTGCGACCTCATTTCGCAGGATCGCGAAACCTCCGGCAGCGAGGAGGCGGTGATCCATCTCGTGAGCGACCTGCAGCAAACCGCCGTCATCGACGGACTGGACGGATTCCCGTGGCCCCCGGGCGTGCGGGTCGCACCCGTGCAGATCGGCGGCGACAACTGGACGAATGCGGGCGTGCATATCGACGTTTCGACCCGCGGCAGGAGTGTCCGCGTGGTGAACTCCGCCGGCTCTGAATCCGCGGAGTTTCGGGTGGAATGGCCGGCGGCGGCCGCGCAACCCCTGCGCGTTGAGCCCGGCTCCGCGATGGATCTTCCAGTCCGGCCGGACAGCGACCGCGTGGACCTCCGCGGAGACCCCTTCGAATTCGACAACCGGGCGTGGATCGCTCCCGAGACCGGATTCACCGTCGCCGTCGATTACATCGGAGCGGACGCTCCCGACGACCCCTCGGGCTCGCTTTTCTTCCTGTCGAAAGTATTTGCGGCAACCTCGCAGCCGGCAATCCAGCTGCGTGCACACCCCTCGGATTCGGGCAATCCGGCGCTGACAATCATTGACCGCCCCCTGAACAACGACACCGCGCGCGCCGTGCGGACGACTCTCGAAGACGGCGGACACGCGCTACTCGTTCTCCGCGACGCCGGAATGCAATCCACCCTGTCCGCGCTCGCGGGGACCGACATCCCGGTCGAAGAAGTAGTTCCCGAGCGGCCGGCGTTGTTGGGGCGCATCGATTTCGAAGACCCGGTCTTCGCACCCTTTTCCGACCCGAAGTTTTCGAATTTCAGTTCCATCGCGACGTGGCGCTACCGGCAGATGTCTGCGCCCGAACGCGCACGCGTCCTTGCCGCCTTCTCTTCGGGCGACCCGGCGTTGCTGCGTATACCGACCGGCAAGGGGACCCTTTTCGTGCTCACCTCGTCCTGGCGTCCGCAGGACAGCCAGCTCGCGCTCTCCTCGAAATTTGCACCGCTTCTTCTCGCGATGCTCTCCGAGTCGCCGGCCTTCCATCCGCCACCAACGCAGGTCCACGTTGGCGATGAGGTTCGGCTGCCTCGCGACGCCGCCTCGGAAATTCGCACTCCCGACGGGCGGACAGTCCGTTCCGTGGACGGCGTGTTTCTTGAAACAACCGGACCCGGCCTCTACCGCACCGTGGACGACCAGTTCGTGTTTGCGGTGAATCCGCCACCCCAGGAAACCGACCTCACGCCCCTCCCCACCGCTTCGCTCCGCGCGCTCGGCATCCCCATCGAAACGGGCGAAGTGTCCATCCCGACCGCGGAATCCCGTTCAGTCACAATCCGCGCGGATACGGAGAATCGTCAAAAATGGTGGCGTTGGCTGATTCTTGCAGCGATCGTCGCGTTGGTGACGGAAGCCGCCGTGGCCGCATGGTCATCGCGCAACCAAGCGGTTCACTCATGATCGGTCCCCTCCAATCGGAGCTCGAGCGGATCGCCAGGCGCCTCGACGCCCGGCGGTGGAACAATCTTCGCGCAGTGTGGTGGCTGGTCGTGGCCGTCGCAGGCCTCGGGGTCATCACCCTCCGAATGCAGGGTCACGCGCTTCCGTTCGCCACCATCGTGCTCGCATCCCTCGCCGCAGCCGGATGGTTCGTCCTGCGCCAGCTGCAGACGCGCCTTCGCCCGGATCTGCGGGAAATCGCAAGGCGGATCGAGCGATCGCATCCGGAACTCCAGACCGCCCTTCTCGCGGCGATCGACCAGGAGCCCGGAGAATCGGGACTGTCCTATCTCCAGCGTCGCGTCATCGAGGAGACACTCGATTCCGCGCATACGTGGGAGGACCTTGCTCCGGAGGGCCCCGTGCAATTTTCGCTCTGGGCGCGCCGTGCTTCCCTTTGCGCCGCCATCCTTGCGCTCACCTCCCTGGCGGTGATGAGTTTTCCACGATCCGGAGAACGTTCCGGCATCGCCGGACTCGAGGTTCATCCCGGCAATGCGGAGGTCGAGCGTGGGAATCCGGTCACCATCACCGCCCGATTTTCGAGCAAAAGCCCCGGGGAGGTGGCTGTCGAGTTCATCGATGCATCGGGAGGAAGCCGCACCATTCCCCTGAACCGCACGCTGGAGGACCCGACGTTTTCCGCAACGCTGGCCGCGCTGAACGAGCCGTTGCGCTACCGCGTAACCTTCGATCAGGGACGCAGTGAGGATTACACGCTCATTCCATTCCAAGCCCCGCGGGTCGAGCGGATGGAGGCGGAACTTCGTTTCCCGGAATATCTCGGACGCGCCCCACGCAAACTCGGCGAAGCCCGCCGCATCTCCGCGATCGAGCAAACGGAACTCGCGCTCGAAGTCCGCACAAATCAACCGATGCGTTCCGCTGAACTTCATCCAAAGGAAGGCGCGGCCATCCCTCTCGAACGTGACGCACACGATCCGACCCTCTTCCGGACCCGCTTTCCGCTGACCACGAGCGGCACCTATCGGCTCTCTCTATCCGATGAAGCCGGTCGGAGGAACGACAACGCCGATCGTCTCGACATCGAGGTTCGGAAAAACAGAACACCCATCATCACCGCCAAACTTCCGACCCGCGGCGAGAGGGCGACACCAATTCAGGAGGTCGCCATCGAGGCGGTGGTGAAGGACGATTTCGAGATCCGCGCCGCAGGCTTGAAGGTGCAGATCCCCGGCGGGCGGACGCTCGAGGTTGCCGCAGACGCGATGGAACCCGGCACAAAATCGGCACCCGTTGCCACGATGCTTGCCCTCGAGGACATCGGCGCAAAGCCGAACGACCTGCTTGTCTGGAATGCCTGGGCCGAGGACATCGGACCCGACGGCCGGCCGCGCCGCACGGAAGGCGACCTTCACATCGTGCCCGTGCGACATTTTGACGAGGCCACCCGTCAGGAGGAATCCTCGATGTCCCAGGCCGGCGAGAACCGCTGCCTCAAGTGCATCCGCATCCAGACCGAGATCCTGAACGGCACGTGGTCTTCGCTGCGCGAAGACATTGACCCCGCGAAGGACGACCTTCAGACACTCCGCGACTCGCAGACAATCAACCGCGACCTCGCCCGCTCGATCGAGGCCGAGCTCGACGATCCCGAATTGCGCAGCCACGCCCGCGCAGCCGGGGAGGAAATGTCACGCGCCATCGAGCACCTCGATCCATCCTCGCCGGATCTGGACGCCGCGGTCGGTGCCGAGCAGACCGCACTCGCCTACCTCTATCGCCTCCTTCCCCCGGAGCGACTCTTCACCCTGGGCCGCGAAAGTTCTCCCAGCTCCGGATCGCCGCCAACCGAGGATCTGGAGTTGAAGGACATGCGTCCGCGTTATGAAAGCGAGACAACGGCCCAGGCGCCCCTCGACGAGGAGAATCGCAAAATCCGGGAAACGCTGACCCGTTTGCGCGATCTCGCACAGCGGCAAAAGGACCTGAACGAGGAAATCAACCGCATGTTGCAGGGCTTGCGCGTCGCGAAGTCCGACGAGGAGCGCGCGGAACTCGAGCGCCGGCTTCAGCGCCTTCGCGACCAGCAGCGCGAACTTCTCGACGATCTGGATCGAGCCCGCCAGCAAACCGGCGAATCGTCTCCGCGCACCGCGGAGGCGACCGAACCCGCAAATCTGGATCAGGCCCGCGAAGCCGCACAGCAGGCCGCCCGAAACCTCGACGAGCGCAAGCTCGGCGACGCGCTCGCCGAGGGAAGCCGCGCCCAACGCGACCTGGAACAGGCGCACGAGAATTACCGACAGCAAACCTCGGGCGAGTTGTCGGAACGTCTCCGCAATCTCCGCGAACAGGCCAGGGAGGCCGCCGAGGCGCAACAGCAGCTTGGCGGAGAACTTCGCGATCCGGCGGCCCGTCCTTCGCGGCCGAGTCTGAGCGCCGCCGAGGACTCCTTCGAAGGACGCACCCAGGAGCAGATCGAGCGGATCGAGCGGATCCTCGAAGAGGCCTCCGCCGCCGCCCAGCTCGCCGGGGAGACGGAACCACTCGTCGCCCGCCGTCTGGAAGAGGCTGCCGGAGGCAATGGCGAACGGATCCGTCGCGCCCTGGAGGCTATGCGAGACCACTCGGCAGTCGGAGATCCGGAGGGCGCGCGTCAGGCCGAGCAGGTCGCGGCCCGCGGTGTCGAAACGCTCCGCGGGTCCATCGAGGAGGCCGCATCCCAAATTCTCGGCAGCGAGAAAGCCGCGCTTGAATACGCCCGTGCCGAAATCGAACAGCTGCGGCGTGCCGCCAGTCCGACTGCCGGATCCGAGTCCTCCGAAAACCAGGGAACGCCACGTGGCGGGCAATCTGCCGGGGAAGAAAATGGCGCCGAACCGTCCCAGCAGGGCCAGCAGGGCCAGCAGGGCCAGCAGGCCCAGCAGGGCCAGCAGGGCCAGCAGGGCCAGCAGGGCCAGCAG
>CALGTD010000071.1 GCA_937901895.1 uncultured Spartobacteria bacterium | reverse complement strand
ATGCAGCACCTAGCATGCCATTTCCACTCAGCTATATTTTGAGATAGCTTCTACTCTTGCTTTGCCCGATCGTCGCGCTGGCTCAGACTCAGTTAAAGCCTATTCCCGACCTCAAGCCTGCATCAGAATATACAAAAGACAAAATAGAGGAGATTGGCAGGCTTGCCTATCATCACTGGCAGTTCCTTGCTGAAGAGGCACCGCGAGTTTCTGGTTCTTTCAAGACAATAAGACCCATCCAAGGTTTTTCAGAGAAGGGCGATCTGATCTGGGAAGTTAGAATTATTCACCTCACACAAGTTCCCACAGGCATTCTATGGATTAATGACCGGACAAAAGATGTCCTCGTATTAGGAAAACAGAAATGATCCGAACCATGCGGTCCACTCAACTCCCTACAGCGTCACGGTTCCTGCTTGCGCAGGAACCGCGCCACTTCCGGTCGTGAGTGACCGCGGACGTTCTGAGGGAAATGAATGAATAAAAAGAAGAAATACATTTTTGGAGTTGCATCCGGTGGATTACTTCTTGTTCTCCTGGTGTATGCGCTGTTTATTTACGGGCCTGTCTATCGGACCGAGGTTGATGTATCCGTAATTCGGAATCCAGCTCCCGAAGGATTGATCATCGGAACCGAAGCCGCCGAGGAGGCAGGCATAAGGTATTTTATGGAGATGCCGGAGGGAAATCGCGAATACATCGATCAGGAACGATTTGAAGATCTGAGGCGGCGGGGTGCTCGGGTCGCAGGCGAACGGTCCACCGATTAACGAAAGCTCAGAACAAATCGGCGCATGCAACGGCGAGAGGCTGGCGCCTCTCACCGCGCATGGCCTCGACGTTCGGCAAAAATATGAAACTCGCTACACCAATTTCTATTCTCGCTTTGGTTTGTGCCATCGCTGCACTTGTTGTCGTTCTGATTCGACCCGCCACTCAACCATCAGAAGAAGAAATAAATAGGATGGTGGATATGGCGCTTGCCCGTAAAGAGAAGGCATATGTGCAAAGTCTGGCTCCCAAAATGGACAGAATATATCAGGATATGTTGGGGCCGCGATACACTACGCCTGAGAAGACACCGGAAACACTTGGAGAGCTTTTCGCTCCTGCGATCAGTATCGTGACCAATCTTACAAGTGGACAATGAACCAAACAAAACAGCCGAACAAGGCGCTGCAGCTAACCGCTGCCCGCCGCTCAGTTGAGGTGGATTTTCTGACGCTATCCGTTCCGTCACGCTTCCTGCTGTCGCTTCGCTCCTTGCAGGAAACGCGCCGTCACTACCCTCAACTTGCAGCGGAGTGCGGCTTACCGGGCAGCGGTAGCTGAGCTTGGACGTTGGGCTATTTCAATGATTACAGGCATTGCCGCATTCTTTCGCCCCCTTTGGATCGTAATTGTCGTTTGTATCCCTTTATATCTATTATCAGTTTTCGCCATTCCTATTTACGACTTTATATTTCCTTGGAAACGAGCAGTAGATGAACTTGCTGTGAGATATCCAGGCCAGAATAGATTTTGTCTGGGAATTGGATTCAGTGCACAGTCAAACTCGGAATCATCTAAAAATGAATATCAGCGCTCATTTTTGCTATTCCCCTCTTTTCTCAACTCACGCCAATCAGTCACTGTAATTGAAACTACAACTGACGGAACCAGCCAATTAAAAGTTATCAGTTCTTCCATTTCTATTCTTTTAGAAATTTTGATTTATATGGGATGTGCGATTTTTACTTGGAAAGTCTCTATTCCTTGGTTCAAGCGCTGCTTCCGAAAACATTAAGCCCAACAAGGCGCTGCAGCCAACCCCTAGCCGCTACACGGCGGGTTTGTTCTGACTTCCGGTTTCCACAGGATCATCTTCTCAAGAGTTCGGTCGCCTGATCGGGGCGGCTGAGCTTGGCGTTCGGTGTAAACATTAATGACGATAAACTCTAAAGAACAAGATCTCTGGTTACTCCAAGAGTTACTAAACTCAAATCTGGAGATCGGCTCGAGATTCGCCAAAAAATCAGACTTGGCCATCATGTTCGGAATTGAACCTGATTGGGAATTTATTCAGAAATCTCTTAAGCGCTGGGAAGATAACGGATTTATTAAAATAATTAGTGATATCGATCTATCCAGATATAAAGACTTTGCAGTGGAGGTCCTTCAACCGATCACTGCTATTATCCCTCCGGACTCTCAACAGTGAAAACACCGAACAAGGCGCTGCAGCTAACCCCTAGTGGCGACCTGCCGGTTTCCTCCGACCGCTCGGCCTCCATCACACACCTCTTCCAGAGCTTGTGCGCCCGTTCGGGGTAGCTGAGCTTAGCGTTCGGCTCTAAAACATGCGCACGCTCCTCTTCATTGTGGCGCTCCTTGTCGCCGGGGGCATCGGATTTTTCATCGGAAGCTCGCGAGAATCCGCATCGAGTGAATTATCAGGTATTCAGTGGACATTTTCAGAGGCTGCATCCCAAGGACACGTTCAACGACTGAAAGAGCTGCACAAAGCGGGCGCTGAGATCGACGCTGTTCCTACATTTCCTGGAGGGACTGGATACACTGCACTATGGTGTGCAGCTGATCGAGCGCATTTGGGCGCGGTTTCATGGCTACTACAAGAGGGCGCGAACCCCTTCTTGAATCTGGGTGAGACTACACCTTACGATGCGGCGCTGTTCCGCCTCAGCCAAGCACAGAAAGTTGTCGAGTCCTTCGAGATGAAAAAAGACAATGCAGCCGAACAAGGCGCTGCAGCCAACCCCTAGCCGCTACACGGCGGTTTTGTTCTGACTTCCGGTTTCCACAGGATCACTTTCTCAAGAGTTCGGTCGCCTGTTCGGGGTCGGCTGAGCTTGGCGTTCGGCTATTAGATGAAAATTCTTCTATTCGCTATCGCTGTCGTTGCGATCATTGGTGCCGTGATCTATTTTCGCTCCCGTCCGAAAACTATCACAGGCGCGCAGTTCGCGCAGATACTCCACGATGCAATGCCTCGGACAAAGGTTCCTAAGATCGGGAGCTTTTATTATAACAATGGTTCTTGGTGGCAAGAGAATCCAACTCTAACGACACCCGACAAGAAACCAATTACAGTTCTATTTCATTCACGAGATAGCGACTCGCTTGCCCCTCCAAGTGAAGGACAATTAGCTCTGATAAATGCGATTTCAGAGAGACTTCCTTCAATTTGGCCCGCCCTACAAAATGAATTCGAAGCCTATTTCAAAGAGATGGACGATCCCGCCCTGTGGAAGAATTCGACTGAATGGGAGCTGAGTGTGGATGGCGACATGCAACCCTCCGGCTGGTCTATCAGCTTCAAGGTGCCGGACGGACACGCCGCGTGGTATTATAAAGATTTCGAGAATTTTGAAGGATCGTCCGCACATGCAACATACTGAAGGTCGAACAAGGCGCTACAGCCAACCCCTAGCAGCCACACGGCGGTTTTGCTCTGACTTCCGATCTGTGTAGAAAACCACCTTTCTCAAGAGTTCGGTCGCCTGATCGGGGCGGCTGAGCTTGGCGTTCGGCTTCAATTATGATTTCCAATTCACCGGTCACCCACAAGGAACAGTGGAG
>CALGTD010000070.1 GCA_937901895.1 uncultured Spartobacteria bacterium | reverse complement strand
GTGCTTACGCACGGCCTGCGCCAAGCACACGTGTGGCTGATCTTTGACGTTAGCCTAAAGCATGCACAAGAAGACCAATGTTTATTGCCCCTCTTGCCGGGAGATCACCCCGTGCGAGGTCATTTCGCGATCGGCAGCGAAGTTGAAGGGCGGACAAAGATGGAAGCATCGCGCTTTCGCAGACGTCCAGTGGTTTGAGCGGGTGCGCCAATGCACATGCTGCGATCATCGGTTCACGACCGCTGAGTTGAGCCGCGATTTTATCTCGGAGCTTGTTGCTCTTCGTGAATATTGCATCTCGGTCGACGCCGAAGTCAGAGCCATCCCGGCAGCGCTCGAAAGCATTCAGGACATTATCAAAGACGCTGAAGGGACAATGCGAATCATTGACTCACATTCGCGTGCTATCGAGCCCCGGCTCTTGAAGGCGAAGGGAGCGCGCTCCGCCAATGAAGCAAAGGGCTAACAAGGCGCCAGAGCCAACGCCACTACCTGTCACGAGCCGTGCTTACGCACGGCTCGCGCCAGGTAGCGGCGTGGCTCATCTTTGACGTTCGGCAATTATGAAGACGCCCGAAGCGCACACGCCGGTAAGCTTCACGCGGTTTCCCGTGATATCGCTTAGTGCAGAGTATCTCGTCATGGGGCACCTCATGCGGCGGAACATTCTCGCTTACAAAGCGCCGCCCAATAACGAAGGTTACGATCTGATTTGCATTCACCCCGATCCAAGGAGCGTGACTCGTCAGATTCGAGTGCAGGTGAAGAGCCGTTTGGCCAGCGACCATGGTGGTGGCTTCCCGGTGAAGAAACGGACGATTGATGCATTTGATTACCTCGTTGTCGCTTTCCTGAATGTCGGATACGTCTTTCACCGTGCGCGGTGCAGCGAGAGCATCGAAGGGAGGAAGGCCCCGGATTTCTATACATTCCCGGCTTCATTCATACGAGAGCATCACGACGCGAGATCGAGTTGGGAGAAGGTCATGATTCGCGGGCTTGATTTGAGCGCCTACCACAATGAACGCGGTTTTGAGCTGATTGCTGCGGCACTCGATGTCGAGTATCCATCCAAAAAGAAGAAAGAGCCGAACAAGGCGCCAGAGCCAACGCCCACAGCTGGCACGTCGGCTGCGGAGCAGCCTTTGGTGCCAGCTGCGGGCGTGGCTCATCTTTGACGTTGGGCGAAATGGGCACGTTCCACTCTGTGCGAGGCTGGTTACAGGTCGATGAGGTGCAATTGGAGCATATCAAGCAGATCATCGCTGCTGATGTTGATGAGGTCGGCCATTATACGGCATCATGGTATTTTCCGACTGCCGGAGGAGGTTATTCTACTTTCGTCTTCTTCGGCTGCACGGTGCGGGACTCAGCCCTTTTGAACCTTAAGCGACAGATTGCCCGAATCGCATCCGAAGCCGTCTCCGAAGATCCCCCGTATACCGACTATCCCACAGGAGTATTTCACATCTCGCCTGAAGACGGGCCGGAGTCGATTTGGCGAGTGAGTGATAGTCGGCTTCTCGAAAAATCCTGATGCCCAACCAGTCGCTACAGCCAACACGTATGCTTGTCACGTTCTGTGCTTACGCACAGCCCGCGCCAAGCACACGTGTGGCTGATCTTTGACGTTCGGCAAAATAATGAGCCTTTTCGATATTTTCCGTCGCAAGCCCCGCGTCACTCACCCGGTTTTCGGAAGCATCGTTTATGCGGATGCTTCTACATGGGAGTGTGGCCGCGTGCACTTTAGCCCGCTATCTAAGGACGTAGAGGTGTTGATTACGGCGGGTCCAGCAGGTCCGACCGACGATCATGTGTGCTTCTTCCGCGAGCTGGAGTCCCGTTGGACGACGCTTTCTCTAGCATGCGCGCCGCTAATTCGATCTGCTCTTGGTGAATGGATCGAGACCCCCGAGAAGGGCGACATTCTAGCTCGTGTGACTATCGAATCGCTCCCTGTTTTCGAGAAGCTTAATCCAGAAGATGAGTGGGAGCTCCAATTTTGGTGCGAGGAGGCGTCGCATTGGCCGACCGTCGTGATGAAGGGATGGATACCGCAGAGCTGTTACGTCGATGGATAAGGCCGAACCAGGCGCTACAGCCAACACGTATGCTTGTCACGTTCTGTGCTTACGCACAGCCCGCGCCAAGCACACGTGTGGCTGATCTCTGACGTTGGGCAATCCTATGCGTATCGCGATATCACTATCCGGTTATAGTGTTCTGACCCGCTATGAGCCCGTCGAGAATGCGGATTGGGAATCGAGCGAGGTGTCGTCGATCGAAGATCGCGAAGATGAGTTTTGGATCACGTTTTTCACTGTTCATCCACGTTCGGCTGTTCGTTTCGTTGACGCGCTTGAACTCGCACTTGAAGAAGTCGGCGAAGAGTTCCACGTGGAGACTATCGGCGCTTCGCGCTACTGCTACGTTCTCGCGTATGCGATTTCGAGTGACTTCTATAAGCAATCCCCGACCGAGAAGGCTGCATGGATGGCTTGTATGCGAGTTGCAGCACGATTCTCAGATCAGGGTTGCACGCTTTTTTCGGCTGAGAAGTTCCTCGCATTTGATCGCGCCCGGGCCTCAGCGCTACTGCTGCGGGGCTGTAAAATCGACATTTCCACGCTCGCAAAGTAATGCCCAACAAGGCGCCAGAGCCAACGCCCATGTCTGTCACGTCTCGTGCTCCGAGCAGCACGAGACGCGCCAGCCATAGGCGTGGCTCATCTTGAACGTTAGGCAAAATAATCTATGACCGAACAAGAAGCATATGCACAGGCGCTCCGC
>CALGTD010000069.1 GCA_937901895.1 uncultured Spartobacteria bacterium | reverse complement strand
GAATCTCGTGGGGTTGCGGACGTTCCTGGGCAACCCGCCGTCGCCGCAACACCTGCTCCTGTGCGGCGCGACCGGAGCCGGCAAATCGCGCCTCATGCTGGATTTCCTTTGGCAAACGGCCGCACGGTTCAGCTACACGATGCTGATCGAGGAAGGTCTGTCGTATGAGAGTTTCACCACGGGCATGGGCGAGCGGCCCATCGTCCTGCATCCCGACGGCGACCTCACGATCAACTATTTCGACTCGGGCGGGATGCCGCTCGGGCAACTCCAACTCGCTTCTGCGGTCGCGTTGGTGTCGCGCATGATCGGTGAGGCTTCGGACGCAGAGACGCAGCAAGTCCGGCAAGCCCTGCTCGGCCAATATATCCAGCAACTCTATCAGGACGCTTTCGAGGAGTGGGCCAAGCGCCATCAAGTCGAACTGCCGGCGCTACAACGCCACGCCTGCGCGGTGCACCGGTGGAAGACGCGGATGGGGGCGGGCGCCACGGAGATTGAAGCTTTCGCCGAGCTGCGTGACCGGCTCGCGGCCGGCGATGACGAGGCGCAGCAATTCGTGGCCGACATACCCGAGGCCGACATCACGGCTTTTTTGAAACATCCGCAGACGGAACGCGCCGTTATGGCGCTCGCTCACGCCCGTTACATGCGGGAGGACTTTCCGACGCACGCGAGCTTGGTTGAGTTGATGCGCTTCGGGCGCTTGCCGGAACACAAGAAAGAGCAGGTCGATCATCTGGCGACGTTGCTCTCGGCGTGGTGCGCGCACGGCCAGTATGGCCGCCTGTTCGACGGGCCGACGAACATTTCACTCACGGGTCGGATCGCCCATTTTGAACTCGGCTACATCCCCGAACAGGCGGTCGAGTTGAAGACGGCGGCGGGTTTGCTCATCGCCGGATTCGGCCGGCAGCACATCATTTCACTCCCGCGTGCGGAGTGGAAGCGGATCGTCTTTGAAGAGCTGGCGCGTTTTCTCGACGTGCCGGGCGGGGAAAAGATTGTCGCCGAGTCCTACGCACAGTTGAGGAAATTCAACTGCTGGACGGCTTCCATCGTCCAGCAATACGGCAAGTTCAAGGACTCGCGCATCCGTCCGGTCGTCGTCGGCAACAGCAAACAGTTTTGGCTGATGCGGCAATTCGATCGTGGCGACGTGGACGACATTGCCCACGACATCGGCCTTCCTGAATCGGTCTGCGTCTCGATCCAGAACTATCCCATGCCGGAGCAGCAACCGGATGGGAAGAAGTTTTCCAGCCTGTGCTTTTTCAGTCCCGTCACCGATCCGCCGCTGTGCGGCACGGTGCGGAATGTTCAACCCAGCAAGGAGGATGACGATGAAGAATCAGCGCAATCAGCGTAGCGTGCTCATGCTGGCGTTAGCCGGCTTTGCATTGGTGGCTCTTTCAGGCTGCAACACGGTCGGCGGCACTGCGGCCGATCTCGGCCTCGCCGGAGCCGGCGGTGTCGCCGGCTATCATCTGTCGGATCACAAGGCCGGCGGCGCGGCGGCCGGAGCCGTCGTCGGTTATGCCGCCTCACGCATCGCGCAAAGTCAGGTGAAGCGCGAAATCAGCGAAGCCGAGCAGCGCGGTTATGACCGCGCCATGAATCAGTCCGTGAAACAACACTACTGGATTATCCAGAACCAGCAACGCGCGCGGGCGAACGTCGATGAGCGCGAGGCCCGGCTGGTGCCGGTGGTCATCCCGGAAACCACAATCGACGGCGTTACCTACAACGCTCGCGTCGAATATCTCCGCATCCAATGAAGGCCGTCGTTCTCATCGTCCTCGTCGCGCCGCTGGGTTTGCTCGCGCAAATTCCGGTGACGGATGCCGCCAACCTGGCCGCGAATCAATCCGCCCATGCCGCGACCATCGCGAAATGGGTTGAAAGCATCGCCAACCTGCGAACGCAGATCGACCAGATCAACCGGCAGATCAACATTCAGGACGACATTCGCCGGTGGTCGGGCAATCCCGCCGAAGCCGGCGCGTCGGTTGTGCTGGACGGGATCGGACAACCCGATCTTGTGCGTGAATATGGCCGGGGACGCTCGGCGATTCTCGGGCTCGTGCGAAGTCTCGACTCGCTGAAAAACACCGCGAGCGGCAATTACCGCGCGATTTCCGATCTCGACCTCGACGGCAACGAACTCCGGCGCGATCCGCTCGTCTATCGGCGTTATGCCGTTCTCGACGGCGTGCAGGCCAACGCCGACGAAGTGAAAGAGGCGACGCACGAACGGGAGCAGGAATTACAGGAGGAAGTCGCCCGGACTCTGGAAGCGATCAAATCCGCATCCACGGATGCAGAAGTGCAGAAACTTTCGGCGAAGCTGGCCGCGCTGAACGGCCAGTTGGCGCAAGTCGAAGCCACACGCCAGCGCGAGGCCGATGCGGTGTGGCTGCAAAAAGTCGCCAACGATGCGCGGCTCGAACAGGAGCGGTTGGCTGCCGCCGAGCTGGCGGCGAAGGACGACTACTTGGCGAACCAGCGAGTCAGTTCCTATCTGAAAACCCTGCGGGTGCGGAGGAGCGTTCCTCATGAAAACTAGACTCCTTCATGCGAGTGTCGTGTTGCTGGCTGTCGGCGTGCTCGCCGGCTGCGGGCCGAGCCGCGAGGAGATCGAGCGCCGCGAACGCGAACGGTTGGAAGCGGAGCGGCGCGCTCAGGAGGAGATTCGGAAATCGAACGAGGCGGTAAACGAAGTGAGCAAGAAGCTCGGGCGGAAGCCGCCGCCGATGGATTTGGGCGTGCCGTCGGAGAAGAAAGACGAACCGGGCAAAGAGGAGCCAAAGCGGCCTTAGCATCATGGATATTTTTCTGCCTACGCTGGAATCCAAGATGGTCGCGCTCGTCGGCGCGTTCCGGTTCATCGTGTTTACCATTATGGTGCTGGGGCTGATGGCATACGCAGCCGGCGCGCGGACGGGCAGCACAGGACTTTGGTTCACGCTCGCGAAGGCCATCGTGATCGTGGCGGCAGTGGCCTTCATGGACACTTGGTTTGCGCGGGTGGAACAATTTTTCCTCTCGGTCGCGGAATACGTCGATCCGGGTTACAACGAAAATCCCACTTCGGCGTCGCAGACGATTCGTGAATCCACGACGGACAATCCCGAGGGACGCGAATGGTCGTGGCGGCATATCAACGAATCCATTTATCAGGCCGTCTCTCGTGCGCTCGCCAACGTGTTCATCTACGTGGGCACGCTCATCGCCGTGCCGATGCACATCCTGCAATACGTGCTGCGGTGGCTCCTGTATCTCATCACGCCGTTTGCGCTGGCGCTGTTCATGGTGCCGGGGCTCGGCGGAATCGCGGTGAGGTTCTTCCAGCAGGTGCTCGCCATTCTAGCGTGGCCGGTGGGCTTCGCGCTGACGAATCTCGTGGCGCTCGCCGTCTGGACCGACTTTCGCGGAGCGGTCGGGGCGAACCCGGAGAGCGTGGGTGATGCCCTGTATTCGCCGCTGCTCACCTTCATGGGCGGGATTCTGGCGACCATCATGATTATCGTCGGGATGATCGCCACGCCGGTCGTGATGCAGGGGTTGTTCGCGCAAGGGCAGGCGTTCACCGGCCAGTCGGGCAACTTTGCGCATATCGTGAACACCATATCGCGCTCGATCTATGGATTGAGCTACAAGCTGGAACGGAGCCGACCCATAGCGCCGATGCCACCCGGCGCACCGGCTCCAGGCACGCCGCCACCTTCAACCCCGCCACCGATGGCGGCAGCACGGCCCGGCATGGTCGTGCGCGCGCAGCGCTCCTTCCGTCCTGGCAGCCGCCCGAGAAGGTTGGGAACGCGCCGAAGAGCCCAGGCGCTTCCCGAGAGCTTTATGATAACGGTTTCCCCAATGAAGACGAGTGCGGATCTGTGCCAAACGCCCTGATTTCCCTTCTCTACGGCCGAGCAGGCGTCCTGCGCCGGCTGGCGCCGGTCGCGCTGCTGAGCTTGGCCGCATGCAGCACGATCAACGACTATGTGCCGGGCTTCATCAAGCCCTACCGGCCCGACATCCAGCAAGGCAATTGGCTGACCCGGGAACAGGTGGAACTGCTGCGTCCGGGCATGACCCGCGAGCAGGTCCGATTCGCATTGGGCAGCCCCACGCTGACGAGCATTTTCCACGCCGACCGCTGGGACTACCCCTATCTGTACACGCCCGGATACGGCAAGACGGAGAAGCGTCTCTTTA
>CALGTD010000068.1 GCA_937901895.1 uncultured Spartobacteria bacterium | reverse complement strand
CCGTCGCCGACGCGATAGGTGCCCGCGGCGTGCCACGCCATGCGGATGAAGAGCGGCCCGTAGTGGCCGAAATCCGCCGGCCACCAGTCCTGCGAATCGGTCATCAGCTTCGCGATGTCGGCCTTGAGCGCGGCGAAATCGAGCTTCTTGAACTCCGCGGCGTAGTCGAAATCCGGATCCATCGGATCGGACTTCTCCGAGTGCTGGCTGAGCAACTCGATTTTCAGACGGTTCGGCCACCAGTCCTCATTGGTCGTCCCGCCGAGCGGCGTGACGGAAGCGGTGGGATGAAACGGACATTTGGGTTCGTCGGACATGGCGGTTTCTCGGCGGCAGATGCTGTTGAGTGGTCTATTCGATGAAAGCGGATGCACGGAATAATCGTGGTCACACCCCGTGCGGAAGGTGGTCCAGACAACCAAATTTCGCGCGATTGCTGAAATACTTCTTTCCTCTCGTGGCGATAGGCAACGGCTATGCAACGTGCCGGGACGATGGTGCGAACAATCGCGGAGCCAGCGCGCGTGGTGGCTGGCTCCTCCCATGTTTCCAGCCAATCCCGGCGTCACGCGATGCACGTCTGCCGCGGATCGCGAGGCCGCCCTCTGTCGGGCGCAGGTCGCTGCGGCGCGGGTGCGGGCTTTCTATGCGGTCGGCGGAGGTGCTGCGGTCGTGAAATCCAGCGACGCGAGGCCGAAGTCGAGGCGGGCCGGCACCACGTGCGGAGCGGGTGTCCACTCGAAAGAATTCGGCGATTCGCGATTGCGGGGTTAGATCATCGGGATGCGGACGTTCCTCTTCCGATGCCCGACCGGTCTCGTGGCACTTGCGCTCGTGGGCCCGTTATTTGCGGCGGAGCTGCCGCCGGACCTCGACGCGTTCATCGAGAAGGGGATGGAGGAATGGAAGCTGCCGGGTCTGGCGATTGCGGTGGTGAAGGATGGCAGGCCAATCCTCGTGAAAGGCTACGGCGTGCGCGAGGCGGGGAAGCCGGGGAAGGTGGATGGGGAGACGCTCTTTGCGATCGGGTCGACGACGAAGGCCTTCACCGCCACGGCGATGGGAATGCTGGTGGATCGCGGCAGGATCCGCTGGAACACGCGCGTGCAGGAAATCGACCCTGGGCTGGAATTGTCCGACCCGTGGGTGACGGAGGAAATCAGGATCAGCGACCTGCTGGCGAACCACAGCGGGCTGGATGCGATGGGCGATTCGCTCTGGTATGGCACGGGGTTTTCGCGCGAGGAGATCCTCGAACGATTGAAGCGCGTGCCGTTCAGCGAGGGATTCCGCTACCAGTATCAATACCGCAACGTGATGTTCCTGCTCGCCGGGATGATGATTCCGAAAATCGCGGACGGGCGGACGTGGGACGACTTCCTCACGAAGGAGATGTTCGAGCCGCTCGGAATGACGCGCACATGGGCGACCGACGCCGGGCTCGAGGGACAGGACAACATCGCCCGCCCGCACATTCTCGATTACGAGGGCGCGCCCGTTGCGATCGATTATCGGGACATGCACAACATCGGGCCGGCCGGGAGCATCGTGTCTTGCGCGAAGGATCTCGTGCCGTGGCTGAAGGTGAATCTCGGCGCGAACGGCGACCTGCCGCTGGTGTCGGCGGAGACGCTGCGAGTCCTGCATTCCGCGCACACGCCGATGTGGACCGTGTCCGCGGAAGGCGAGGCGAGGGCTTCGCCATATCCGCTCAATTCCTACTGCCTCGGGTGGGTGACGCAGCTTTACGACGGACATTGCCTTGTGTGGCACAACGGGAACATCGACGGCATGAGCGCCTATGTCGCTTTGCTGCCGGAGATCGGGCTCGGCGTGGCCATCCTGACAAATCTCGACGACTGCGAATTCCGGACGGTGGTGTTCGATCGCATTGCCCGCCATTTCCTCGGCGGAAAGGGGCCGGAACCTGGCGACGCATTGTTGAAACGCTTCCGGGACCATCTCGCGGAACGGAGCGCGGTGGAGAGTCACTGGCAGGAACTGGCGGGGAAATCGCAGCCGGCAGCGCTGCCCCTTGCGGACTATGCCGGCGATTACGAGAACCCCGTGCTGGGTCGCGTGACCGTGGAGGTGGATGGAGCCCGCCTCCGCTATGCGCGGCGTGGGGGGCAAACGGTCGACCTTGCGGTCGGTAAAGCCGACACCAACACGTTTCTCGGACGTCAGACGAATGCAAACGAGGACCTGCGCACGGGCAAGGTCCGCGTGGAGTTCGAGGTCGGCGACGGCGTCGTCGAGAGGTTGGTGGACTACGGGGATGGGATTCCGATTCGGTTCCAGCGGGTCGCACCAGCCGCGGCACCTGCGCGATGAGTCGGCGCCCACCGCGCGAGGCCGGCCCACGTCAGGCCTGGTCGGGAATCTCCGGCTCGACGAGCTGGGCGAGGAGCGTGAGCGATTCCTGCCAGCCCATGTAGCAGGCTTCCGCGGGAATGACGGCCGGCACACCCTCCTGCACGATGTGCAGTTCCGTGCCGCAGGAGACGGGTTTCAGATCGACCGTCACCGTCATCTCGCCGGGCAGCCCTTCCTCGAACTTGTCGGTGTGGCGGATGCGCTGGTTCGGGATCAACTCGAGATACGTGCCGCCGAAGGAATGGCTGCTGCCGGTGGAGAAGTTCGTGAACGACATCCGGTAACTGCCGCCGACGGTTGCATTCATTTCGTGCACCTTTCCGGTGAAGCCGTGCGGCGGGGACCATTTTACCAGGGCGTCGGGGTCGAGGAAGGCGCGGTAGACGCGGTCAGGAGTGGCGCGGAGGACGCGGTGCAGGCGGATGGTGTGGGTGTCGCTCATGGAAACAGGGTTCGTTTCTGCGACGAACGGGGAGGGGCGTTGGGGACAATTCCGCGCAAAAAAATCACGGGCACGGATTGAATGCCGGGCGTGCCGGCGGCAGGGTTCCGGAATGAAGCGGACGGTCTACGTGATTCTCTTTCGCGGTGTAGGCGGGAAGACGCAGCTGCCGACAAAGCCGCTGCGCGAGAAACTCACGGAGGAGGGATTCGAAAATGTCGCGACCTACATCAACAGCGGGAACGCAGTGGTGCGCAGCCGTCTCTCGCGTGGCAAGGTCGTGGCGACGATCGCGGAGCTGTGCCGGCGGGAGTTCGGATTCGAGAAGGCGATCTTCGCGCCGACGCTAGAGGAATGGGAGGCGGTGATTGCAGGCAATCCCTTCTCCGCGCAGGCGGACGCGGCTCCCACGACCGTGCATGCGGCGCTGCTGGAGAGCGTGCCGGACTCCGCGAATGTCGCGCGCGTGCGGGCCTGCGCCGTGGGCGACGAGGATCTGCTGGTGATCGACCGCGTCGCCTATCTGCACACGCCGAACGGATTCGGCCGCTGCAGGATGGCGGAGAAGTTCGACGCGTGGATCGGCGTCGAAAACACCGCGCGCAACTGGAATACCGTGCTCCGCCTCGCCGCACTCGGTCGCGATGCGGCGGAGCGTGCGTGAGGCAACGGGCTACGCCTTGACTTCCTGACGCAGGCCGGGCTCGACCTCGGGCCTGGCGCTCGGATCGATCTGCCGCGCCGCGCGCAGGCCGGACTCGATGGCGCCTTCCACCCAGCCGGTCTTCATCGTCGTGAAGTCTCCGGCAAAATGGATTCGGCCTTCGGGCTTCGTCCATTCGTCGATCATCCACGCACCACCGACGGGAGGTCCGCCGAAGGAGCCGCGGATCCACGGCTGCTCGGACCACGCGAAGTCCTGCAGGGTGACGATCTCGTCGAAGAGGTCGGGCATGTCCTTGCGGAAGAGGTCCACGGTTTCCTGCGCCCGCGTTTCGCGGGAACGGGCGAGATGGCGGTCGGCATTGGAGCCGTTGAGGTAGAAGAAGACGTTGCCGTAGCCGCCGGGTTCGTTGCCGGTAATGTCGATGACGCGCTCCCACGGCTGATCGGAGCCGGCAAGCGGCCAGCCATGCACGCCCTTGGAGAGCCACGCCGGGGTTTTCGTCTGGACGATGATCTTCACCGTCTTGTCCCACTCCATCTCCTCGAACATCGTCTTTTTCTTCGTCGACCAGTCCGGTGTGACGGCGACGTCCTGCAGCACCGTGAAGGGAATCGTGCAGACGACGCGATCGCCCGAGAACTCCCGGCCGTCCTTCACTTTCACGACGACCTTTGGGCCGGACTGGTCGATGGAAACAACCGGCGCGCCGAGGACGATGCGATTTCCAAGAACTTTCGCCATCGCCCTGGGCAGCTGGTCGTTGCCGCCCTTGATTCGGAAGAGATTCTGATCACCGAAGTGGTAGGCGAGATCGGGAATCGCACCCAGCGCGGGTGAGCTGCTCGTGAACGTGCCGCCGTGCGCGTCGAGAAGCTGGATGAACGCGTCGGACGCGCCGACCTTTTTCAGCATGTCGGCGACGGTGAGACTGTCGAGGCGCTCGCGCGTGACCGGATCGGGCCAGTTCGCGTCGAGCACGGTGTCGGTGTCGAGGCCGTTGAGATAGAGATAGTGGTTGAGCGTCGAGGCGACGGTGACGTTGCGTTCCTCGGGCTTCAGATCGAACGGCCAGTTCGCGAGAAACGCCGATTCCGCGACCTTCCCGCCGTAGAGGTAGCGGGGAAGTCCGTCGTTCAGCGATAGAAGCGGCAGCCCGAAATGGCGCACGTAGCTGAGCACATACGGCATGTTCGAGCGGAAATGGCCGCCGCCCGCCTCGGTGAACTGCCCGCCCTTCAGCGGCACGGAAAGCAACCGGCCGCCGACGCGATCCTGATACTCGATCACGCGCACCTTGTGTCCGGCGCGGTGCAGCGAAAGCGCCGCCGTCAGGCCGGACATTCCAGCGCCGAGGACAAGAACCTCCAGCGACTCCCCGGGCGCGGCTGGTTTCGCCTCGGGTGGTTCCGATTGAGCGAGCAATGAACCGGCAAATGGTGTGGCGGCGACGGCGCCGACCGCACCCCGAAGGAAGCTGCGCCGCGTGGCGCCGGAGGACGGGGGATTCGACATGCGCGCGAAACTATTCAAACGTTGCCCGACTTGCCAATGCGATCCTGCGGCAATTCCGAGCTCGTTTTTGTGTCCCGGCGAAACGTCGCGAGAATCAGAACAGTTCGAGTTGCGGGCGTGGAGGCGGCTCCGGCGGATCGGGAGGATTCACCTTCACGAAACCGCCGTTTGGCCTGGGCGTTCCCAGCAGCGCAAAGCGATCGTTCCCGATCCATGCAGCCATCGCCGGTGACGCTGCGGTGGTCACCATCTTCGCGAGGCGGTAGTCCTTGCCGGGCTCCGGCGCGGTGATGACGAAGAACGCGCAGGCTCCCTCGGGAGCATCGGCCCAGACCGGCTCCCCGCCATCGTCGGTGCCAATTGCAGCAACGGCCAGCGTGTGCGCGAGGACATTTTCGGTGGAGGGACGCAGCCACCAAGCGAGCTTCTCCTCGGTCGCGGAGCCCGCCCATTTCTCGGTGACCACGGAGCCGTCGGGCAGCGTGAGGGGGATGTGCTGCCCGGCTCTCCAGAGCGTGCCGTCGATGGCGCGAAAGGCGTTTGGCATTGGCGGGAGTCCTGTCGGCTGGCTCGGACGGATCCAGTTTTACGGCTGTTTTGCGAGTCGTGAAATGCGGTCGTAATCCGCATTGGACCAAACGCTGCGGTCCCAGTTTTCACCGAGCTCCGAGAGCTGCTTTTGCAGAACATCGATGCGACCGCCTCGCGCGGCGCAATCGGCGTAGGTCGTGCGGGTGGAAATGCTGTCGGGATAGTGCTCAAGGAATTTCTCGTAAACCGGGGCGACTAGGTTCCACACCTCGTCGTTGCGGTAGAGATCCTCCTGCTGATCGGCGAGATCCTTGATGGCAATCGGGAGAATCAGCGGCAATTTTCCGCGCCAGTTTTCGGAGCGGACGCACTCGATGCCAAACTCCACCACTTCCTGCGGGGAGCCATACCAACGGGGCTGCAGATACCAGGCTTTCCGAGAGCAGGCGGTGAAATTGTCCGGCCGATCCTTCATTGCCCGCTCAAACCACATTTCCATCACATCGTGGCCATTGCCCTGTCCGAGTTCCACTACGAGCATCAACGTCGCAGCGAGATAGTCGGAGGGATTTTTTTCGTAGGCTGTGGTCAGTGTCCTGTTCGCCTGGTCCAGACGGTCCTGCATGAAGCGGCGCCCCTCCTCGGTCACGGTATGCGCCCAACCCGATCCGCGGGCCTGCCAGGCCCACTGGATGAGAAAATCTCCCCGGAGCGCAGCACGGGCGGGATGAGTGGGGTTTTCGCGGGCGAAGGCCCTTTCGATTTCATTTTCCACAGGGACGAGCCATTCACTGTCATCGACGCGATCGAAGAAAAAGTTCCCGCGCGAGAAGACCACATCGGTGGGAACCTCCTCCTTGAGCAATGCCGTGAACTGCTCTCCCACGGTCGGAATGAATTCGGGAATTCGTTCCCAGAAACGCCCGAGAGTTTCCTCCAGATCCGGGCAGTTCACCTGACTGAATGTCAGGTTCTTCAACAGCATGCTGAGGGCCGACAATTTGAAGACGGCGGAATAGCCGCTCGAGAGCAGGCGCTGGGTATGGTCGATGTGAGCCTGCGCGCTCTGAGGACTGCTGGAGTAGCGGTCTTGAAATTGGAAGACGTCACAGATCGTTTCAATCAACGGATCGCGGCAGCCTTTTTTCCACGCAGCCGCGGCGTAGGCGTCGGAGGTTTGAAGCAGACCCTGGCCGTAGAAATCGCCCCATACGAGCACCACGGTGAACAGTCGCACCGCCTGGCGCCCGTCTGCGAACCAGCTCGCGTCTGCTGGGTTGTTGCGTTCGTATTCCGCCAGCGTGGCAGCGTCGAGTTTCCGGAAATAGTCGAGTTTGTCGGAATACTGCGTGACGAGTTTGTCCACATCGATTTCCCGAAGAGGAATTGGATGAACCGACGCTTCCTCGGGCGGCGGAGATGGCGAATCATCCTCCGACGAGGCGTTGCGCATGACGGTGTGAACCGCCAGAGCCGCGCAACACCCTGCCAGAATGACGAACAGAAGCGTCCTTCTCCGGGACTTGGCGTGTGGCAGCGGTGGCGGAGTTGTCATTTGCCGGAAATAGTCCTTTGGCCGTCCGGAGGTCAATCATCGGCCGTCGGACGACGCTGCGCACAACGCTCCGTCAATCGTCCGACACGGTTTCGATAAGGAGATTCTTTCCGCGGACAAGCTCCGAATGGGAAATGAACCAACCATTCCTCGGTCTGCCATCGTAGGAGATTTTTTCGAGTTTCCGGCCCTCTCCCGATTTCGCGATCATGAAGGTTCCATCCGGCAGTTGCACGGTGACCTCGTCGAAGATCGGAACGCTCACGATGTATTCGTCGTCGGCGGGGGAATAGGGATAGATGCCGATCGCGGTGAAGACATACCACGACGTCATCTCTCCGGCGTCGTCCATGCCGCAGAGCGTGCGGCCGTCGTCCATGCCGTAGAATCGCGCCATGATCTCGTCGAGGATGGCCTGGGATTTTTCCGGCTTGCCGACCCAGTAATAGAGCCACGGGAAGCCGTGGTCGGGCTGGTTGCCGTGGCAATACTGGCCGATGAAGCTGTTTACGTTCATCGCGATGTGGGTCGGGTTCCACGGAATGGAAAACAGCTTGTCGAGCTGCGCCTCGAACGCCTCCGGACTTTCGTAGAGGGCGATGAGACCGCCGGTGTCGTGCGGAGCGAAGAACGTGGACTGCCACGCGTTCGCCTCGCGATACATGTATTCGTAGTAGGGAAACTGCGGGTCGAACGGCTCGACCCAGTCGCCATTCTCCAGCCGTCCGCGCATGAGACCCGTCGAGGAATCGAAAACGTTTTTGTAGTTCTGCGAGCGTTTCATGAACGCATCGTGGGTCTCCGTGTCGCCCAGTTCCTTCGCGAGCCGGGCGATCGCGTAGTCGTCGTAGGCGTATTCCAGCGTCTTCGTTACGCCGGCCTTCGCCTTTGTCTCGACGTTGGGATTCTCGATGGCGGGCGTGGAGATGTAGCCCTTCTCAATGAACTCCTGGACGTGCGGCCGGGCGCGCCGGCTCTCGACGGTCGCATTTCGGAGGAGCAGGTCGTAAGCCTTCTTCACGTCGTAACCGCGCACCCCGCGCAGATAGCAACCGGTGATGAACGGAGCCGCATGGTCGCCATGGAAAAAGATCGGCATGAACCCCGTGACCTCGCCGCGGTCGATCATCGACTGGATCACGTCGTTCGTGACTTCGGGCTCGAGCATCGCGAGCAGGACGAGCTTGTTGCGGTAGTCGTCCCAGAGCGACGGGATCTCGTAATACCGGAAGTTCTTCTTCACGACCTTGCGCGCCTGATCGGTGAATTCGCCGTTCACATCGCTGCGCAGGACGGGCCAGAGAAACGCGCGGTAGAGGCAGGAATAGAACAGCCCTTTCTCGCGCTCGGTGCCGCCCTTCACGCGGATCTTTGAGAGCAATGCCTCCCACGTCGCCGTCGCGTCGGCACGGACCTCTGCGAACGATTTATCACCCAGTTCGGTTTCGAGGTTTTCCTTCGCATTCTCCGTGCTCACCCATGAGAGCCCGATGCGAATCTCCAGCGGCTCGTCGGAATCCGCGAAATGAATGACAGCGATGTCACGCTCGTCCCCTTTCACGGTTTCGATACGTGCGATCTCGTGATTCGTGACCGCGTAAAAATACACGGTCTGCCCGGTGTTCTGGAATCCGCGGAAGGCATTCGGCCCGTCCTGCTCTATTTTCCAATCGCGCACGCGTTCGTTCGAGATGCCGAGATCGGCGATGAGTTTTTTCTCCGCGCCCTTCGGGAAGGTGTAGCGATGCATTCCAGTCCGCAGCGTGGTCGTGAATTCCGCATCAATGCCGTGGCGGTCGAGGAGAACGCGATAGTAACCGGGGGCGGCGGATTCGTGCGCGTGGTCAAACTTCGATGAAAAGTCGTTTGGGTCGACTTCACCGGCTGCCGGCATGAGCGGAATGTGGCAAAGGTTCCAGTGACCCTTGTTCGTGTGCGTGAACGCGCGGATCGTGTCGTCCTCGTATTCGTAGCCCGCGCCGCTTCCCCATTCCGTGATCGGGCTTAGCTGGACCATCGCGTTCGGCAGGGATGCCCCCGGAAATGTCAGTCCCGCCCAGACGCGCCAGGGCGGCTCGAAGCCGATGTCCGAGACGTTCGTGAGTGGCGCCGTGCCGAGAAATGGATCGACGAAATCGACGAGCGGCTTCTCCGCGCGGGCGGCGAGCGCAACGGCGGCGAGCAGGAGCAGGGGGAGCTTTGTCATGGCATAGGGAACCCGGGGAGGCTGGAAATGTTTCTTGCGCGCAGGATTCCATGGAGGGATCGGCGAGAACAGCATCGAGTCATCCGCGAAGTTCTCATATCGGCGCAGCGGCGCAGGTGACCCTTTCGCAATGTCGTCCCCCGCTTATGGTGTCTGCGTGAAGGATCCCGACGCTGTCCTGGAAACGTGGTTTCGAGACCGCGGATGGACGGTGTTTCCGTTTCAGCGGGACGTGTGGGCGGCATATGGCGCGGGGGAATCCGGCCTTCTTCACTGCACGACAGGCGCCGGGAAAACATTCGCCGTGTGGTTCGCGGCACTGCGCGAAGCCATGAAAACCGGGGATCGCGGTGGAGGCCTGCGGGTGTTGTGGATCACGCCGCTGCGTGCGCTCGCGGCTGATACCGAGGCGGCGCTGGCGGAGTCTGTCTCGGAGATCTGGCCGGACTGGGCGGTCGCACGACGAACGGGCGACACCTCCGCGACCGCGCGCAAACGCATCGCCGAACGGCCTCCCGAATGCCTCGTCACGACACCGGAGAGCGCGACGCTGCTCCTGAGCCAGCCGGCGTTTCTCCCGAATTTTCGATCGCTCCAGCTCGTCGTGATGGACGAATGGCACGAGCTGCTTTCCACCAAACGGGGTGTGCTCGCGGAGCTCGCCCTCGCGCGACTTCGGACGCTCGCTCCCACGACGCGCATCTGGGGACTGTCGGCAACGCTTGGCAATCTGCCGGAAGCCGCGCAGGCGTTGGGTGGGGTCGACAAACTGGGTAGGCCTCGAGCGATGCGGATCGTGCAGGGTGGTCCGGTGAAACGCACGCGCATCGAGACACTGCTGCCACCGGAGGAGGAGGGCTATCCGTGGGGCGGGCACCTTGGTTTGCAACTGTTGCCGGGAGTGACACGGCTGCTCCGCGAGCACACGACGAGCATTCTGTTTACGAACACCCGTTCACAGGCCGAACTGTGGTATCGCGGGCTCACGGAAGCGATGCCGGATTGGGAGGGAAGGATCGCCATCCACCATGGCTCCCTCTCGAATGAAGTGCGTGCCGCCGCGGAGGGCGGGTTGAAAACGGGATCGCTGCGGGTGGTGGTGGCGACTTCGAGTCTCGATCTGGGCGTCGACTTTGCTCCGGTCGACGCGGTGCTGCAGGTTGGCAGTCCGAAAGGAGTCGCGCGCCTGCTGCAGCGTGCCGGTCGCAGTGGTCATCGGCCCGGGGCGGAGAGTGTCGTTCACTGCGTGCCAGCCAATACCCTGGAACTCGTCGAAATCGCCGCCGCGCGCGACCTTGCCCTTGCAGGACGAATCGAGGGACGGCCGCCGCTGCGCGCGCCGCTGGATGTGCTCTGCCAGCACCTTGCCACGGTCGCCGCGGGCGGAATGGATGAATCGGGTGGATTCGACGAGGAGGAACTTCGCGCCGAGGTAGGAACCACCCATGCCTACCGCTACCTGTCCGATGACGAGTGGCAATGGGCGCTCGATTTCACGGAGCGCGGCGGCGACGCCCTCCGCGCCTATCCGCAGTTTGCGCGGCTCTCGCGACAGAACGGGCGGCTTGCCATCGCGAACGAGCGTGTCGCGCGCGAGCATCGAATGAATATTGGGACGATCACGAGCGATGCGTCGATTCAGGTGCAGTTTGTTCGCGGCCCTCGACTGGGATCCGTCGAGGAATCGTTTCTGGCGAAGATGAAGCCAGGCGATCGATTTCTCTTCGCCGGACGCAACCTCGAGCTGGTGCGGGTGCGCGATCTGCGAGCCTACGTGCAGGCCGCGAAGAAGGGGCCGCGCGGCGTGCCGAGATGGATGGGTGGACGCCTTCCGCTTTCGACACGGCTCGCAGAGGGAATGCGCACCCGGCTCGACGGTGCGCGCCGGGGCGTCTTCGACTCCCCGGAAATGGAACGTCTGCGCGGCGTGCTGGAAATTCAGCAGCGGTTGTCCGTGATTCCGGCGCCGGATGAGCTTCTCATTGAGCGGTGGAAGAGCCGGGAGGGAAGCCATCTGTTTTTCTATCCGTTCGAGGGACGGCTCGTGCACGAAGGGCTCGCGGCGCTCTTTGCGTATCGGATGGGCCGGCGGCAGCCGCTCACGTTCTCCCTCGCATTCAACGATCACGGCCTGGAATTGCTCTCGGCCTCGTCCGCTCCTCTCGAGGACGCGCTCGCCGCCGGATTGCTGTCGGAGGAGAATCTAGTCGACGACATTCTTGGAAGCGTGAATGCCGCGGAAATGGGACGTCGGCAGTTTCGCGAGATTGCACGGATCGCCGGCCTCACGCACGAGGGCGTGGGCCGGTCGCGGAAATCGGCGCGTCAGCTCCTCGTTTCCGCGTCGCTGCTCTACGATGTCTTTGCGCGCTATGAGCCATCCAATCTCCTGCTCCGGCAGGCGACACGCGAGGTGCTTGAAAATCAGCTCGAACAAAGCCGTCTTCGCGCCGCGCTGACGAAGTTGCGCCGGAGCCGCCTGCGGCTGGTGGAGCTCGAGGCGCCGTCGCCGTTTGCTTTCCCCATTTTTGCCGAGCGGTTTCGCGAAGAGCTCAGCTCGGAGCGGCTGGCGGATCGAATCGCGCGCATGGAGATTCTCATCGAGAAGGCAGGCCGTGAAAAAGTCTGAGCCCGGAGTTTCCATCGTCCTTGCAGGCGAGGAGGTCGTCGCGCTTCCGGATCGCGCGCTGTTCTGGCGGCATGAGCGGACGCTTTTCGTGGCCGACGTGCACCTCGGGAAGGATGCGACGTTCCGGAGCGCGCTGCGCTGGGTGCCGCCCGGCACGACCCGCGACGATCTCGCGAGATTGGCCCGGCTGGTTGAGCAGACGGGCGCGATGCGCCTTGTTTTGCTCGGCGACGTGTTTCACTCCCAGCACGCCGATGAATTGCAGGCAATCGCGCAGTGGCGGAACGCGCTGGGAATCGACGTGCGGATGGTCGAGGGGAATCACGACCGCCGCGCGCACGACCTCGCACATGCGCTCGGCATCGAGGTTCTTCGAGAGGATTACCGGTTGGGACCGTGGAGGCTGCGGCACCATCCGACGAGGCGCTCAGGGGATGGTTATGTGCTCTGCGGACACATTCATCCTGTCGTTCGAACACGCGGCCCTGCGCGTCAGAGCCTGCGAGTGCCGTGTTTCTGGATTGGGCGCAATCAATGCGTCCTCCCGGCCTTCGGTGGATTTACGGGCGGCGGCGTGGTGAGGCCTGCGACGGGCGACCGGGTGCTTTTGATCGTCGATGGCGGGTTGATCGACGCCCCGCTTGCACGGTCCAGCTCCCCGGGCGATGGGTGAGATTCCATGGATGTCCGCACGAAACTCTCGATCCTGGCGGACGCCGCAAAATACGACGCGTCCTGCGCGAGCAGCGGCACCGTTCAACGAACGTCCCGGGATGGAGGGATCGGCAGCACCACCGGCATGGGCATCTGCCACAGCTACACGCCGGATGGCCGATGTGTTTCGTTGCTGAAAATTCTTCTCACGAATTTCTGCGTCTACGACTGCCTCTATTGCATCAATCGCGCATCGAGCGGTGTCCGCAGGGCGCGGTTCACGCCCGAGGAGATTGTGAACCTGACGCTGGATTTTTACCGTCGCAACTACATCGAAGGGTTGTTTCTGAGTTCCGGAATCATCCGCAATCCCGACCATACGATGGAGCAGGTGGTGCAGGTTGCCCGCAAACTTCGCGTCGAACACGGATTCCGCGGCTACATTCATCTCAAGACCATTCCGGAGGCGTCTCCGGAGCTGATCGAGGAGGCGGGGCGCTGGGCGGACCGGCTCAGCATCAACATCGAATTGCCGACCGCGCAGGATCTCGGGAAGCTCGCGCCGGAGAAGAATCACGACCGGATTCGTCACGCGATGTCCGTGATCGAGAAGCGCGTCACCGAATCGAAAGTGGGGCGCGCAAAGAGCCGGAAGGCTCCGCTGTTCGCACCCGCGGGGCAGAGCACGCAGATGATCGTCGGTGCGACGCCCTCGAGCGACCGCGACGTTCTCGCGCAGGCGAAGTCGCTCTACGACCAGCACCGGCTGCGCCGTGTCTACTACTCGGCGTTCAGTCCGATTCCCGATGCATCCTCGAAGCTTCCCGTGACCGCGCCACCGCTCGTGCGCGAGCACCGGCTCTATCAGGCGGACTGGCTGATGCGGTTCTATGGCTTCGAGGTCGACGAGATTGCCTCCCCTGGGGCTCCCGATCTTCCACTCGACCTCGATCCCAAGCACGCGTGGGCCTTGCGGAACCCCGAGTGGTTTCCGGTGGACCTGAACCGCGCTCCACGGGAGCTGCTGCTGCGCGTGCCGGGTCTCGGCGTGCGGAACGTGGATCGCATTCTCGCAATCCGTCGCTGGCACTCGCTGCGTCTTGACGATCTCACGCGACTTCGCGTGCCGGTGCAAAAGGCGCTCCCGTTCATTGTGACCGCCGACCACATCCCGCGAGCGCTCGGTTTGGCATCGAAGCCTGCCCGACAACTCGAGCTCTTCGACAATCCCACCCGGAGCGCGTGAGACAGCCTCGACTCCGGTGCGGCGCGATCCTGCGTTGATGCGTCGGATTTTCTTCGTCCAAAACTTCGCCGGATGGCGAAAAGCCGCCCGTGATGCGCTGGCAGCGGAATTGGATCCGCGGAGCATTGTCTGGGACGAACAGGGGGATCACCCTAGACTCGAACTTTTCGACGAGCAGGAGACGGCGCCTGTCGTTTCCGCGAATACGTCACCGGTGCCCAGGGACTTTGTCGAAATGGCGCGTCGCGTTGCCTGCCATCGCTCGGAGCAACGATGGGCATTGCTTTATCGCGTGCTCTGGCGGCTCACACACGGCGAGCCCCACCTGCTGCGCATCGAGGTGGATCCGGACGTTCATGATCTCGTTGCGATGGACAAGGCCGTGCGGCGCGATGTCCACAAAATGCGGGCATTCGTGCGGTTTCGCGAGGTTCGGCGGGAGGGAGCGGTCTGGTTCGTCGCGTGGTTCGAGCCCGCGCATCACATTGTCGAGTTGAACGCGCCGTTCTTTCGCGACCGGTTTGCGGGCATGAATTGGTCGATCCTCACTCCGGACCGGTGTGTGCACTGGGATGGGTCGCAGCTTTCATTCACCGCGGGCGTGCCGCGCGCCGATGCGCCCGTTCACGATGACGCGGAGGCTCTGTGGCTCACCTATTACGGCAGCATTTTCAATCCCGCTCGCGTGAAGACACGCGCGATGCAGTCGGAGATGCCGAAGAAGTATTGGAGGAATCTTCCGGAGACCGCGATCCTGCCCGAGCTGCTTCGGGAGGCGCCCAGCCGCACTGCTGAAATGATTGCCCGCAGCCGATCGAAAGCCACGCCGGACGAGTTTCATCCCGCGCCGGTGCCCGACAGCACAAGTCTCGCGACGTTGCGCAAGGCGGCGCTTGGTTGCACGGCATGCCCGCTTTATCGGAATGCGACGCAGACGGTGTTTGGAGAAGGGCCGAAGCACGCGCCGCTGATGTTCGTCGGGGAACAGCCGGGCGATCAGGAGGACGTGGCGGGGCGGCCGTTCGTGGGCCCCGCGGGGCGGCTGTTCGACCGGGCGCTGGAGGACGCCGGGATCGACCGGCCGAGCGCATACGTGACGAATGCCGTTAAGCATTTCAAATGGGAGCCTCGGGGCAAACGCCGCCTGCATGCGAAACCCAACGCGCGTGAGATGACTGCGTGCCGCCCATGGTTGCTCGCGGAGCTGGCCGCGGTGCGCCCCGTGGTGCTCGTGTTGCTCGGAGGAACCGCAGCGCAGAGCCTGCTCGGGAGGGAAGTCCGCGTCATGCGCGATAGAGGTCGGATTTTTCCGAGCGCGCATTGCGAACGAACGCTGGTGACGGTGCATCCATCGGCGTTGCTTCGCGCTCCGGATGAAACCGCGCGGGAACGTAACTACGCGGAGTTCGTCGCCGATCTCAAGCTCGCCGCGGAAGTGCTGCGCAGGACGCATCCTTGATTTGGAATTCCCCCCGCGTTCCGAAGTTCTCAACGGACCCATAAAGGGATTGCGTCAAATTGCTGGCATTGCAGCAACTTGTGGACGAATGTTTTCCGGCGTTCCAGTGGCACCGCGGGTGAATTCGGCCCGATTGATGCTACTGGTTCGGTCTGGAATCTGTCGTATGCCAAAAATCAGACTTTCCGGCACGGTGCTTGGTGCCGACGACCCAAACCGCGCATCACGTGCCAAGCTTCTCTATCTGCTCTTTGCGAACGGCTGGGATATATACAATTCCAACGGCGACCAGCGCATCACGCTGTCGAACATTGAAAAGAAGATCGTCGAGTCCGATGCATTCGTGTTCATGCCCGGCGCAACGCTCGAGGACATGTTCAAGGCGATTTCGATCTTCGTCGGCTTCCAGACGCTGGACCGCAATCTTGCCGGCAAGCCCGCGATCATTCTGAACGAGGATCGCTCCTGGGATCCGTTCTTCGCGCTGCTCGCGCATCTTCGCAAGATTGGGACCGTGAAGCAGGACTATGCGGAGTTTCTGCTCATGGCGGATTCGCCCGAGGACGTTCTCGCCGCTCTCGAGCAGGTGAGCGCCCGTGGCCTTCCGGATCCCGGCCGCCACAAGATCGCGAGCCCAAATGTCGAAATTGCCGACAAGCCGGCGCCCGACGATTACATCGGAAATGCGTGCGTCTTCTGCTCGGCGACACTGGAGAACCCGCACTATCTCGCCGACGGCGAGGCGCTTGGGCGAATGCTCGCGGAAAGCCGGATCGGCTGTGTCTCCGGCGCGGGCCGGTCGGGAATCATGGGAGCGGTCGTGAAGGGGGCGGTGGATGCCGGCGGATGGGCCGCGGGGTCGAACGTCCCGCACATCATCGAACTGGAGGGTCTGCCCGATGGGTTGTCGAGATTCTGGCTCCGGCCGGACATCTACACGCGCATGGAGGTGATGATCGAAAACTCCGATGCGTTTGTGATCTTCCCCGGGGGCGCGGGAACCGTGCAGGAGCTTCTCGCGCTGATGATTTTCCGGCATCAGAAGAATCCGTTGATGGACGGCAAGCCGGTGGTGATCTTCAACCGCCGCGATCCGCTTGGAGTGCGTTTCTGGGATCCGCTCATCGATCTCTTGAGCGACCTGTGCAAACCCGGAGACTTTGTGGTCGCCACCGAGCTGGAGGATATTCTGCCTGCCATCCGGTCCGGAATGACCCGCCGCCGTCCGGCGTCAGGAGGCGATCCGACGATCGAGGCTCAGGCCGCAGCCTAGGGCTTTCGCAAGGCGGATCCGCGCGGTGTTCGACCGAGCAAGCCGGCCTGCTAGGCGTGTCCCGCCGGGATGGCGGTTTCTGTTTCCGCGGCGACCTTCCCGCTGCGGCGGTTCGTGAGGAACGAGTAAAGCGCCGGGATCACAAAGAGGGTGAGCAGCGTGCCGATGACCATGCCGCCGATCACGGCAATGCCCATGGAGCGTCGGCTTTCGGAACCCGCGCCCAGTGCCAGGGCGATCGGAGCGATTCCCAGAATCGTCGAGAGCGCGGTCATCAACACGGGGCGGAAGCGGGCGACGGCGGCCTCACGCACTGCGTCCAGTGGAGGAATGCCGGCGGCTTTGCGCTGATTGGCGAACTCCACGATGAGGATGCCGTTTTTCGTGACGAGCCCGATGAGCATGAGGACGCCGATCTGGCTGAAGATGTTCAGTGTCTGCCCGAAGACGAAAAGCGCGCCCAGCGCGCCGACGAGCGCAAGCGGGACGGTGAGCATGATCACGAAGGGGTCACGGAAGCTTTCAAACTGCGCGCACAGGACGAGGTAAATAAGAAGCAGTGCGAACACGAACGCGAAGCCGAGTCCGGACGACGACTCGCGCAGATCCCGCGCTTCTCCTGCGAGATCGGTGCGGAATGTTTCGTCGAGGGTCTGCCGTGCGACGTCCTGCATGATCCCGATGCCACGACCTAGGGTGATGCCGGGATTCAAGCCGGCCTGCACGGTGGCGGAGGCGTAGCGGTTGAAGCGGAAAAGCTGCGGCGGACTGATCTGCTCGGAAAGGTGGATGACGTTGTCGAGGCGGATGGGCTGGCCGCTCGCGCTTGGAACGGTGAGGCTTGCGAGGTCGAGGCTCTCGTTGCGCTGCTCCTTCACGAGAGCGCCGAGAACGTAGTATTGCCGCCCGTCGCGGAGAAAATATCCGAAACGCTGCTCACTGAGGGCGAGATTGAGCGTCTCGCCAATGTCGCGTGCGGAGACGCCGAGGTTCTGTGCACGCTCGCGATCGATGTCGATGCGAAGCTCCGGTTTGTTGAACTTCAAATCCGTCTCGAGACGGGAAAAAGCACCGGTAGCCTCCGCCTTCTCGAGGAAAACCGGCAGCACGTCGCGGAGCTTGTCCGAGCTGGGCGCCTGGATAACGAACTGCAACGGCAGACGCGAACCCGCTCCGCGGCCGATGCTGATGCTCGGCTCCTCGATCACGGAAATGCGCGACCCGGCGAGGTCGGTGGAGGCGTTCAGCAGGGCGCGCGCAATCTCGCTCTGGGATCGCTCACGGCGGTCGCGATCCTCGAGAATGAGCCGGACGAAGCCGGAGTTCACCGAGCTTGCGGCACCGAAGCCCGGGGATGTGACGGAAATAGTGGCGGTGTTTTCCGGGGCCACCTCCGCCGCCATCGCGCTGAGCTGGTCCATGTAGTCCGCCATGAACTCGTAGGAAGCACCTTCGGGCGCGATGGCGGAGATGCGCAGGCGCGAGCGGTCCTCGATGGGGGCGAGTTCGCTTTCGAGGCGGGTAAACACAAGCCATGCCGCCGCGCCGCAAAGCAGCAATGCTGGGAATGCGAGCCACCGCACGCGGAGAAATCCGCCGATGAGCGCGCGGTAGCCATTCGTCAGTCCGTTGAACACCGGCTCGGTAATCCGGTAGAAGCGGGAAGGCCTGCCGGAGCGAAGCAGTTTCGAGCAGAGCATCGGCGCGAGCGACAGCGCAACAAAGGACGAGATGATCACGGTGCCCGCCATGACGATGCCGAATTCCGTGAAGAGTCTGCCGATGAGTCCGCCCATGAAGAGCAGAGGGGTGAACACGGCGGCGAGCGCGATCGTTGTGGCGACGACGGCAAAGAACACCTCGCGCGTGCCCTCGATGGCGGCGTCGTGCGGAGTCATCCCCTGCTCGATCTTCGAATAGATGTTTTCGAGGACGACGATCGCATCGTCGACCACGAGGCCGATGGCGAGCACCATCGCGAGCATGGTGAGCACGTTGATGCTGAAGCCGGCCATGTCCATGATGAAGAACCCGCCGATCAGACTGATCGGAATGGCGACGGTCGGAATGAGCGTCGAGCGCCAGCTGCGCAGGAACAGGAAGATGATCGAAACGACGAGCACGAGCGCGAGCAGGAGGGTCTCGCCGACTTCGCGGATCGACTGGCGGATGTATTGCGTGGTGTCGAACCCAATGCCGATCTCGATGTCGGGCGGGAGATCCCGCTTCACATCCTCCAGCCGGCGGTAGAATTCGTCGGCGATTGCGATCTGGTTCGCACCGGGTTGCGGACGGAGCACCACGCCGACCGATGGGATGCCGTCGCGCTTGAGGACACTCCGCTGATTTTCCGGACCAACGATGGCGTAGCCGACGTCCTTCAGCCGGACGACGCCTTCCGGGGTCTGGCGGATGACCATTTCATTGAATTCCTCCGGTGTCGTGAAACGGCTGACCGTGCGGACGTTCAGCTCCACGGTATCCCCCTCGATGCGACCGGACGGCAGCTCGACGTTCTCGTTGTCGAGTGCATCGCGCACGTCGAGCGGCGTGAGGTTGTAGGCGGCAAGCCTGTTGCGATCGAGCCAGAGGCGCATCGAGTAGCGTTTCTCGCCCCAGATATCGACCTCGCTGACGCCGGGAATGGTCTGAAACTGCGGCTTCAGTCTCCGGTCGGCGATGTCCGAGAGCTCGAGCAGATCGCGCTGCGGACTGTAAACATTGACCATCACGACCGGCTGGCTGTCGGCGTCGGATTTCGAAACCACCGGCGGATCCGCATCCGGCGGAAGCCGGCCGACGGCCCGGGACGCGCGGTCTCGGACGTCGTTTGCGGCGGTCTCGAGATCGGCTCCAACCTCGAACTCGACGTTGATCGTGCTGCGCCCCTCGCGACTGACGGACGTGAGGGTGCGGACGCCGGGCACGGAGTTCAGTTCCTCCTCGATTGGCTCGGTGATCTGCGACTCGATGACCTCGGGATTTGCACCGACATAGGTCGTGGAAACCGAGATGACCGGCGGCTCCACGGCGGGATACTCGCGCACCCCGAGGCGTCCGAGACTGATCGCACCGAAGAGGACGATGACGATGGACATCACGGTCGCGAGGACCGGACGGTCGACGCTGAGTCGGTAGAGCGTCATGAGCCGGCGGTCGTGCTGTTTGTCCCGGCGTCAGGGGAAGGGGCGGCGGTCTTTGGCTTGCCGAGCTGGACATTCATCCCGGGCCGGAGCTGGAGAATGCCGCTGGTGATGACGCGATCCCCGGGTTGCAGCCCGTCGATGATCTGGACGGAGTCTGCCGTGCGGATGCCGACGGAGACCTGCCGCTCCTGCACGACGCCGTGCTCGAAAACGAAGACCGTTTGTTTGGCGAGACCGGGAATGAGTGCGAGGGAGGGGATGAGAATGGCGTCCGGATCCTCGTCCAACTCGACAAGAATCTCGGCGAAACTGCCCGGGAGGAGCTTTCCATCGGGGTTCGGGACCTCCGCGCGGAGAAGCACGGAGCGGGTGGCCACGTCGATGCGCGGCTCGATGGCGTAGATCGTGGCCTCGAAATCCTCGCTCCGTCCGGCGACGCGGAAGCGGACCTTTTGTCCGGCACGAAGCAGGCCGAGGTAGCGCTCGGGCACGCTGAAATCGAGCTTCAGCGAGTCCACCGCCGCGAAGTTTGCGATCGGGGTGCCGGGAGTGACGTAGCTCCCGACGCTCACGGAGCGCAGACCGGGAATACCGTCGAAGGGGGCGCGAATCTCGGTTTTTGCGAGCTGGGACTTGATGAGTTCCACCTCCGCGCGGGCGATCCCGAGATTGGCGAGACTTTCGTCGTATGCGGCCTGGCTGATGCCCTGCCGGCCAAGCAATCCGCGCTGCCTTGCTTCATCGGCGATGGCCAGCTGCAGCCGGGCCTGCGCGCGCTGGAGCTGGGCGGAGAGTTCGGAATCATCGATCTTCAACAGGAGAGCTCCCTCTTTGACGGGCTGACCTTCCTGAAAGGCGATGCTGCGCACCATCCCCTCGCGTTCGCTTTGCAGCGTGACGGATTCCCGCGGGAGCAATGAACCGGTGGCCTGGAGCTTTTCCTTGAACGGGCGGGGTTCGACGACCACCGAATCCACCGAAAGGAGACCGCCCTTCGTGCTTCGGGCGGGTGGTTCCGACTTCCCGCAGCCCGCGAGAAGCGCGGCGGCGAGCGCAGGGAGGAACCAGAATTGGGGACGCATCCTGAGAAGGCTAGGGCGCGGGGCAGATGTGTCAAACCGGTTGCGAATTGCCGGCGAAGGAGAGTCGGCCTTAGATGGGATGATGAGGTTCCGTTGTGCTGCGTTGCTTTTCGGAGGGTGGCTTTTCACAGGACTCGCCGACGAGCCGCCGCGCGCTGCACGGTCCGTGCACCTTGCATACGACGCTCCCGAGACGGCGGAGTTTCGCTGCGGGATGATCATCGAGCAGTCGACGCCGGGGAGTTTCTTCATGGCGTGCGGATGGAACACGGGATACTTCGGCCTGCAGGAACTTGTGAACGGCGGGAAGGTCGTGATTTTTTCCGTCTGGGATCCGACGAAGGGCGACGATCCGGATGCCGTTCCGACCGATGATCGGGTGGAGTGCGTGTTCCATGCTCCCCATGTCCGGGTCAAGCGGTTTGGCGGAGAGGGAACGGGAGCGCAGTGCATGGCGGATTTTGAATGGAACATCGGCGAGGAAACGGAGTTCCGCGTAGCCGCGGAGGCCGACGGAGATTTCACGAACTACACCGGCTTCGTGAAGCGGGCGTCGGAGGAGGACTGGGAGCGGCTGGTGACCTTTCGCGTGCGAACCGGTGGACGCCTGCTGCGTGGGGTGCATTCGTTTCTCGAGGATTTTCGACGCGACACGAAAAGCGCGGAGGAGATGAGGCGGGCGTTGTTTGGCGAAGTTGCCGTGAAAGTGAACGGGACGTGGCGTCCGGTGCGGAAGGCGCGATTCACGGCATCCGGCGCGGAGTGGGAGGCGAAGGACACGATCGACGCGGGGCGCACGGGTGGGAGGTTCTTCCTCGCAACCGGCGGAGAAACGACGACGCACGTCGGCTTGGGATCCGAAATTGTGCTGGAGCCCGCGGAGGCGGAGTGAGTGGTATTCGCTAGTTGCCGCAGGCGGCGTCGATGGCGGCGAGCTCGTCGTCGGAAAATTCCGTGCGCGAGGCTGCTGCGATGTTTTCCTCGATCTGCGAGACACGGCTGGCTCCGATGAGCGCCGAAGTGACCGCCGGACGTCGCAGCACCCAGGACAGGGCCATCTGCGCAAGCGACTGACCGCGGGCTTTCGCGATCGAGGCGAGTTGACGTGCCTTGGCAACGACTTCGTCCGTCACACGCGATGCGGGAAGGAAGGTGCCCGGTGTTGCCGCCCGTGAACCTTCCGGAATCCCGGCGAGGTAGCGGTCGGTGAGGAGGCCCTGTGCGAGCGGACAGAACGCGATGCAGCCGACGCCGGCGTCCTCGAGGGCGGTGAGCAGACCGGTGGTTTCGGGCGCGCGCTCAAGGATGTTGTAACGCGGCTGGTGGATGACGAGCGGGACATTCAACGACCGCAGGAAGGTGGCGGCCTTTGAGGCAAGTTCGGCGGGATAGTTCGAAACACCCGCATAGAGTGCCTTGCCGATGCGGACGGTGTCAGCCACCGCGGTGAGGCTTTCCTCCATCGGCGTCTCGGGGTCAGGCCGGTGGTGATAGAAGATGTCCACATAGTCGACGCGAAGCCGGCGCAGACTTTGGTCGAGGCTGGAGAGGAGGTATTTCCGGGACCCCCAGTCGCCGTAGGGGCCCGGCCACATCGTGTAGCCGGCCTTCGTGGAAAGAATCAACTCGTCGCGGTGGGCGGCGAGGTCCTCTGCGAGGACGCGGCCCATCGTCTTCTCCGCGGAACCGGGCGGCGGACCGTAGTTGTTCGCGATGTCGAAATGGGTGATGCCGAGGTCGAACGCACGCAGCAGCATTGCGCGGGCGTTGTCGAACGAGGCGGTTCCCCCGAAGTTGTGCCAGAGCCCGAGGGAAATTGCCGGCAGGCGCAGGCCGCTTCGGCCGCAGCGGCGGTAGGGTGTCGTCTCGTAGCGGTCGGGAGCGGGGGTGTAGTCCGAAGGCACGACGACAAGTTAGCCGTCCAGCGGGTGAGTTACAGCCCTTTGACGAGGAAAACGCGGGAGGTTTGCTTCTTCGACTTGAGCTTCATTGTGCCCCGGACGAGGCCCTGCTGGCCGGTGAACGTGCGCAGGGTGACTGTCCCCCGGGTTCCGAGCTTGCTCAAGGTGATCGTGCCCCTGGCGAGGGAAGTGCCGGCATTCGATGCGAGCGTTGTGAGGCGGCCTTTTGCGGTGAAGGTTTTGCGAAGAAACGGCTGTCCCTCGCGCCGGATGTAAGCGGAGCCGGCGGCCTTGAGCGTGCCATCGGGGAACGCGCGAAAGGCGTTGAATCCGTAGATCACCGCGGATTTCCTTCGTTCTTTCGCGGTGGTGCGGGTCTTGTAGCGCCCGTTGAAATCCGAAAAATCCTCCCCTGCCGCAAGGCCGGTGGATGTCAGGCAGATTGCCAGGATGCCCGGAAGGAGCGAACGGGTGCTGAACATGGCGGGCATCCACTAGAGAGGCGGGTGATGGTTGGCAAGGGAAACCATTGAATGTTCCGCAAAAAAATCGCCGCCAGTTGACACGTCCATCAGCGGCACCCATAGTGCGCGTCCGTTTTTTTCGGGGAACTACATGGAAAACATCCGCAACATCGCCATCATCGCACACGTCGATCACGGCAAAACCACACTCGTCGACCAGCTTCTCAAGCAGGCGGGAACCTTTCGCGCCAATCAGAAGACCGATGAGCGGATGATGGACTCGATGGATCTCGAGCGAGAGAAGGGAATCACGATTCGCGCGAAGAACGCCGCGTTTCGCTGGAAGGGCTATCACATCAACGTCGTGGACACTCCGGGTCACGCGGATTTCGGCGGCGAGGTCGAGCGGATCATGAAAATGGTCGACGGCGTGCTGCTCATCGTGGACAGCCACGACGGCCCGCAGGCGCAGACGAAGTTCGTGCTCAAGAAGGCGATGGAAAACGGCCTCAAGCCGATCGTCGTCATCAACAAGATCGACCGCGAGAACGCCCGTCCGCACAAGGTCCTCGACATGGTCTTCGAGCTCTTCCTCGAGCTGAACGCGACGGACGAGCAGCTCGACTTCCCGCACATTTACGCCAGCGCAAAGCAGGGGTTTGCGAAGAACGAGGTCGACCAGGAGAGCGACAACATGGAGCCGCTTTACGAGGCGATCGTGAGGCACATCCCGCCGCCGCCGAAGTCGGACCAGGATTTCTTCCAGTTCCTCGTCTCGAATCTCGACTACAGCGACTATTTGGGCCGGATCGCCTACGGGCGAATCATCAGCGGCACGGTAAAGGTCGGGCAGAGCATCGTCTGCATTCACAAGGACGGCTCGAAGGAGCGGGGAACCGTCACCGCGTTGTTCAGCCACGAGGGCCTTGAAAAGATCCAGATTGAAAGCGCCGGCGCGGGCGACATTGTCGGTATCTCCGGATTTGAGGAAGTCTTCATCGGTGAGACGCTGGTGGACAGCGAGGAGCGCGAGGCGCTGCCGTTCGTGGACATCGACCCGCCGACGATCGCGATGAAGATTTGCGTGAACGACGGCCCGCTCGCCGGTCGTGAGGGCAAGCTGCTCACCGCCCGCCAGATCAAGGACCGGCTGATCCGCGAGACGCGGACGAACGTGTCGCTGGTGGTCTCTGAGACCGAAAACGCGGGGCAGTTTGACGTGAAGGCCCGCGGCGAGATGCAGATTGCGGTGCTGGTCGAGCAGATGCGGCGTGAGGGATTTGAACTTCTCGTGTCGCGACCGGAGGTGATCTTCCAGCGCGACGAGGCGGGAAATCTGCTCGAGCCGATGGAGACGCTCTACGTGGATGTGCCGCCGGACAATCTCGGCGACATTCTGCAATCGCTCGCCGGCCGCAAGGCGGAGATCGTGAACATGGAGCACAATCCGCACAGCGTGCTCGTCGAAGCGGTGATTCCCACGCGCGGTTTGATTGGATTCGAGACCGATCTCGTGAACGTCACGAAAGGTCTCGGCATCGCCTCGCATCTGTTCAAGGAATACGGCCCGCACAAGGGCGATATCCCGAGCCGCGGCAAGGGCGTGCTTGTTTCCATGGAGAGCGGCACGAGCATGGCTTACGCGCTCGACACGATCCAGGAGCGCGGCCGCCTTTTCATTGGGCCGCAGGAGGAAATTTACGAGGGCATGATTGTCGGCGAAAATGCCCGCCCGGACGACATGCCGGTGAACCCCTGCAAGGCGAAGAAGCTTACGAACATGCGCTCGCAGGGGGATGGCAAGGGCATCTCCCTTGCGCCGCCGCTCGTGATGAGCCTCGAGCGGGCGCTGGAATACATCGCGCCCGACGAATACGTCGAAGCCACGCCGAAGTCGCTGCGTCTGCGCAAGAAGATCCTCGATGCCACGGCGCGCAAGCGTGCGGCGTCGAAGGTGGCGCCGTAGTGTCGTTTGTCGTCTGGTTTGACGGGAGGAGCGGCTGACGCCCCCGATCAAGCCGGGCCGCCGTTACATCCGCTCGGGAACCTCGATGCCGAGGAGGCCGAGGCCGGTCTCGAGCGTGCGCAGCGTGGTCGCGCAAAGCGCAAGGCGTGCGGTGCGCGTATCGCCCTCGGATTTCAGAACCGGGCAGGACTCGAAAAAGGCGTGGAACGCCGAGGCCAGCTCGTAGAGATAGGTGGCGAGCAGGTTGGGCCGGAAATCCTCGAGCACCTGCGGGAGCACCTCCCCGATCAGGAGGAGTTTGATCACGAGCGTGCGCTCGGCAGGTTCCGGGCAGGGCAGCGAGGAAATCTGCGGGTCGAGAGGCGGGATGCCCGCCTCGGCCGCCTTGCGGAAAATCGAGCGGATGCGCACGCAGCTGTATTGGAGATAGGGCGCAGTGTTCCCCTGGAAGCTGAGCATGCGATCCCACGAGAAGACGTAGTCCGTCTGGCGGTGGGGGGAGAGGTCGGCGTATTTGACGGCACCGATGCCGACCTTGCGCGCAATGACGGCGCGTTCCTCCGCGGGAAGATCGGGATTTTTCTCGGCAACGAGTTTGCCGGCGCGTTCCTCCGCTTCGTCGAGGAGATCCTGCAACTTCACCACCTCGCCGCTGCGGGTCTTGAAGGGCTTGTTGTCCTCGCCAAGGATCGTGCCGAACCATGCGTGCGCGAGACGAACGCGGACCTCGGGATGCCAGCGCCGGAAGATCGCGAAGAGCTGGCGGAAATGAAGCTGCTGCCGGCCGTCGGTGACGTAGAGGATCTCGTCCGGTGACCAGGTCTCGAGCCGGTATTCGAGCGTGGCGAGGTCGGTCGTCGTGTAGTTCGAGGCACCGTCGCTCTTCTGGACGATCGCCGGATTGTCGCGCCAGCCGTCCTTGTCGCGCACGAGGAACGGATCGTCGCCGGGATCGCCGGAGCGATCCGAGAAGACGCACCACGCGCCGTCGCTTTCCACGGCGATGCCGCGGGATTTCAATTCCTCGACGACGGTTTTGAGCCGCGGATTGTAGAAGCTCTCGCCGAGCGTGACGTCGAAGGTCACTCCGAGGCGGCTGTAAACGGAGTCGAACTGCGACTGGGAGAGGCGGATCATCTCCTGCCAGAGCGCGAGGTTTTCCTCGTCTCCGGACTGGAGCTTCACAAGTTCGGAGCGAGCGCGCTCGAGCGTGGCGGCGTCTTCGCGGCAGCGGGCGCTGATGAGCTTGTAGAGGCGCTCCATCTCGCCGAGGGGGTCGGACTCGAGGGCGGCGCGGTCGAGCTCCGTCTTCCAGCCCAGGAGGAGCATGCCGAACTGCGTGCCCCAGTCGCCGATGTGATTATCCGTGATGACGCGGTGGCCGAGGAAGCGCGCGATGCGTGCCAGGCAGTCGCCCAGAAACGTGCTGCGAATGTGGCCCACGTGCATCGGCTTTGCGACGTTCGGCGAACTGAAATCGATGACAATCGTGCGAGGTGTCGTCGTGGGCTCGACTCCGCAACGGTCGTCGGAGAAAAGCTCCGCGGCGGCGCGGTCGAGGAATGCCGGGTCCAGGCGGAAGTTGAGAAATCCGGCTCCCGCCAGCTCGGGCGGTGCGGCGATGCCGGAGACGTCGATCTTTTCCGCGATGGCGGTGCCGAGTTCCCGCGGGTTGCGGCGCTCGCGCTTTGCGAGGACCATCGCCGTGTTCGACTGGTAATCACCAAATCGGGCGTCGGAGGACGGCGCGACCTCTGCGGCGGACGAGTCCAGATTCAGAGCATCCAGCGCGGCGCGCAGGCGCTCCTCGAGGAGGGAGCGAACGGTGGGCATCAGCCGCGGGAGGAGCGATCGGTGAAGACCTTGAGGATATCCGCCTCGGTATCGGCGGCGGCGAGTTCTTCGCGGACGGTCCGATCGTTCAAAAACTTGGCAATGGCGGCAAGGGTGCGGAGGTGGGTCTGGAACTGGTCGCGGGGAACGATGAAGAGAACGATGAAATGGACGGGCTCGTTGTCGAGGGAGTCGAACTCGATCCCCTTCTTCGAACGACCGAATCCGGCAACGACATCGGTGACGCAGTCCGAGGAGGCATGGGGGATGGCAATGCCGAAGCCGATGCCGGTGCTCATGGTTTCCTCGCGCTGCTTGAGGGCGGCCAGCACGCTTTCCTGGTCACGCGCAGCGATCTTCCCGGCAGAGACTAAAAGGGAAACGATTTCCTCGATGGCCTGCCAGCGTTCCACGGCATTCATTTCCGGGATGATCTGTCTGGCCGAGAGCAAATTTGCCAACATCATGGTCGTCTGTGCGCCCGTGGGGCGCGACTTCCCGGGAGGCTAGCAACGGAGTTCACGAAAACAAGACCGGAAGTGCGGCGGGTTGTCCTGCGTCCATTCGGGAACGCGCGGGCGTCAGGCGCCGCGCACGACCGGGCGCAGCATGGCAAGGATGCGGCGGCGTTCGCGCCAGCCGAAAAGCGCCGCGATGCCAAGGGCGGCGGCGATGGTTTCCGGCTCGGGAATGGCGATGGGGACCAGCTCGCCGCTGCTGAGGAGGATCGCCCCGGGGCCGAAGCCGTCGAAGGTGATCTTCGCGAGCTGGCTGGAGGTGAGGCCGGAGGCATTGTTGCCGAAGAAAATCCGCCCCTGCGAGCCGCCGGTGGTGGTGCCCGTCCAGTTGTAAATGGTGAGGGTGCCCGTCCACGCGATGGAACTGCTGTTGGCAAACTGGAGGAGGTGGATGCCGGTGCCGAGGTCGATGGAGGAGTTGCCGGAAAGCGTGAGGGCGCCGAGTTGCTCGGAGAAGCCGACGGTGGCACCGGTGGAAAACGTGCCGCCCGCGAGAGTGAGCGTGGTTGTGTTCTTGATCTGGTTGGCGTTGGCGAGTTGAAGGGTGCCGCCGCTGTTCACCCGGATGGAGCTGCCCGAGATGGCATCCACGCCGGCGGACTTGTTCAGACGCAGGGTGCCGGCGTCGATGATGGTCTGGCCGGTAAAGGTGTTGGCAGCGGTGCCGGAGTATTGCAGCACGCCGGATCCCGCCTTCGTCCACTTGGCGGCGGTGCCGGAAATGGCGGCGCTGATGTCGAGATCCACCGCGGCGGTGCCGTCGGCGGTCGTGATGGTGACGCCCTGGCTCAGGTTGGAGGCGAGCTTGCCGGAAATCGTGGCGGTCTGGCTCGAGGCATGGGTGCGGATTTCATCCCCGCCGGCGTTGGCGATGGTGAGGGTGCCTGTGCCGGTCTGGACGGTGCCGCCGGTGAGTCGAAGGCCTGCGATGCCTTCATTGAAGCCGTTGAGGTCGAAGGTCCCGGATTCCCGGACGTCGACAAAGAGGTCGTTGCGGATCTGCTCGTTCGTCAGCAGTTTCAACGTGGCGGCGGGGCCGGATGTGGTGCCGACAATCGGGCTTTCTGTGGTGTTGAGGTATCTGCCGGAGCGGTTGAGCTCGACAGTGCCTTCGAGGACGTCGAGGCGCTTGCCGTTGATGTCGGAACTCCCGCCCGAGAATTGCATGGTGCCGGAGCCGGTCTTGGTCAGGACGCCGGCCCCGTAGATCTGACCGGAGGCGTTGAAGTTGCCAGCGCCGGTGAAGGTGAGGTCGTTCGTGAGATTGATGGGCCCTGTCAGGGCCAGGCTGGCTCCGGCATTGGCTCCCACCGTGGCATTGGCTGCTGCGAGAAGCGTTCCGTTGAAGGTATTGGCTCCGGAGAGTGCCACCAGGGCACCCCGCCCATCAGGTCCCGTGCCCCGGACCTCAATGCTGCCTTCGGTGAGGCTGATCCCGGTGAGATGGAGGGCGGCGCCGCTGGAGATCGAGTTGTTCCAGGTCGATGTGCCAAGAGCGGTGTTGCTGGCGGCGATCACAATACCATCGGAAACTGTGAGAGTGCCCGCGAAGGTGTTGTTGCCCGAGAGGCGGAGGGTGCCGGCTCCCGTTTTGACGAGGGACGTATTCCACTTGTCGATGATGTTCGCCGAAATATCGACGTCCACCGCGGCGGCGCCGTCGGCGACATGGATCGTCTGGGTCCCTTGAAACTCCACCCTGCCGGTAAGAGTCATTGAATATGGGGACGCCTGATAATTGATCGCAGTGCCACCGACGCCGGCCAGCGTCAGTGTATTCGCGCCCGTGGCGATCGTGAGGTTCTTGCCGAGAGAGGAACTGGCAAGGATCTGGCCGACCGTGGTGGAGGCGTTGACGGTTGGCTGATCGGGGCCGGTGAAATTCGAATCGAAACTGGCAGTGTCTCCGCTACCCGGGGTTCCGTTGGTCCAGTTCCCAGGAGCAGTCCAGTTGGCGTTTGGCGTTCCTTTCCAACTCGTTGTGGCGGCCCCTGCGACGGAAAGGGCGGCCGCCTGCCCCGCGACGAGAGCCGCGGTGAATGGGAGCGGAAATTTCATCCAAACACGTGTATAAACTTGACCACACTATAGACAGCGTTACAACCCTCAAGTTCAATCCCTAGATTGTCCCCGGACCACGCAGGCTGAAATCCTGCATTGCCAGAGCCAACCCCCAGCACCTACCTTTTAATAGTTAACGTGCCAATATCCGTCCGACTAAAGATTTTCCTCTGTCTGGCTGGAGTGGCGGCTCTTCTCTGGGCGGCCACGACGCTTGTGGCGACGAATACCTTTCTGGGGAAGTTTGATGCGGTCGATGCACAGCGGGTTCAACTGACGCTCAGCCGCGTGCGCGATGCCGTGCAGGAGCGCCAGTCCCAGATCGCAAATGCGACGAAATTGTGGGTGTTGGGAGAAGTGGCGACCAAGCAGCCTTCCGCGGCGAGCGCGCGGGGCCTGCTGGACACCCTCGATCTGAACTATGTCGGACTCGTCGATGCGTCGGGACGGCTTTCGAACGGATTCTGGCGCAATGTAGGAACGCGCAATCCCGATTCCTTCGGCAGTGCCGATGAGGCGATGCTGGCCGGGCTGGTGGCCGGGCTGAATCGCGGGGAATCGGTGTCGGGGATTGTCGAGACCGCTTTCGGGCCGTTTCTGATGGCGGCACAGCGACTGCCCGCGGAATCCCCTTCCGGTGGGATCGGTGCGGTTGCGGGAGTGTTTCTCGATTCGCAGTTTCAGGAAAACCTGCAGCGCACGCTGCTGAATGACGTGGAATTTCTCCCGCCGACGGAATCCCTTCGCGCGATGTTCTCGATGGCGGGCGCGGACTCGATGGTTCCCGAGCGGGGGAAGGACCAGAGCGACGTGGCGGCCTTCGGGCTCCTGCGGGACATCAAGGGCGCTCCGGCACTGGTGTTCAAGGTCCAGGAGGTGCGCGCGAGCTATGTCGCCGGAAACTCGAATCTCCGGTTCTTCCTCGGGGTCACGGGCGCGTTTGGCATCATTGTCGTTCTTCTAGGAACGGCGCTGGTCGAACTCCTCGTCACCGGGCGCATCCGCCGGCTGACCGTCAGCGCAAAGCGCGCGGACCAGAGCGGAATGGATGATCTGCCGAGGAATCTGCTCCATGGAGGTGACGAGATTTCCGCGCTGGCGAAAGTGACGAAGTCGATGGTGGAGCGTCTGCGCGCCTCGCAGCTGCTCTATCGCACGGTTGTCGAAACGCAGGAGGAACTGATCGCGCGCTTCAAGCCCGACGGCACGATCACCTTCGCGAACGAGGCATTTGCGCAATTTTTCGGCCGGCGCGCGAAGGGCGTGATTGGCCGGAATCTCACGGAGTTTTTTACGAAGGAGCGGATTGGGGAGGACATTCTCGCCGGGATGCCGGATGCCGCCCACCGTTCCACGGAGCGTGACCTGCGCGTCGAGCTGGAGAAGGGGGACGTTCGCTGGGTGCAGTGGACGCAGCGTGTAATCGTCGGAGCGAACAAGGAGGCGGTCGAGATTCAGGCGACGGGACACGACATCACCCTTCGCATGAATTACGAGATGGAACTGCAGAATGCGCGAGACGCAGCGGAGGCGGCCGATCGCAGCAAGAGCGAGTTCCTCGCGGTGATGAGTCACGAGACGCGCACGCCGCTCACGGGCATTCTTGGCTTCGTCACCATTCTTCAAAACACCGAGCTCACGCCCGATCAGCAGCAATACGTCTCGCTTATCCGCTCGAGCGGAAATTCCCTGCTCGTGCTGTTGAACGACCTTCTCGACTACTCGAACGTCGCGTCGGGACGCATCGAGTTGCGCAATGCCACGGTCGAGGTGGGCGCCCTGGCCCGCGAAATCGTGACGCTGCACGCGGAGTCGGCCCGGGCAAAGGACATCGACATCGACCTCGACATCGAGCTGGTCGTCCCGCGTTACATCGAGACCGACCCCACCCGCCTGAGGCAGATCCTCAACAACCTCGTCGGCAATGCGATCAAGTTCACGTCGAAGGGATTCGTCCGGCTCTCGGTGGGACCCGTTGGCCGCGACCAGATCGAATTTCGTGTGAAGGATACGGGCATCGGCATCGAGCCCGAGGGACTTGGAAAATTGTTCAAGGCCTTCGGCGGCGCGGATACCTCGAACTCCCGCGGACACGGTGGCGCAGGAGTTGGGCTGGCGGTTTGCAAACGGCTCGTCGAGCTGATGGGCGGCACGATCGACGTGCAGAGTCAGCGCGGACTTGGCTCGCTCTTTTCCGTGACCCTGCCGGTTGGCAATCCGGAGATTCCCGCCGGACAGGAGGCGGGCACGACCGTGTCGGATGCGCATTCCGAGGACGGGGAGGACGATTTCTCCAGCCATGACCTTTCCGTGCTCGTCGTTGAGGACAACCTCGTGAACCAGATGGTCATCAGCCGCATCCTCAAGCTGCTTGGAGTGACGTGTCACGTGGCGTCGAGCGGCGAGGAGTGCCTGCGGATGGCGCAGGCCCGCGAGTTCGACATTATTTTCATGGACGTGCAGATGCCCGACATGGACGGGTTCGAGACCGTTCGTCAGCTGCGGGTGCTCGAGGCTGGCGCGCCGAATCACCGCCGCGCCTACGTCGTGGCATGCACGGCGTTCACCTTGCCGGGCGACCGTGAGAAGTGCTTCGACTCGGGCATGGACAATTACATCGGCAAGCCTGTGACGAAGGCGGCGTTTGCGCGGATGATTGCCTATTTTCTGACCCACCACGCCGCTGACCGCAAGAAGGTCACCGAGTTTTCGCACGCCTGACGGCGTTACTCCTTGGGAGGAAGAAGTTCGGCCTCCTCGGGCAGCAAGGCGTTGCGGTCGATTAATGCAGCGACGTCGCGAGCGGAACCCTCGTCGCCGTTGGCGGCCAGGATGGCTGCGAAGATGGCGCGTTGGTGCGGAAGAAGCTGTCCCAGCTGAAGGTCGGATCCCTCGAAAATGGCTGCAGCCTCCGCCGGTTTTTCCTGCCGCAGCAACGCGAGCGCGTGAGTGATCTGGAAGGGCACGTTCTGCGGGTGCTCGAGAGCAGCCGCGCGGGCAGCTTCGACGGTCTGGGCGAGATTTCGTTGTGTGAGGAGACGGAGATAGAGGAGGTCGTTTTCGATGACGGGATCGTTCTTCCATCGGCTCTTCATCGTTTCCAAAGCTCGCAGGAGTGCCGGCGTGTCATGCTGGCGGCGATACAGACCAATCAACGCCCCCCAAGCGGTGCGTGCGGAAGCGGGATCCTCGGCGAGGCGCTTCAGCGCGCGTTCGGCGAGCGAAACCTGGTCGAGGGCATTGAAATAGCCCGCGAGGTAGACGAGCCGTTCGAGGTCTCCCCCGGCGGCGTTGATGGCGCGTTCATAGTGCGTGATGCTGCCCGGCTTCCCCTGCGCGGCCAGGGCACGGCCCAGAAACAACTCCCGGACCGATTCGGGAAGTGCTGCGCCCGGACGTTCCAGTGCGAGTTCGACCTCCCGCCATTTGCCAAGGCCGGCGGCGGCGTCGAGCCAGACGAGGAACCAGTCGATTCTTGTTGCGGCGTCCTGCAACGGCAGCAGTTCGAACGCACGCTGATTCTCGCCAAGTTGAACAAGCCACCTTGCGACGGCGGTGCGACGGTCCATGTCCCGCAGATCGGTCGAAGCGATGATGTCCTCCGCCACCGACTCGCGAAGGGATGGGTCGATCGCGACCTTCATCCGGAGAACGTCGAGTTTGTCCTCGAACGGAAGATCCGGAATGGCCAGCAGCCGCGACACCGCGTCGAGCCGGATGTCCCGGGAAAGACCCTCGCTATTGCCGAGCAGTCGGAGTCCGGGAGCGGACAGGTTCGAATCCATGCGGATGGCCTCTTCGACGATCGGAGGCGCGGTGCGGCGGGCGGAAAGTTCCGGCGATGCGAGAAGCACGGCGGCGAGATCGAGTTTTGCAGAGGCGGAATCCGGGTTGTCCTCCGCGACCTGCCGAAAGGCGGCGACGGCGGCGGTGAAGTCGCCGTTCATCCATGCGTATCGGCCCAGCAGGCGTTCGAGGCGCGGATCTCCAGGCGGGAGGCGATCGAGCGCCTGCTGAATGCCCTCCTCGAACACGTCGAATCTGCCGAGATCGAGCGCGACCTCCGCGAGTGCGGCAAAGTCTTCGCCCGTGGCGACGCCGGAACCGGCCAGCGACTGGTAGAATCCGATCGCCTGTGGATCCCTCTGCGAGGCGGTGATTCGGGCCGCTGCGCGGAGCACGGTGAAATTTTTTGGAGCGAGCTGGAATGCCGCGGCGGCCCTGGAATGCGCGACTTCCGCCTCGCCATTCTCGAGTGCGATCATCGCCCGGGTGGCAAGCTGCGTTGCCCGCCACGATTTGAAACGCGGATGACGGATCACGAGGAGGGCGAAGAGTGCAAGAAGGGCAACCACCGCCGCGATCCACAAGCTGCGGTGGCGTCCGGGCGGGCGGGGTGCGGCTGGAGGGTTTCGCATCATGGCTCGAACGGGATTTTTACCGCCAGATACGTGCGGAGAATTCTCCACGCACCATCCTCGTTCCTTGCCAGATATTGCAGCACTGCGACGTCATACCACGAGAGAGGCGGACTGGGGCTCTTTGATTGCGGCTTCGGAACACCGGGAACATCCGGCAGGGGCGGTGGCGGATCTCCGAGGCCCGGCGCGATCTGATACAGGACGATGCGGCACGCGGTGGCGGTTTGATTCTGTGTGGCGAGGACGTCGGACAGTCGAACAAGGGCTTTCTGCCGGAGATCGGAGGGAATTCCGAGTGCGTGAAACTGCCACGAGAGCGGTGGATCGCAGCTGGCCAGCGCGAGAGCGAGATCGGGCCACCGTGCAGCGGTGGAGATCAGTTCGGCAAGCTGCCGGGAATGTTGATCCGGCGGGATGCGCCGGAGCAATTCCAGCGCGGTCTCGGAAAATTCCGGGGCTCGTCTTGCCCGGTTCCACGCGTGAAGTGAGCGGCTCACGACGACGGGATTGAATGGCTCCAGGCGGAAGAGCAACTCGAAGTTCCGGCGTGCCTCATCAAAGCGGCCATCGGCGACGGCGCGATGTGCACGAAGCTCGACGACCCTCCAGTCGAGCGGGCGGGTTTGCAGCCACATATCGATGGCCGAGCGGTCCGGGATTTCGTGGAGCGGGGTGTCGTTTGCGAACGGTCGTGGCGGTTCAGCGGGTAAAAGACGCCACACGACAGTCGAGATTCCCACGAGCGCGATGGCTGCCAGCCAGGCCGCGGCCCGACGAAGCGGAGCGACGGGAGTGCGGAGCGGAGCGCCACAGGCCGGTCCAGCGAGACCGACGGCGAAAATCCATGCGAACATCGAGTGCGCGGGAACGTCGAGCAATCCATGCACAAGCAGGGCTGCTGCGGCACCGCATGCGGCAGCGGCGGATTCCGTTCGTTGCGGCTCGATTTTCGCGGCGGTGATCCATTCCCGGCCGAGCACGGCTGCTGCAACGAGCGACAGCACCGCGACAAGGACGCCCGCCTCGCCGGCGAACCACAGGAGGTCGCTTTCGGGGTGTTCGGCACGGAAGCGATTTTGCGACAATTCTCGATGAAAGGGGAACACGCCGTCGAAATTTCCGAGCCCGTGTCCGGTCCAGGGCTGCTCGGCGACCACGCCGAGTGCGTCGCGCTGGACGGCGAAGCGGAAGCCGCCGCCGCTGTCACTTCCCAGCGAGCCACGCAGTCGCTCGCCGGTTTCGCCGGGCAGGAGGAAAATCGTTGCGGCTCCGCCTGCAAGCAGGACCGCGGCAGCGATGAGCGGAAGACGGGAGTGCCGGATGCTGCCGATCGCCGCCAGCGAGGCCGCCACGCCGGCGCCGGTAGCGAGCCATCCGGCGCGTGACCCAAGCACGGCAAGGGCCGTCGCGCACAAAAGTGAGGCGGTGATGCCGAACGCTGCCGCTGCGGGGCGTCGAAGTTGCGCGCAAAAAGCCATTGTGATGCCCGCGCTTGCACCGATCGCGAGGACAGTGGCCAGTTGATTGCGTGTGAGAAGGGCTGCGTTGCCGCCTGCAAGAGCTCCTGGGAGGGGGCCGCCACGGGTGAGTTTCCACACGGCAACGGTGGCGGCGATCGCGGCGATCGCGAGAACGAACACCCGGGTCATCACCTTCGACTCGAGCGCATCCCATTGCTGTCCGGTGGTCCACCAAAGCCACGCGAGGCCGGTCCAGAATGGAGCGAGAGCCGCAACGAGCGCCGCCGGCTGGGGGGTGAACGACGGGCCGAGATCGATTCCGAGTTCCTCCGCGAGTGCCGCGCGCCAGTCGGGGACCGCCCCCTCCGGCATCGGCAGCAGCGCGAGAAGCGGGAGCATCGCCAGCGTCAGCAATGCCGCGTCCAGCCAGCGGGAACGACTTCGCGCGGGAGGAAATCCAATCAGCAAAAGCCCGATGCAGGCAGCGAGTGCGGGCTGGAATGCGTGTCCGAGATCCGCTGCGAACACGCAGAGCGTGGGGGGAGCCAGCGTCGCAATCACGCGCAAGGCGGGGGACGCGCCGGATGGGGAGGCTGGCGAGCGAATGCTCATCCGCGCCAGCATATCAGCGGTGGCGAAAGCCGTCTTTCCAATATATCGGACGCTCCGAATGCGCTAGGATGCGCGCCGCGGCCGATGGAAATTCGAATTCGAGCTGGGTCGAGAGCCCGTTACTGGCGGGACCTTTGGGATTACCGCGAGCTTCTCGTGACCCTCGCCATACGGGACGTCTCGGTCCGATACAAGCAAACCGTGCTCGGCGCCTTGTGGGCGGTGCTTCAACCGCTGACCGCGGTGATTTTGATGACGTTCGTCTTCGGCAGGCTCGCCGGTCTCCAGGCGGACACGGACATTCCGTATGGCGCTCTGGTGCTTGCGGGGATGCTGCCGTGGCAGTTGTTCTCGAACGTCCTCAATACCTGCGGGCAGAGCATGGTGAGCAACGCCAACCTCATCTCGAAGGTGTATTTCCCGCGAATGATCGTTCCGCTGGCCGCGCTCTCCGTCGCACTGCTGGATTTCGGAATCGGTGCGGTCGTTTTTCTTCCGGCGCTGGTCTGGCTTGGAGGATCGCTTGGGCCGCAATGGCTCGCGATTCCCTTTCTTATCGGGCTGGCGTGCCTCGCCGCGCTCGGGCCTGCGTTGCTCGTCACGGCACTGAATGTGAAATATCGGGACTTTCGCTTCCTCGTGCCGTTCATTCTGCAGATGGGGATGTATGTCTCACCGGTCGCCTATCCCAGTTCACTGGTGAGGGAAAAGCTGGGCTCCATCGCAGCGCACCTTTACGCATTGAACCCAATGGTGGCCGTGATCGATGGCTTCCGGTGGCCGCTGTGTGGCACACCGCCACCGGTCGGATCGGAGCTGGCGGTCTCGTGCGTGATCGCGGCGGTGTTTTTCGTTGTTGGACTGGCGGTCTTCCGCCGGATCGAGCGGGAATTTGCGGACATCGTCTGAACTTCATGAATGAGACTTCGTTCAGCATGGGTGCGCTGTTGATCCGGATTTGGCGCCATCCCGCGAATCATGGGCGTCGAGCGTTGTCCCTGCTTTCGGGTGTCGTTTGGCAATTCTGGAAAAGGGGTGTCGGGAAGCCGGTATTCGTTTCCTACCATGGAAACCAGCTGCTCGCACACCCGGCGTCCCATCAGGCGAGCGCGGCAATCTATTTCTGGGGACTGCCGGATTTTTGGGAGATGAGTTTTGTGCGGGACTACCTGCGGCCGGGAGACCTCTTCATCGATGTGGGGAGCAACATCGGACTTTACTCGCTGCGAGCCTCCTCCCTCGTGGGACCGAATGGCGCGGTGCATGCCTTCGAGCCGGGAGCTTTTTCCAAGGAGTGTCTGGAGCGAAGTATCGAAAGAAGCGGAATCGAGAACATCGTTGTTCACGCGGAGGCGGCGGGAGAGAGCGCGCACGCAGCTGTCCTGCAGGGAAACGATGCAACCGCATCGGTTGCCGGTGTTGGGGAAGATGGGCGAGGAGTGCCGGTCGTGCGTCTCGATGAGGTGCTGACGGACGTGCGCTACGCGATGGCGAAATTCGACATCGAAGGATACGAACCGTTCGCATTGCGTGGGATGCGGGGAATGCTGGAGCGTGGCAACCCCGCGGTGCTACTGGTCGAGGTCGCCGGCTATTCGAAGCGTTACGGCATCACGAGTGACGCGTTGCTAGGTGAGATCCGGGGGTGGGGATATTCCACATTTACCTACGAACCCGCGGTGCGGAAGATCGTGGCGGTCGAACGCCCGTGGGAGCAACATCTTCAGAACGTTCTCTGTGTATTCGATTCGACGCGCTCGAAGGTCGAACGGCGGGTTTCGCATCTGCCCAGCCGTTCCACCAGCAGCAGGGCGGATGCACCTGAAGCTATCGAATGAGTTCCGCGATCATCGAAGTTCGCAACGTGTCGAAGCGCTACCGGATCGGTGCCGCGGGGCACGGTGCGTATCACACCCTCCGCGACTGCCTGGCGGCGATACTTCGACCGAGGCAGGATAGCTCAGCGGGGAGGGAGTCCGAATTCTGGGCGTTGAACGATGTGTCGTTCGACGTGCAGGCCGGAGAGGTGCTTGGAATTATCGGTGCAAACGGCGCTGGCAAGAGCACGCTGCTGAAGATCCTCAGTCGCATCACCGAGCCTACCCGGGGCGAGATCGTCCTGCGCGGGCGCGTAGCCAGCCTGCTGGAGGTGGGCACGGGGTTTCACCCGGAATTGACGGGTCGGGAGAACATCTACCTCAACGGCGTCGTGCTCGGAATGAAGCGCGCAGAGGTGGCGCGGAAATTTGATGAGATCGTGGCGTTCTCCGGAGTGGAGAAATTTCTGGATACTCCCGTAAAGCGGTATTCGAGTGGAATGTATGTGCGGCTCGCCTTCGCGGTGGCCGCGCATCTGGATCCGGAGATTCTGATTGTCGACGAAGTGCTGGCCGTCGGAGACGCGGAGTTCCAGAAAAGGTGCCTTGGAAAGATGGGGGAACTGTCGAGGGAGGAGGGGCGCACGGTGATTTTCGTAAGCCACAACATGACGGCGGTCACTGGCCTCTGCAGGCAGGGATTAGTTCTTTCCAATGGGCGATTGCTGTTCTTGGGAACGGCGCGGGAGGCTGTCGATGCTTACTTGAAGCTGGCCGTCGGGAGCCCAGACGATTTGTTGGAGGTTGCGGATCGAAAGGGAACCGGTCGGGCGCGAATTTGGAGCGCACGGTTCCTGTCGCCTGCAGGAGGCGCACCGGCAGTCGGCATGCCCTGCACGATGGAGGTGGAATTGGACTGTTTCGACGCGATCCGCAATCTCTGCGTGGCAGTTACGGTTCGCAATGCGTTGGGGACACCGGTGTTCCACCTCAGTTCGGATATGACAGGGGACATATTCCCACTACGCGGGGGCGAGCGGGCTGTTGTGCGGTTGAAGTCAGACCGATTGCCACTGCCTGCGGGCTCATACCGTTATGCACTGGAGCTGAGCGAAGGCGGTGACGTGTATGATTACCTTCCGTCTGCGGGGAGGTTTGCCGTGTCGGAGGGTGATTTTTATGGGGCAGGAAAGGTGCCGAGGCAGACGGGAGGAGTATTTCTGATCGACGCGCGCTGGGAAATTCAAACACTTTCGGGACAATGAAAGCGCTCGATCCATTGCGCCGTCTGCGCCATGCATTGAGCGGGCAGAACCGTAGGAGAAGCTTTGAAGATTTTTGCCGTGAGGAGCTGATCTTTTACGCGCGTTATCTGCGTGCGGGCATGACGGTGCTCGATGTGGGAGCCCACCGGGGGGAATTAAGCCTGTTTTTTGCCCGTTGCGTGGGACCTACGGGCAGGGTCTTTGCATTCGAACCCGCCCGGGAGGCTTATGCCGCCATCGAGCATGTTGTAAATGCCAACGGGCGTCGAAATATTCACCCGCGTCCGCTCGCGGTTGGTGATGCAGAAGGGACGGCAATCCTGCATGGTCGCAGTGATCGCCCAACCTTGCATTCCTTCCTTTCCCGCGCGGTCCATGCGCAGGGGCCATCTGTTTCGGAGGAGGTTCGGGTTACTACGCTGGATGCGTTCTGCCGTGGAGAGAACATTGAAACGGTGGACCTCCTGAAGATCGATGTCGAAGGCTGCGAATTGGCGGCTCTGAAGGGCGCGGAGGCGCTTTTCGCGGCGGGACGAATTCGATGCTGTGCGTTTGAGTTTGGAGAAACGACGAGAGATGCGGGGCTGTGCGTGCGTGACTTTCAACACTTCTTCAACCGCTTCAACTATCGTTTGCGAAACATGCCGCCGCAGACCTCCATGCCGCCTGCGGGGGTCTATTCGATCACAATGTTGATCGCGACCCCGAGGACATAAGACCGGTAGATGTGCAGGAATGCAATTTTCCATCGTGATCCCCACATCGGGCAGACAGGCGTTGCTGGAAGTGTGCCTGAACAGCATCGCGGCCTTGAGGGTGGACGACTACAGCGCGGAACTTCTCGTTGTTGTGAACGGAAGCCTTGCCGATTCGGAAGCCATGCTTGGCGGCCGGAGATTCCCGTTCCCCGCCCGCGTGATTCGATGCATGGAAGCCGGCAAAAATCGGGCCCTCAACGCGGGGTTTGCGATTGCCGCCGGTGACTGGTTTGTTGTCTGGGACGACGACGTTGTCGTGCCGCAGAATTATTTTTCCGAACTCATGGCCGGGTTGTCGCGTTGGCCATCGGCGGATTGTGTTGGCGGGCCAGTTTCTCTTCGTTGGCCGGCCGGCCTCGATCGTGCGCTTGATCCGCACGTGATTAGGTATGTGCGGGGCTTCGCTTTTGCGTCGCTGTCCCCTGATCGAGCGCCGGAGGGGGAAGTGAAGTCCTTTCCGTTTCTCGGGAGCAACCTTGTCATTCGCCGCGCAGCCCTCTCGGGACGGGAGCCGTTCGATCCGGACTCCGGCCCTGCTCCTGGAGCGTATAGAATGGGAGGCATGGCACCTCTGCTTCGGACGTTCGAAGAAGCGGGGAAGAGTTGTGTATTCCTGCCGTCCCTCGGTGTGGAGCACGTGGTGCGACCTGACCAGATGGAGATGGAATGGATACTCCGCCGCGCGCACTCATGGGGTCGGTCGCTTGCCTGCTTTGGAAACCGGTTTCACGACCTCGACGGGACAGCTTCGAGTATGGCGCTACGTCGAAAGCTATTTCTGCGGCGCGCTCGGTGGCTCCGAATGATGCTAAAAAAAAATCGGTATCCTGCTGATTGGGCACGCATCGATATTGCGATCCTTCAAGGTATGCTCGCGGAGCGTAACCGAGCCGTGAAGTGAACATTCTCGTCACCACCGACAACTTCTGGCTGGGCGGTCGTGAGAATTTCCTCGCGACTTATCTCGGAGCTGCGGCCGGACATGGAGTAAGCGCTTCGTTGATGGCCACCCGCATCGCGTCGAACGCAGCCGGAATCCGTCGGTTCGAGAATGTTGCTTCCTGCGAGTGCGGTGGCGGTTCCGTGGAAATTCTCCGGCGATGGATGGATGTGGGGGATGCAATCGTCCGGACGGAGAAGCCCCGGGCGATCTGGGCGCAGCACTTCTCGCTACTGCCGGCATGGATTCTGGCTGTGAGTCATTCGATTCCATTGGTGACGACGTTCCACGGTCCGTTGAGCGGCGCGGGCCGGCCGAATCCGTTGATCGAGGCTCTTGGAATGACGCTGGCCGCCGCACGCGGAAGTGTGCTCAGTGCGGTAAGCCCCGAAGTTGCACGCTCTATTTTTGAAGGCGATGCGGATGGCCGGGAGGTGCGTGTGATTCCAAATGCCGTGCACTGGAGGCAGGGAAACAAGCTGACGGGGGCGGACAGAATCCGGGATGTAGTGTGCCTTTCCCGGACGAGCAAGGTTGGGCATCTGCGCGCCGCAGTCGCACTGTTTGCGCAGTGTCGGAGGATCTGCGGCACCAGCCGGCTCGCGATCGCGGGTGGGATTCTGCCGGGGGAAAAGGCGGCTGGTTTTCTGAAGCGACCCGTTGCGGCAGGGCGCCTGCTGGGGTTCAAGTGGGCCTTTGATGCGAGGATGCTGAGGGTGTTGCCACGCACGCACATCATCGGTGCGGTGGACGAACCGATGGAGCTCATCGCGCAGTATGGTGCGGTGTTTGGAATGGGACGCGTCGTTCTCGAGGCGCTCGCAGCGGGGAGGCCGGCGGTGGTGATCGGATATGAGAGCGTGGCGGATGTCGTGGATGGTTCGAATTTTGACCGCTTCGCCGAAAGGAATTTCAGCGGACGCGGCGAGCCGGTGGGTGATCGCGTTGCGATTGCGCGGCGTTTGGCACACTCCAGCCGCCTGGAGCCTCTCACTCCCGCGCAGATCGAAAGGTATTCCCTTTCTGCGCAAACACCACGTCTGGTCGAGTTGCTGGGGAATGCGGAGCCGCGAGATTCACTGACCGATCGTGATCTCGCAGGAAATCTTCGCGCGGCGATTCTTCGCGGAGCGGACGAGTCGGAGGTTTTCGAGATTGGATGTTCCGCGTTAAGCGGTGCGGAGATGCGGATGCTTTACCGGTTTGCAAAGGGATGACGGCGAATGCGTCGATCGGAAAGCGCCTCCGCCGCACGGGCGCGATATTGGTGCTCGACGGGATACGGCTTGCCGGCCGGTTGATTGCGGGACGATGGTCCGGTCAGGAAACGTGGATTCGCATGCGCAATCGAATGGATCGGTTGATCTCTGCGCCGGGCGGCCCCGGAGTTACGTGTGACTGGAAATGGAGCCGTGATCTTGCCGTCTGCCGGGAGTTTCCAGCGGCGGGCACCTGGCTCATGCGAGAGGCGTTGCGGTTTCATCCCGTCGATTTGAAAGACCCGGTGGAGCTGCGGACTGCCGCGCCAGAGGTGAGTTTCGTGATCGGACATCGCGGCCGTGATCGATTGCCGCAGCTTCTCGCAACCATCCGTTCGCTTGCGGGGCAGGTAGATGTCCGCAGCGAGATCATCGTGGTCGAACAATCAAACGAGCCGATTCTCGCGAACCTTCTGCCCGAGAGGATCCGGCTCCTGGAAACGCGGACTCCACCGGGTGTCGCCTACAATCGCTCCGCGGCTTTCAATGCGGGAGTGCTGGCGGCGAAGGCCCCGGTGGTCATTCTGCACGATGGCGACATCCTAGCTCCGCGCGACTATGCGCTCCGTGCGTTGCATCGCATTCGCGAGGGGTTCGACTTCGTCGACATGAAGCGATTCGTTTTTTATCTCAACGAGGTGGCTTCCGCGCGGGCCGCACGGGCAGGAATTGTCGATGGAGGGGTGGAAGCGGCTGTCCAAAATCTCCTCGGCGGAGGAAGTGTGGCGGCCAGGAAGGACGCATATCTTGCCATCGGCGGCTTTGATGAGGAGTTCGTTGGATGGGGAGGGGAGGATGAGGAGTTTTGGGACCGCGCATCGACCCGACGGGTCTGGGCGTTTGCGGAACTGCCTTTCGTGCATCTGTGGCATGCCCCGCAACCAATGAAGCGGTCGCCGGAAAACCCGACGGCGAACCTCTTGCGGAAGAGGCTTGCGACACCGGCGGTGGCGCGCATCGCAGAACTCGTTTCACTCCTTGAGTCCGAAAGAATAAGGAAATGATCTCCGGCCTCGTCAGCGTCATCCTGCCTGTGCACAACCGTCCCGGTCAGCTTCGGGAGGCGGTGGCGAGTGCGCTAGGTCAGCACTATCCCGAGGTGGAGATTCTCATTGTGGACGACGGATCCACTGATGAAACACCGGAGGTCGCACGGGACCTTGCCGCGGAGAATCCGGCGCACATTCGGGTGCTCACGCAGCAGAACGCCGGCCCGGGTGCCGCCAGGGAGGCGGGGCGGTTGCAGGCACGCGGAGAGTTCATTCAATACCTCGACAGCGATGATCTGCTTCTGCCGGACAAATTTTCCATGCAGGTGGCGGGGTTGATTGCGAATCCTGAGTGCGTGGCGTCCTACGGCCCGACGATTTACCGTGACGAACGCGGAAGGGAGGATTTTCCGATGCGGCGAACGGGGGAGCGAATTCCGACTTTGTTCCCAGGGATGCTCGTCGAGCGGTGGTGGGCAACGGTGAGTCCTCTCTACCGCACGTCTGCGCTGGAGCGCATCGGTTCATGGCTGCCGTTGAGGTTAAATGAAGACTGGGAATATGACTGCCGGTTGGCGGCACTTGGCGCGCCTCTGCACTGGTGCGAAGACTCCATCGCGGTCATGCGTGGTCATTCGGGAGCGCGACTCAGCCGGACACGTCGACTCGATCCCGTTGCGCTAGCCGACCAGGCGGTTGCTCTTGAACACATCCTCACTTCCGCGCGGCGCGGCCGTGTTCCAGAGGACTCGCCGGAGTTTCAACACTTCGCAAGACGGCTGTTTCTTCTCTGCCGCAACTGTGCCGCTGCGGGGCTGGATGTCGCAGCCAGACGGCTTTACCAATTTTCCGGTGAGGCGTTGAGAGATCCCCGGAGCCTGAAGCGACATCGAATCTTCGGACGTGTCGCCCGCGGCATTGGGTGGCGTGGGGCGGGAGTCGTCAGTCTTGGGGCGGAGCGTTTCATGACGTCAGGCATTTCGACTCAATGAGAGGGAACGAATTCCACTGGGTTTCGCGAAAGCCATGACGACGGACCCGAGACCCACGGTGTCAATCGTGATGAGCGTCTGCAATGCGGTGGAATCGTTGCCCCGGGCGCTGGACAGCCTTTTTGAACAAACGTTTCCCCACTGGGAACTCGTGCTGATCGACGATGGATCGACTGATGGTTCAGCGGAGATCATCGATGCCTGCGCACGACGCGATTCCCGCGTGCGCGCGCTGCATCAGGAGAATGCCGGGTTGACGCGGGCGTTGATCCGGGGATGCGGACTGGCACGCGGCGAGTGGATCGCGCGGCAGGACGCGGATGACTGGTCGGAACCCACGCGGTTCGAGAAATGTCTCGCGCTGGCGCAAACCTGCCCGGACTGCGTCATGGTCAGCGGATGGGGAGCCGTTCGAGGCCCGTGCGGAGAAATGCTGGGAGAAGTGCGAAGGCCGGCGGACCCTGTCAAAGCGACGGCTGAACTTCTGACGAAGCGAATGGGGCCGCCTGCACATGGAGGTGTAATGATGCGGAGGGATGCCTACGAAGCCGCAGGCGGCTACCGGGCGGAGTTCTACTATGGGCAGGATTCCGACTTGTGGTTGAGGATCGCACGACTGGGCCCCGTCGCATACGTGCAGGAGGTTCTTTACAATTACACGCTTTCGCCGACTTCCATTTCCTCAACAAATGGCCGGCTTCAATGGCGTTTCGGGGAGCTCGGGCAATGTTGTCATGCCGCACGAATGTCAGGGACGGACGAAGATGAATTTCTCCGTGAGGCAGCCCGGCTGACGGAAGGTCTTCGGGGGCGGCGTTCTCGTGAAACCGGCAGAAAGGCCCGCTCCCACGCGAATTATCACATCGCAATGCGTCTCTTCGAGAGACAGGATCCCCGTGCGGCAGGCTATCTTCGCGAGGCAATTCGTCTATGGCCGCTCAACGGTCGGGCGATTGTCCGCTTGTGGCAGATGTCGAGGTGGAACCCATGAAGTTTTTGTTTCTCGCGAACACCCGTCCAAATCCCGACGAGGGGGCGTCGGGCTGCGATCTCGCCACCATCAGGGCGTTGCGCGAACTCGGGCACGAAGTGGACGACATATGGCTTGGTGAGCATCGTCGTCGCATTCGTCACAACAACCTTCACCAACTCTGTGAACTGCCGTTTCTGTTTCGGGACGCGATGCTTGAGCGATTTCGGAACGGAATTTACGACGTTGTGCAGATCAGTCAGCCGCATGGGTATCTGGCCGCGAAGACGCATCGCGCACTCAAGCTTCCGGGGGTGTTCATCATTCGCAGCCATGGGTGGGAACCCCGCGCGTGGGCCGAAGTGAAGAGGCATGGATTCGATCGTCGCCCGGCCTGGCGGCGTGCCGCGACCGTCGGTTTGCGCATGTTTCTCGCGAGACACAATCAGCGGTCTCTCCGATATGCGGACGGCATTGTTGTTTGCTCGCGCGATGACGCGGCATCCCTGTCCCGCGACGTGGAGCCTGAGCAGTTGCTCGCATTGTCACCCGGGGTTCCGTCGTATTTTCTATCCGTGCCGCCGGAGTTCGCCCCTGAACGGTTTCGTCGTGTTTTGTTTGCCGGGTCGTATTCAGCCCACAAGGCCCCCGAGGTGGTTGCCGGTGTAATGCGAGCTCTGGCTGCGAGCGATCGAATGACGGATCTGACGTGGGTCACGCAGGATTCCGCGCACGACGATGTGCGGAGGTTGCTTGGTCCGGCGGCCGAACGTGTGCGGCTTCGTGGCTGGATGCCCCGCCAGGAACTTCTCGAACTTTACGATTCGCACGGATTTTTTCTGCAACCCTCGCATTACGAGGGATACTGCATGGCATTCCTCGAGGCGATGGCGCGGGGTTGTTGCGTGCTTGCGACGAACATCAGCGGCCCCGGCGAGAAGATCGTTCACGGGAGGAACGGCTTTCTGTTCGATCGTGGGGATGCAGAAGGCATCGCGAGGACGATCCTCGATCTCACGGAACATCCGGATCTGTGTGGATCGATTTCCAGGGAAGCGAGACGGACCGCTGCGGTAATGACCTGGGAGGCGACGGCCCGGAGGTTTTCCCGCTTTTGCGAGGGGCTTCTCGAGAGGAAGATGGCAGGGATTATCTGCCGGCCATGAACGGGAAGGAAAACGGAGAGCCGGCGATCGTGATGTCGGTGGTGGTGATTACCTACCGGCGCGAGCGTGTGCTCGTGGACTCACTGCGGCACATCCTCGAGCTTGGACCGGGAGAGCTGATTGTTGTCGACCAGACCCCGTGTCACGAACCAGCGACCGATGCTGCACTCAAGGAATGGATGGATGCCGGCCCTCTGAGATTGCTCCGCAAGGAACAACCCTCGATCCCGGAGGCGATGAACACCGGTCTCATCGCTGCGCGGGGAGAAATCGTGCTTTTCCTCGATGACGACATCGTTCCGAACAGGGAGTTGCTTAAACGGCACGAGGAAGCGCACGCGGAGCGTCCGGAGGCGGGAGTCGTTGTCGGTCAGGTTTTGCAACCCGGGCAGCATGCAGAACCGTTGCGCGCCGGGGAGGGATTCAGAGGCAACGCCACTGAACAGGCGTGGATCGACTGGGCGCTCGCCGGGAACATGTCGGTCAAACGCAGGATCGCTCTTGCCGTTGGCGGTTTCGACGAAAACTTCGTCGGAGCCGCCTATCATTTCGAAACCGAGTTTGCGCGACGAATGATCGCGGCGGGACATCGCGTGCTGTTCGAACCGCGGGCGTCGATCCGACATTTGCGAGCAGGCACGGGGGGAACGCGCTCAAATGGCGGGCACCTTACCACGTGGCGTCCGGATCACGCGGTCGGCGCCTATTACTTTGCATTGGTCGCGGGCACACCCGCGGACATTCTGCGACGGTTTCTGCGCGCAGCGGCGACGCGACATCACCTGCGGCGACCGTGGTGGATTCCGGTGACGTTGCTGGCGGAACTGCGCGGGCTGGTGTGGGCGCTAAGATTGTGGTTGAGTGGCCGCAGGCTGCTGTCCTCCTCCCCGGCCGGATCATGACGGAAATCCTCATTCTTGCTCTTGTTGCCGTCGCGGCGATGGTTTGCATGCTCGACTGGCGGCGCGGAATCTACGTCGTGGTGCTGGCCGGATTTCTCCAGGATCCGATTCGCAAAATTCTTCCTGGGGAGCCGGTGGCGTTCACCCTCCTGGCCGGTGCGTTGTTCGGGTGCTGCATGGTGGGCGCCATAGCCCAGGGAGAGAAACTGGGGTTCCGCGAAATCAACCGCTGGAATCCTGTTCTCGCGGTTCCCGCCATTCTTTTTGTCGCGTGGGTGCTGTTCCAGTCCGTGATGGCGTTTGTGAACACGCAGAGCATCGTTCTTCCGGGGATCGGGTTGATTGCCTATCTCGCGCCATTACCGGCGCTGCTGCTGGGGGGGTGCTTCACGGCGCGCCGGGGGGAAATGGAGAAGTTTCTCCGGTTCTACATTCTCGTCAGCGCCGGGTTTTCCCTGTCGCTGCTGCTCGAAGTCGCGGGCGTATCGTGGAGGGCCCTTGGCTCCGTCGGCGAGGGGTTCTTTTTCTATCCGGAAACGGGCGGAGAGGTGGCCCTGCGGGCGGGATTTTTTCGCTCCCCGGAGATAGCAGGCTGGCACGCGGGTGCCGGAATTTGCTTTGTCGTCTGTCTGACGGTGGCGCGGCGGGAGATCCGATGGGTGGGGATGGGGCAGGCGGTCTTGATTACCATCTTTGTCCTGGCACTGCTGCTGAGCGGGCGCCGGAAGTTCCTGGTGGAGATCGTGCTGTTCCTGAGTCTGTATGGATTCTTCCTCGTTTATTTCCGCTCCGGCTTTGGCCGGCTGGCTGCGTTTCTTGTGATTTGCGGCACGCTGTCTGCGGGATTTTTTCACTACGTCTCGACACGGGAACTTTCGCAGGTGATGCCCCTTTACACGGCGCGTGGCATCACAGCGCAGCGCGACGCGGCCGAACGATTGCAGCGGATGACAACTTCGCAGTTTGGCTGGGTGATTAAACGCAATGGTATTCTCGGACGCGGAGCGGGAACGGGCAGCCAGGGAGCCCAACATTTCGGCGGAGGCGCGAAAGTGGTGGGTGCTGCGGCGGAAGGGGGTCTTGCAAAAGTGCTGGCCGAGCTTGGCGTTCCAGGGTTGCTCCTGCTGGCGGCCCTCGGGATGGCGTTTCTGCGATTTCTTTGGTCCGCCTGCGAGACTGTGCGGGAGGATTCTGAGATCGCGGATCTCACTTATGGCCTTGCGGCGTTTCTCATTTCAAATGCGCTGGTATTCACGACGGCACATCAGATTTTTGGCGATGTCTTCGTTCTGTTGCTCCTCGGCCTTGTCGTGAGTTTTTTACTGAACGCGCCGTTGCTTGCCCGTTCGACCAATGCGTCCGCAATGCGTGTCCGGACGCCCCGGTTGCCGCTGCAGCGGGCCCGCATGACATGAGGCTGGCTGTCGTCGCCTCGCATCCGATCCAATACCAGGCGCCGATTCTGCGTGCGCTGGTCAACGAGCCCGGAGTGGACCTGCATGTGCATTTTGGTTACATGCCGGATGCCGCCAGCCAGGGACGGGGATTCGGGGTGCAGTTTCAATGGGATGTGCCGGTGCTGGACGGGTATCCGTTCGATGTTTTTGCGCAGGACCTCAACTCCTCCGGTGATGTTGCCCGGCTGGTGTCTGCGTGGAGCAAACTCAGACGAGCCTGGAGGGAAAAAAGACCGGACGTTGTTCTTCACACCGGATGGCATCATCCCTGCATGTTACCTGCACTGGCGGCTGCGCGTAGGCTGCGGATTCCCTGTCTGCTGCGTTGCGAGGCGAATCCATTCTCGCGTCGCGGAATGGTGAAGCAGGCGTGGCATCGTTGGGTGTTGCGCCGATACGCGGCGTTTCTCCCGATCGGGAAAGCGAATGCCGCCTATTATGATGCATTCGGTCCGAGAGAAACCCCGCGCAGCTTTTCCCCCTATGCATCGGGAGGGCAATTCGACGGTGTTCAAGTCACCGACCGGCGGAGTGCAAGGGAGCGGTTTGGAATTTTCGACGACGACTTCTGCTTCCTGTTCGCGGGAAAGCTCGAGCCGAAGAAACGGCCGTTTGACGTGCTTCACGCCGCGGCGCGGGTGCTGAAGGAGCTGCGCATCCGGGTGCTTTTCGTCGGAAGCGGTCAGGAGGAAGCGGAATTGCGTCGCGAAGCGGAATCGCTTTCGGACGCGATCGTGTTCGCCGGCTTTTTGAACCAGAGTGCGATGCCGTGGGCTTATGTCGCAGCCGATTGTCTCGTGCTTCCGTCCGATTCCGGGGAGACGTGGGGACTCGTCGTGAACGAAGCGATGGGATTCGGCGTGCCTGCGATCGTTAGCGATGAGGTGGGTTGTGCCAGCGATCTTGTCGAACCCGGAGAAACGGGATGGATCTTCCGCTGCCGCGACGTGGATGGTCTGGCGTCGTGCATGTCACGAATGGCGAGTGATCCAGCGGAGGCTGAGCGCATGGGAAGCCGGGCACGGAAACGGGTGGCCGCCTACACCGCGGAGAATGCCGCCCGGGGCATTCTGGAAGCCGCCCGTGCGGTGGCCGGTTCCAGAGCAAGAACGGGTGCCGGATGAATCCGCGCAGGCGAATCTTTTTGTGGGCTCCGGAGTTCGGCACGGGCCCTGGTGGCATCCAGCAATACACGCGGGAAGTGTTGTGGGCGCTGGGAGAACTTTTCGGCCCGCAGAACGTCTTTGGATTGTCCTATGGCGCCGTGGATCGGGAATTCGTTGCTGCGAGGATGAGCGGATGTGCCACGGTCGAAGGGGTGCCTCGTCCGTTGCGTGGAGCCGCTTTCGCATTGCGGGCTTTGCGTGAAGCGCGGAGGTTCCGGCCCGATCTCATTCTGAGCACATTTCCGAGGTTTGCTCCGGTCGGTTGGGCATGCCGCCGGCTGCTTGGGGTTCCATTCGTGACAGCCGCGCATGGTGTGGAGGTTTGGGGGCGGCAGTCATTTCTCCTTCGTCGTTCCCTCGGGGCGGCAAATCGTGTTCTGGCTGTCAGTGAATACACGGCGCGACGGATGCGGGAGGAGAACAGCATGCCATTTGTGTCCGTGCTGCCGAATTGCGTGGATGGAGCACGGTTTGCTCCGGGGCCTCGGAATCCAGAACTCGCTTCGAGGGTGGGAATCCGTGGGCGGGTCTTGCTCACGGTGGCGCGGCTTGACGCCAGCGAGCGTGCGAAGGGCGTGGAAGTCGTGCTTCGGGCCTTGCCGGAGATCCGCCAATCCCTGCCGGATCTCGTTTATATCATCGCTGGTGACGGAAATGACCGCCAGCGACTGGAGGCGGTCGCACGGGAGATTGGAGTCCAGGATGTGGTGCGGTTTGCCGGACGTGTGAGTGAGGACGAATTGCCCGATCTCTACCGTCTTTGCGATGCCTTCGTGATGCCCAGCTCGAAGGAGGGCTTCGGAATCGTGTTTCTGGAAGCCCTTGCAACGGGAAAGCCCGTGATTGCGGGCGGTCGCGACGGATCTGTGGATGCGCTTCGGTGCGGAGAGCTGGGCTGGCTGGTTGATCCGGATTCCGTCGATGCGGTAGCGCGCGCGGTTGTGATGGCAATCGACGATACTGGGGACGAACGACGAAATGGAGCGTTCCTTCGCGAGCGCGTGCTCGCGATCTATGGGCGCGATGCGTTCCGGGACCGGCTTCACGCAGAAATCCAGGCCGTCGTCACGCAATGAAGGTCCTTCACGTCATTCCCTCGGTGAGTCTGCGGCGGGGTGGTCCGAGCGCGGCGATTGGTCCGATGACGGGGGCGCTGCAGGAACTCGGCGTGGAGTGTTCGGTGGTGACGACCAACGACGATGGCCCCGACACGCTCGATGTGCCGCTGGAACGCTGGATCGATCATGCCGGAATGCGGACCTGGTTCCTGCCACGGTTTTCTCCGCCTGTGCGCGCGCTGCGGGAGTTTGCGTGGTCTCCGGGGTTCCCTCGGTGGATGCATGCCCAGCTCCCGGAGTTCGACATTGTCCACGTTCACGCGCTGTTTTCGTATGTATCGAGCCGGGCGATGATGCTGGCCCGAAGGCGCGGTGTGCCTTACGTTCTGAGGCCGCTTGGACTTCTCGAGGAGTGGTCGCTTACACGGAGTCCGTTTCGGAAACGGATGTTTCTCGCGCTCTGCGACCGTGCGAATTTGCGCGGTGCGGCGGCGGTGCATTTCACATCCACGCGCGAGATGGAAATGTCGCTGCATGTCCCGGCGGGTCTTGGATTCGTCGCGCCGTTGGGAGTTGCCGTTCCGGAAGTTTCGACGGAAGTCCGGAAGCGCACGCGAGCCGGACTCGGTGCGCACGACTCGGAGTGTGTCTTTCTGTTTCTTTCGCGATGGCATCCAAAGAAGCGGATCAAGGAGCTCCTGGAGGCGCTTGCGACCTTGAGGGAGCAACGATGGATTCTCGTGCTGGCCGGGGCTGGCGATCAGGCACATGAACGCATGGTGCGTGAGCACATCCATCAGCTGGGACTGCGCGACCGGGTGCGAACACCAGGCTTTGTCGAAGGGGAGGCGAAGTGGGGATTGTTCGCCGCGGCGGATGCGTTCGTGCTTCCGAGTCATTCCGAGAATTTCGGCATTGCCGTCGCTGAGGCGATGGCGGCAGGTGTTCCACCAGTCGTGAGCGATGGAGTGGCACTCTCGTCAGACATCATTCGCGGAAATGTCGGATGGGTTGCGGGGAACGATGTGCGTTCGCTCGCCGCTGCTCTTGAGGAGGCACTGAACGATCCGAAGGAGCGAGCTGTCAGGGGGCAGCGGGCCGCGGTTTTGGCGAGAGCGGAGTATTCCTGGCGGCGTTCCGCGGAGCGGATTGCCGCGCAATATGAGCGCATTCTGAAATCGAGGATGCGGCCATGAAATCATCCGGTCCGGCGCTTTCGAGAACGGGGTTCATTGTCGGAGTAGCGACGTTTTGGGCATGGTTCGGATGGACGTGTGCGGCGGAGTGGGCGCGTGACCCCGACTACGCTCACGGGTGGGTGGTCATGCCACTGGCGGTATATTTTCTTTGGAAGCGATTGTCGGCTGCGACGTCGGAGCCGCGAGGGCATGCCGTCTTCGCATGGGCCGTTGTAGCCGTTTGCGCACTGGCCGTGCTGCCGATCGAACTTGGACGGCAGGCTCCGCTGTATTGGCGGGTGTTCGCATGGGCGGTGTATGCCACGACGGCGGCCGCGACGCTGGGGTTGGCGTTCCTGCGGGGAGGGACCGGATATCTGCGAGCATCGATCTTTCCGGTTGCCTTCGTCGGGACGGCGGTGCCGTGGCCCACTGCGATCGAGCAGCCGGTGACGATCGCCCTTGCGCAGGCGGTGGCTGCGCTTGTCGGGGAGGTGCTGCCGGTATTGGGAATTCCCGCGCGCATCGAGGGAACGGTGATCGCGCTTCCCGCATGCACCGTTGGCATTGCCGAGGCGTGCAGTGGTGTGCGGTCGCTTCAATCGGCGCTGATGATCGCATTCGCCATGGGGGAGTGGATGATGCTTGGCTGGTGGCGGCGGCTCTTTTTGATTCCCGTTGGATTTGCGATCGCCCTGGTCACGAACTTCGCGCGCACGCTCGCGCTTAGTCTGGCGGGAGCGCGCGGCGGAAACGAGGCGTTGAATGCGATGCACGATCCGGCCGGCTGGATGGCGTGGGTGCTGCTCGTCTGCGGAATCGTGGTTGCGGGTCGGTTGTTGAAAGGACCCTGGGAGAGGGAGTTGGTGATTCCCGAGTCGCGCGAGAGACCGACGTCACAGCGGAGCGCCGGGGTCGCTTGGATTTGGATGGTCGCACTGGTGGGACTCGGAGTGGCGGGAGGGCAGGGCTGGTATCTGATGAACGAGATGTCTGCGAGTGGCGGCGGCCATCGGAGTCCCCGACTTTCGGTGTCCGATACGGCCGAGACGGTCCCTTTGCCCGAGCAGATGGAAAAGGTGCTCCGTCCCACCTCGGGTGGATATCTCCGCATGCGCCGGGACGGACTTGTTCCGGTCACCGGATACCATTTGATCTGGGACGATTCGAAGAACAACAGCGAGGCGCTCTATCATCGACCGGATGCGTGCATGCCGGGGGTGGGATGGAGATTGGTTGGTCCCGCCGAAGTTGCGAGCAGTCGGATTGATGGTTCGCCGGTCGAGTGGACCGCGCTGCACTACGAAAAGGATGGCGTCCGGGTGCTCCTGCTATGGACCGCGTGGCTGGACGGGGAGCCGATGCGGTTTTCGCTGCACAGCGGGGCGAGCGTGCAGCAGAATGTGCTCATGCGGCTGATCGCGAATGGACGCCGGAACTTCTCCTACGAAGTGGCGGCGGTGATGCTGCCCTATGAGGGATCGGTTCCCCCGGTGAGCGAGGCGGTGCGGGCCGCCGAACAGATCTTTCGATATTCGGAAGCACACGAGGAATGAGTCCCGATTCAGTCACCCCCATGATTCTCGCGTGGAACGAGGCCGCGAACATCCGGCGCTGCCTTTCCGCGCTGCGTTGGGCCCGCCGCGTGGTGGTGGTCGACAGTTTCAGCGACGATGCGACGCGGGACATCTGTGGCGAGTTTTCGAATGTGGAGATCGTGCAGCGGAGATTCGACTCGTTCGCGAGGCAGGCGAATTTCGGGTTGTCACAAATCCGGACGGAGTGGGTGCTGTCGCTCGATGCGGACTACGTTGTGCCCGGCGATTGGTGTGAACGGATGGAGGCTCTCTCCGATGCGGACGTGGCAGGATATTCCACGCCTTTCACCTATTGCGTGTTTGGTCGGGCACTCCGCGGGACCGTATATCCGCCACGGACGGTGCTATACCGCCGTGCGAGCGCACTCTATGAAGACGACGGACACACCCAGCGGGTGAAGATTGACGGGCGTGTCGAGCGCCTGGATGCGAGGATTGCGCACGACGATCGCAAGCCGCTCGCGAGATGGTTCGCTTCACAGGCGCGTTATGTTCGAGAAGAGGCGGATAAGTTCGAATTGACGACCTCGTTGTCGTTCCCCGACCGCGTTCGTAGAGCCATCGTGTTCGCGCCGGGTCTGATGTTCGGGTATTGCCTGCTTGTGCGCGGATGCATTTTCGAGGGATGGCCGGGGTGGTATTACGCGATGCAGCGGGCATGCGCGGAGATGATGCTGTCGATCGAGTTGCTCGATCGAAGACTTCGCGGAACAGACCGGTGAGATGATCGATCTTTCCACGTATCGGAGACCCATCGAGCGCGGAGCTCCGCGATGGAAGGAAGCCGCGTGGCTTGCTGTGAAGGCGCTCCTCTTTCGAGTCCCGCTTCCGCTGCCATCCGCCTTCCGGGCGGCGGTGCTGCGGGCATTTGGTGCGTCGATCGGTGAGGGATTTGTCATTCGCGAGGGGGTGGACATTTCAATGCCGTGGCGATTTGTTGCCGGCGATCACGTTTGGATCGGCGAGGGTGTCCGGATTCTTTCACTCGCGGAGGTGCGCATCGGATCGCACGTGTGCATTTCGCAGGAGGCCTTCCTTTGCACGGGAAGTCATCGATTCGACCGGCCGGATTTCGAACTGGAAGTGCGGCCGATTCGAATCAACGACCGATCGTGGGTGGCGGCGCGGGCGTTCATCGGACCCGGAGTCATCGTGGGATCCGGCTCCACGGTGGGTGCGAATGCCACCGTGATTCGAAACGTTCCGGACGGATGCTTTGTGGCGGGCAGTCCCGCAAGGATGATGCGGAGATTCGATGGCAACATTTCGTGAGTCTGGGGGGAAGCGTCGGGTTCGCGTCGCCTTCATCCAACGCTCGGTTCCTCCGGATCGTTCGGCTGCGGGGAAACTGCTCCTCGATCTAGCGTTGGGACTGGATGCGGAGCGTTTCGAGGTCACGATTCTCGCCGCGCGAGTTCCGACCGCCGCGCCGCGTGAGGAAGTGGTTGGAACGGTTAGAATCATTCGCGTGGGCTGGCTCGGATTCTCGCGTGCTTCGTTTGTGCGACGGCTGCTCGGATTGCTCGGCGCATGGAGCGCGCTGGCCTGGAATGCGATCCGGATACCGCGACCGGATGTCATTGTGACCCTCACCGATCCGCCGCTGTCCGTCGCGCTGGGTGCGGCCGTTGCGAGGATTCGCGGATGCAGACATGTCCATTGGGCGCAGGATGTGTATCCGGAGGTGGCGGTGGCGGGAGGTGTGCTGGTGAAGGGATCCGCGGTTCACCGGATGCTGGAGGAGGTTGCGAACGCGGCGTTGCAGCGCTGCGATGCGGTGGTGGCGATCGGGCGGTGCATGGCGGAGCGCTTTGCGCGCCGCGGTATTCGTGCATGCGTGATTTCGAACTGGTCGGGAATCGACGTGCTGCCCGTGGATGAGACAACTGTGGCGGAATACCGCCGGATCCTCAGTGAAGGCGCCCGGATGGTGGCGATGTATTCCGGAAACCTGGGCATCGTTCACGATTTCGACACATTGCTCCATGCCGCGGACGTGCTTCAAAAGCGCGGTGCGAACATTGCGATCAGCATCGTCGGAGACGGTCCACGCGGCGGCTGGTTGCGAACCGAAGTTGCGAGCCGTGCATTGCGAAACGTCCATTTCCTTCCATGCCAGCCATGGGAGCGCTTTCCGTCCCTGCTCGCCGCGGCGGACGTTCACTTGGTCACGCAGTGCCCCGAGTTTGAGGCGCTGGTCGTGCCCAGCAAACTTTACGATGCGGCGGCTTCAGGGCGACCGATTGTGTTTGTCGGGCCGGAACGATCCGAAGTCGCACTGGCGGTTCGGGAATGTGATTGCGGTGAGGTCGTCGAAAACGGCGACGCGACCTTGCTTGCGGATACTTTGGAGCGCTGGAGTCGGGATTCTTCGGATCGCGCAGTGCGGGGTGCAAACGCCGTGAAACTTTCGCGACGGTGCCCGAAAGACACAGCGGTTGCGCGATTCGAGCGGTTGCTGGAAGGCGATGCCGTGGAATCCGTGCAGACGGAACTCAGCGACCTTTGAGGAGCATGATCGAGACGATGGTCTTTAGAACGATCTCGAGGTCGAGCACAGGCGAATAAAACTGAATGTAGTAAAGATCGAACTTCAGCTTCTCGACGGTGTCATCGACGCTTTCCCCGTAGGGGTGGTTGAGTTGCGCCCAACCGGTGATGCCCGGGCTGACGAGGTGGCGCAGGTGATAGCCGGGAATTTCGCGTTCGTAGGTGTCGACGAGAACCTTCCACTCGGGACGCGGGCCGATGAGGCTCATGTCACCACGCCAGATGTTGATTAGCTGCGGGAGTTCGTCGATGCGGAGGCGTCGAAGCAACGCTCCGACCCGGGTGATGCGGGGGTCGTTTTTCGCGGTGTAGAGCGGGCCGGCTTCCGCACCAATGTGCATGGTGCGGAATTTGTAGAGATTGAAGACACGTCGCTGACGTCCCACTCGCTCCTGGCAGAAGAACACGGGACCCCGGCTGTCCAGCTTGATGAGGATCGCGGTGAGAATAAGGAGCGGAAGCGTGAGAACGAGCAGGGTGGTCGAGGAAAGCAGATCGAAGACGCGTTTCACGATTCGGTAGTAGGAGCGTTCCGCGAGCCGGAAATCCTGCTCGAAGATCCAGTCGGGATTGCCGTCGAGCACCGGACTTTGTCTCCACACGGAGGCGTAGAAACTGCGGAGGGTGTAGACGGGAATGTCGTCCGTATGGGCATCGAGCAACCATTCCTTTGTGGCTGGAGGAAGTGCGGCGAGGGGGCCGGTGAGAATGATGCCTTCGAACGACTCCCTCACCGTGTTGGGAGGAGGTGCGTCGAGAATGATTTCATCAGCCCCGGAGGTATTGATGAAGACAAGCGGATTCGGCAGGCCGGTGCGTTGGAAGCTCCAAGCGAAGTTCTTCCCGTCCTCCTCTTTTCCGATTACGAGAAACGGGCGACTTTCACCGAGTGCGTCGCGGATACGGGCAAGCGTGATTCGGACAGCAAGTCCCGGCACGAGCGAGGCCCCGGCACCGAGCAGGAGCACCGCACGGCTTTCCTGGGAGAGGCGGAGAGAGCCCGGGAAAAGTGCGTAAATGACGAAGAGGCCAATGGCGGATCCGACGACCGTGGAAAGAACGTATTCCGCCGCGAATCCAAGCCGGCGCACGTATTCCTTTGGACGGTAGCCGTTGGCGATCGCGATCGTGACGAGAATCGAGAGCACATACGCGTTTGTGGAGAGGAACTTTTCCCACTGCAGGAATTCAGCCCCCGATCCATGCAACCACGACGCGGAGATGACCGCGAGGGCGGCAAGGAGAACGATGTAGTCGAGTGCCGGGAGGAAGACGCTCCAGACCTCGCGACCGCTGAGAAAACGCGAAATACGATGTCGTCCAATGATTCGCGACGGAGCGGAGAACCGGGGGGTGCCGAGAAATTCCGCCAGGGAGACAGGAGTGCGCCTCGGACTTTGCGGAGCAGAACTCATCAGGTCCGGACTTCGGTCTCCTCCGGCCGCGCGTTGTAGTCGTAGTAGTAGGCAGGGTAGTCGCCGCTCGTGGTGTCGACTCCGTTGTAGACCACTCCGTCAACGATTTCGCGGCGGGAGAGAAGAATTGCAGCGGCCTTGCGTGCAAGACGCAAGCTTGTGAAGCCCGAGCGCATGACGAGCAGGACGGCATCCATTTTTCCGGAAATGGTGCTCGTTTCGTCGACGGCGAGAATCGGCGAGCTGTCGAAGATGACGTAGTCGTAGTCCGGCGCGACGGTGACGAGGAAATGGTCGATCGTGGCGGCGAACGAAATCTCGCTGCCGTGAGAACCGTAATGTCCGCGGGGAAGCAGCCAGAGATTCGGGATGTCGGTCTGGGTGATTGCGTCCTCGGCATCCAGTTCCCCTTTGAGCACCTCTCCCAGGCCCGGACTGGAGGCCATCTCGAACAGTTTGTGAGTGATGCCGCGCCGCAGGTCGGCGTCGACAAGCAGCGTCTTTGCGCCGGAGGAGGCGAGGGAAACGGCGAGGTTGGTCGCGACAACCGATTTGCCCTCCTGTGGAACGGCGCTTGTGATGAGAATGTTCTTCGGCGGGCGGCTCTCGCGCGGCGTGAACAGCAGCCACGAGCGGAGCTTTTTGAACGCCTCGACGAGCAGAGGCAGGTCTTCGTTGTCGAGCCGCAGAATTTGCCGGCCTTCGCTGACATGCGGGATGATGCCGACGACCTCCTCCTCGACCAGGCTTTGAAGCTCGGACACCGACATGATCCGGTCATCGAACACGCCGATGAGGAACAGGATCGCGCCGCCGACAATCGCACCGAGCAAGGCTCCGGTGGCAAGGTCGCGGGCGAGCGGGGCGCTCTGTTCGCGAGGCTGCGTGGCGCGCTCCATGATGGAAATGATGTCCTGCTGGATGCTGGCGTTCACATCCACACTCTGCACACTCAGCAGCAACCGGTCGTAGAGACTCTTTTGCCGTGCCACCTTCGAGGTGAGCGTTTCGTATTCGCCCATCTGTGCACTGATCTCGAGTGCGCGTGCCTCCCACTTGGCTATCTGCTCCTTTGTGTTCTCGATCTGGACCTTGATCGATTCGCGTTGGGACTGGAAGTGCTCGAGCGCCTGCTGGCGGTAGAGATCCATGAGTTTTTTCTGGGCGGCGATCTGCTCCTGCGTTTCGACGACTTTCGGGTGTGTGCTGCCGCGCACCATGAGGAGCTCCTGAAGCTGGGCTTCCAGCAGCGAAATCCGCTGTTTTGCCTCGGCGTATCGGGTGGTGATCCCGCTGTTCTGCATGATCACGCCGCTGGCCGGAGTATCGCGCACCGTGGGATCCACGAGGTTTTGAACCGTCTCGATGGCGGAGCGATCGAGGTTTTGCTCCACGGAGAGCTGGGAGAGGAGATTGTATTCGGTCTCGAGCCTGGCGAGCTGAAGGTTCAGCGCTGTGAGGTGGTTGCCCACGCTGGCGCCGTCGTCCTTGAGGAAAACGATGTTGTTGTTCTTCTGCCAATCGAGCAGGGCGTTTTCGCTTTTCTGCAGATCGGCCTCGAGGCGCGAGAGTTCACTGGTGATGGCGGTGAGCGTGCTTTGGGATTTTTCGGAAAAAATCCCCCGCCGGACGGCGATATACTCCTCCATCAGCGCGTCGAGATAGGCGCGGACGTATTCCGGGTGCGATCCGGTCGCAGTGAGCTGGAAAATGGAGGTTTGGGGGATTTGTGCGACGGAGACGGAGACCGGCACTGGAGTGAGGTCCGGCCGGAGGGATTGCACGCGTTTCGCGGCCCGCTGGCGAACCTCGGCACTCTGCATCAGTTCCACCTGCGTGCCGAAGAAGTTCACGGCTTCCTCGTTGAAAAGCCTGCCATCCGGCAGGGCAATCGTCCCGCTCACGACAATGCGGGCGGTCGATTGATAGGTAATGGGCTGGGTGATCGCCTGCCATGCCTGCACGACGAGACCGATGCTGATGGTCAGCGCGGGAATCCACCAGAAGCCCTGGAAGACCTTCCGGTAGCGCAGGAACTTCGTGCGAAATGCCTCGGTGCGTTCCGGTTCGTAACGCAGGGCGCGATCGGTGGGGCTGGGGAGAGATCGAGCGTTGCTCATGGCTAGAAGTTGAACATTCGCTCGCGGACGAACACGTAGTCTCCCGGCTGCAGGACGATGTCCTTGTCGAGATGGCCTTTTTCGAGAACGTCCTTCACGTCCACGACGGTCCGAACAATCGAGCCGTCGGGATTCCTGCGAACCACCGTGACGCGGCGTTTGTCGGCAAAATCGGCAAAGCCGCCAGCGCGAAGAATCGCCTGAGCCACCGTTATTTCCTCACCCCGGGGGATTTCCTGCGGGCCCTGGCTTTGCACTTGGCCCGTGACGTAGAAGGTTCCCTCGGGCCTGGTCGTTTCGGACTGCAGAGCGACGATGACGGTTGCCTTCTTGTAGAGTTCCTTCTCCAGTTCCGCCTTGATCGCATAGGCGACCGCCTTCGGCGTGCGGCCCGCGGCAGGAACCCGGCCGACCAAAGGGACTTCGATTTCGCCGGACGAGGCGACCTCGAGATTTACCGGTGCCTCGCGCTCCTCGACGATCTGATAACTGACCGTGTCACCGACCGAGAGTGGACGCCGGTTGTCGAGACGCTCCATGGACCGGGCGGGAGCCGAAAACTCGGCCGAGGATGCCGCCTTTGGTGCCGCAACTCCCGGAGGCGAAAACGCCTCGTGTGCGGTGCTTCCACTCCCGGCCGTGCAGCCGCTCAAACACGCAACCAACGCACAGCCAACAATGCCGCCGAGTGTCTTAAAACGTCCAGCCAAGCGACACCCCAAAACGCGAGCGATCGTAGCTGCCATTGGATACGGCCAAGTCATTGACCAAATAATCATAGAAGAAAGCAAGGTTGGTGTCACGAGTGATCTCCAGAGAGAGACGGGACCGAAGATTTAGCTGCCAGTAGTCGATAGGGGTCGTCGAACTGGAAATTTGTCCAAGGGTATACCCGCCATACAGAGCGAGGGTTGCGACTCGATTGAGCCTCCAGTCGACATTGTAAGCGATGGTATTCTGCTCCGTGTAGTTCGAGACTGAGGATGGTTCAGCTTCGCGGACGAAGGACGCCGAATGCTGGATGTGTCGGGTGAGCTGGCTGGAAATTCCGATTCTGAAATATGGCTGGACGTAGTTGCCGCCACCCAAGGTGCCTCTCACATTCTCGTTGAACCCGTCGACTTCGGTGAAGGTCAGCTCGCTTTCGGGTTTGCCGGTTGCGGAGTAAGAGGCGCTCTGGATTCCCATTTCGACGTGATACGACGTCAGTGGGGTGATTGAGCCGGTGATGACTGCGCCTGCGAGTGTGGAGACGTAATTATTGAGTGTGTTGTTTGTGTAATCTCTGGTCGAAAGAACTCCACGAACCCCGATGCGGGTGGTTGGGGTTACGGAATAAAACGTGGTTCCGTAGACGCGATAAGAGACGCCGTTATTGGATTCATAGGTGCCGGACAGCGAGCGGGTGTCGACGCGTTCAAAGCCGAGGGTGGTGACGAGCTTATTGAGGTTGTGGTGAATGGAAATGCCGGCGGTGTTCTGGAGTTGCTGGAAGTTGACCGTGTTGAAGATTCCGGGATCGTTGTCTGGCTCGGTATAGATCGCGGGGACGTCGTAGATGGTGAAGACGAAGTCACCGGTAAACACGCGGTATTCCAGAAGCGTGCCGGGGTCGATGATGAACCGGTTTAAGCTGTAATCCGGGTGAAACAGATATCTGCGGTATTGAAGGCCGAGCTGAAAATGGAGTTCGTTCTGGCGTGTGATGGGCCAGTGGACTCCGATGGAAAACCGCGGAGTGAGACTGATGTCGCCGATGGGGTCGATCCCCGAGGCATTGATGTTCGTATTGTAGGCGACCTCGAGCCCCAGGGCCAAAGCCATGGATGCCGGGCCGATCCGTATGGTCCCTCCTGAAGGCTGGCTCGTTATCTGTCGGGAGGGTGTTCGCCATCCGCCCGAGGAGCTGCGTCCTTCGGGAAGCGTTCCATAGGTGGTGTCGAGTTGGAGAGGGGTAATGCTCTGGGCGCTAAGTCCGGCGATGGAGTAGATGCCTCCGAGAACTGCGCATGCGTGCAACCATGCGCGCCCGCGACGGTTGCCGGTAGGGGGCGAGGCGTTCGTGGTGCGCACGTTGGGAAGAGTTTCAAAAACTGAAGAGTCCCGATTTGACCATCTTGGCGACAGTCTGGGGATGGCTCCAAATCACCGGATATCAGACTCGACCGCCCGGCCGGGAACAAGCATTTGTCTTCATGAAGTCCTCGAATGTGTCCCCCCGCCGGGGAAACGGGATTTGACTTCCGGTTTTGCCGGGTGCCATTTCTGGGGCTTCTTTGCGCCGATGACTTTTCCTGCGAGCCATTCTCCGTCTGGGCTGCGGCCGGCTGTGTTTCTGGACCGGGACGGCACGTTGATGGAGGAGGTTCACTACTGCCGGGATCCCCGGGATGTCCGCGTCATTCCCGGCATCACGTCGCGTTTGGAGGAGTTGCGCAAGGCAGGCTGGTTTGCAGTGATTATCACCAATCAAAGTGGCATCGGGCGCGGAATCGTTTCGCCTGCTGAATACGAGGCGGTGCAGGTCGAACTCCTGAGGCAGCTCGACGGGCAGATCGATGGCACGTATTTTTGCCCTGACGAACCGTCGCAGGCGTCCCGGAGACGCAAGCCCGACATTGGAATGGTGGAGGAGGCGGCGAGGGACTTCGGAATCGACGTCCGTCGCAGCTGGTTCATTGGCGACAAGCCTGCGGATGTCGAATGCGGGCATCGGGCCGGAATGCGATCGATCCTCGTGCGCTCGGGGTATGGAGCACAGCACGCCGGCTGTGGGGCGGATTTTGAGGCTGAAGACGCCGCGCAAGCTCTGGAGTGGATTTTAAACCGGCACATTCGATAATTCGACGATGCCTGCCGTAGCGATCATTCCGGCCCGCTGGGCCTCCGTTCGGTTTCCGGGCAAGCCGCTCGCGATGCTGGGTGGCAAACCGCTCGTGCGACATGTGTGGGAGCGATGCCTGCGGGCGCGCAGACTCGATCGCGTGATCGTGGCGACGGACGACATGCGGATCGCTGAGGCAGCATTCGATTTTGGGGCGGAGGTCTCGGTGACCTCGCCCGATCATCCCAGCGGATCCGACCGGCTCGGTGAAGTGGCGGCGAAGCTGCGCGGAGTATCCGTCATCGTCAATGTGCAGGGCGACGAGCCGACGATCGAGCCTCGGTTGATCGATCGACTGGTGGGGGAAATGGAACTTCATCCGCGCTCCGAAATGGTCACTGCGGCCACGCCGTTCACGGATCCCGCCGCCGTGGCGAATCCGAACAACGTGAAGGTCGTTGCCGACCGTCTCGGCAACGCCCTGTATTTTTCCCGTAGTCCGATTCCCTTCGTGCGTGACGCGGTGGGCGGCGCAGGATCACGAATCACCGGCCCTGTGTTTCTTCACCATCTTGGCATCTACGCCTACCGGCGGAGGTTCCTGCTGCAGTTTGTGAAATGGAAGCCGACGCCGCTCGAGCAGGCCGAGAAGCTCGAGCAACTTCGGGCGCTTGAGATGGGTGCGCGCATCCGTCTCGTTGTCACGAAGCGCCGAAGCATCGGCGTGGACACGCCTGAGGATCTTGCCGAGGCCGAGAGGGCGCTGCGTCGCTGACGGACGGGCGTCCGCGTTCGGTCAATACGACTTCGCCCAAACAACGCGCTGCCGGCTCGGTCCGCCGGTGAAGATGCACGTTCCGGGCTCCGCGTCCCTGTCAAATGGAATGCAGCGAATCGTCACCTTGAGGTCTTCCTTGATCTTCGCCTCGACCTCGGCGCTGCCGTTCCAATGCGCGAGCGCGAAGCCGCCGTGCGCCTCGGGTTTCTGTGGGTTCGTCGGCGTGAACCACGCGTAGAATTCCTCCTTCGAGTTGATCACGCGGGTATGCGCGTCGCGAAACTCGGTGGCCCGGGCCAGCAATGTAGCCTGGATTTCTCCGAGGATTCCCGGCACGCGCGAAGCGGCCTCGGCTTGCGGGAAAAACTCCTTCTGCTTCGGCGGCAGGTCGCGTCGGGCGAGGGCGAGCGATCCACTTTCGAGATCACGCGGTCCGATCTCGATGCGAATCGGCGCGCCACGCTTGATCCACTCCCAGTTTTTCACGCCGCCACCGATGTCGCGCTCGTCCACCTCCACACGCAGCGGCTCTCCGCAGAACGTCTGCGTGCGCAGCTCCGCCGCAAGTTTGCGCGCGGCGTCGAGAACGGCATCGCGTGTTTCCGGCTTGGGAGTGATTGGCAGGATGACCACCTGCGACGGGGCCACACGGGGGGGAAGAATCACTCCGTCGTCGTCGCCGTGCGCCATGATGAGCGTGCCGATGAGTCGCGTGCTCACCCCCCAGCTCGTCGTCCATGCATGCTGGAGCTGGCCGTCCCGTCCCTGAAACTGGATGCCCGAGGCCTTCGCGAAATTCTGTCCGAGAAAATGGGAGGTGCCGGCCTGGATTGCCTTGCGGTCCTGCACCATGGCTTCGATGCAGAGCGTCCTGACCGCGCCGGGAAAGCGTTCGCTCTCGCTCTTTTCTCCGGTGATCACGGGAATCGCCAGCCAGTCGCGAACGAACGTTTCATAGACTCCGAGCATCTTCTCGGTTTCCTCGATCGCCTCGGCCTCTGTCTCGTGTGCGGTATGACCCTCCTGCCAGAGGAACTCCGCGGTTCGAAGGAACATGCGCGGCCGCATCTCCCAGCGGACCACGTTGGCCCATTGGTTGATGAGAATCGGCAGGTCACGATACGACGAAACCCACTTCGCATAGGTTGCGCCGATGATCGTTTCCGATGTCGGTCGGACAACGAGCGGCTCGTTCAGCGGGCTGGCGGGCACGAGCGTGCCATCCGCCGATTTTTCCAGCCGGTGGTGGGTGACAACGGCGCATTCCGTCGCGAAGCCCTCGACGTGGTCCGCTTCCTTTTGCAGATGTGAGAGCGGGATGAAGAGCGGGAAATACGCGTTGCGATGGCCCGTCTCCTTGAACATCGCGTCGAGGCCGCCCTGCATCCGTTCCCAAAGCGCGTAGCCCCACGGCTTGATGACCATGCATCCACGCACCTCCGAGTTTTCGGCGAGATCGGCGGCGCGCACGACCTGCTGATACCATTCGGGAAAATCCTCCGCGCGACGCGGCGAGATGGCGGTTTTTTCGGACATAGGAAGCCGCCCTTTTTGAGGCACGAACGGAGGGTTCGTCCACAGATTTCGCAGTGTAGGCTACCCGTGGACTGCGGCGTGACCGAGAATTTCCGTGGATCCCCAGCGGTGACGATGGCGGATGGCAGCCGTGATGAACGCCTTCGCAGCGGCGACCGCCTCGCGAAGGGACCGACCCTGCGCCAACCCGGTGGCAATCGCCGCGGAATACGTGCACCCGGTGCCGTGGGGATCGGCATTGCGGACAAATGGCGCGGAGAATTTTTCACATCGTCCGTCCGGACCGACGAGCAGATCCACCGCCGTCCGGCCGCGAAGGTGGCCGCCCTTGAGCAAAAAGGCGGTCTGGTAGTCGGTCGCGAGACGTCGGCCAGCCTCCTCCATTTCCGCAAGCGAGGAAATGGGGCAATCCGCGAGGATGGAGAGTTCGTTCAGATTCGGGGTGACCAGGGTGGCAAGCGGCAGCAGTCGGCGCCGGTAGGTCTGAATCGCGGCCGGCTTCATCAGCAGGTCCCCGCTTGAGGCGACCATCACGGGGTCCACCACGAGAGCCGGTTTCGTCTTGTTCCGACGTGTCGCCGCGAGAAGCGCATCGACTGCTGCGTCGAGGATCGCTCCGGAGTAGAGCATTCCCGTCTTCACCGCGGCGATGGGGAATGCCTCGAAGGCAAGCTGCACCTGCTCGGCGACGATGGCCGGCCGCACCGGTTGGATGGCGGAGACCTTCCCCGGAATTTCCGCGACGACGCACGTGATCGCAGTGAGCGCGTAGCCGCCCAGGGCGGTGATTGTTTTCGAGTCCGCCTGCACGCCGGCGCCGGCGGAATTGTCGGAGCCGGCGATGGTAAGGACCGGCGGCGGGGCGGAGCGCACGCGACTCACCGGCGGTTGCCTTGCAGAATGAAGATCCAGTAGAGAAGCTGCCCCAGGGAGGCAACGAACGCGGCGACGTAGGTGAGCGCGGCGGAGTCGAGCACGTTGTTCACTCCGGAAGCCTCCGTGCCGGGCTGGACCAGCCCCATCTGATTGAGGATGATTTTCGCCCTGCGGGAGGCGTCGAACTCGACCGGAAGGGTGATGAGCTGGAAGGCGGCGATGACGGCGTAACAGATCGCCACGAGCATGATGACCTGATACGTGAACGCGCCTGAGAGTCCCATCATTGCCGGGAGGAAAAGGCCGGCGATAAGCAGGAGCGGCAGCGCCCTGGAGACGAACGCCGTCGCCGGGACGACGGCCATCCGCAGCTTGAGCGGAGCGTAGGCCTTCGCGTGCTGGATGGCGTGACCGACCTCGTGTGCAGCGATTCCGAGCGCCGCCACCGATGGCGTGTGATACACGTCCGACGACAGGCACAGTCGTTTGTGGACGGGATCATAATGGTCGCCGAGCATGTCGTTGATCTCGACGACCTCGACATCGTGGATGTTCGCCGCGCGCAGAATTTCCCGTGCGGCCTGGGCGCCGGTCACGTTCGACGATGCTCGAACGTTCTTCCAGGTGTTGAATGCCGAGGAAACCTTCGCCTGTGCGATGAGTCCGAGCAGCATCGGAACGCCAATAAGAATGATCCAAAGCATCATAACGGTTCAGGAAATTCGGAATTCGTTGTGAGAGACAACTTTCCCTGCGCGACGTTCAACGCAAGAGAAACCGGTCAAATTTCCAGCGGCTTCGGGATCCGGCTCAGCATCCGGTGTCCACTGTCTGTGATCGTGACGACATCCTCGTGGCGGACGCCGCCGATACCCGGGACATAGATTCCTGGTTCGACCGTGAACACCTGGCCCGCACGAAGTGTCGTGGCTGCAATGCGCGGATTCTCGTGCAGATCGAGGCCCAACCCGTGCCCGAGGCCGTGGAAGAATCCGGTCCAGCGGTCGTCCTTCTGCTCCGTGGGATATCCGCGGTCGGTGAAGAAGGTCCGCACGTCCTCCTGCACACGACTGCCCCGGACCCCGGGTTTCAGCGCCCGCAGCGCGTGCTGATGTCCCTCGAGGCAGGTTTCCCAAAGCCGGCGCTGGGCGCCGGTCGCGCGACCCCGCACGACGGTTCGCGTGAGATCGCCGTAGAAGCCCGTCTTCGCGATGCGCGGGAAGACATCGAGAATGATCAGTTCGTTTGCACGCAGCGGACCGTGACCGCGTTCGTGCGGATCGCATGCCTGGTTGCCGCACGCCACGATCGAGTCGTTTGCCGCCACGGCGCCCTGATACAGCATCGCCGCCTCGAGTTCCGCGCGGAGGCGTTCCGCCGTCAGCACGCCGGAGCCCCATTCGAGTTTGCGGTCCTTGCGAATCCGGGCCTTCGCGAGGATCTCGAACGCCCGCTCGATGCCGGCTTCCGTCACTCGGATCGCGGCTGTGATCGCGCGAAT
>CALGTD010000067.1 GCA_937901895.1 uncultured Spartobacteria bacterium | reverse complement strand
CGGAGATGACCGCTGCAGCCGCCGGCGTCATAGGCCAGGTGCGTCGCGACCCGATGGCGATGCTCCCCTTCTGCGGCTACAACATGGGCGACTACTTCGCGCACTGGCTCGAAATGCGCGGCAAGGTCAAGCACGTGCCCCGCATCTTCCACGTGAACTGGTTCCGCAAGGACGCCGACGGAAAATTCCTCTGGCCCGGCTACGGCGACAACATGCGCATCCTCAAATGGATCGTGCAGCGCTGCCAGTTTGGTGCGCACGCGCTCGAGACCTCCATCGGCTGGGTGCCGGACTACTCCGACATCGATCTGCGCGGCATCGAGAACGAAATCACCCCCGAACGCTGGGCCGAGCTGCAGCACATCGACAAGGTCGAGTGGCACCGCGATCTCGTGCTCCAGGACGAGCTTTTCATCAAGCTCTACTCCCACCTTCCGAAGGAGCTCGTCTTCCAGCGCGAACTGTTGACCTCCCGACTGTAGTCGTAGGACGCAGAACACGGCCATTTTGATTGATTTCGCGAAACCCGCGTGCGACATGGATTCCGCCTGCGGGCGGCAAAGATCCATGTCCGCACGCCACGTTTACCGAGTTCCCGCCCATGAGTATTACCAGACGCCGATTTCTCCAGACCGCCTCCGCAGCCGCCCTCCTCACACAAGTTGACTGGAGATCCGCCCGTGCACAGGAAGCTTCCTCGACCGCAAAGAACCTGATCGATCCCTCGAAGAAACTCCGCATCGCCGGAATCGGCGTTGGCGGACAGGGCGCTGCAAATCTCAACCTCTGCGCCGACGAGGATATCGTCGCGCTTTGCGACGTGGACTTCGTGCGCGCTGCCAAAACGTTCCAGCGCTGGCCCGACGCCGCACGCTATCGGGACTTCCGCCAGATGCTGCGGGAAATGCACGACGAGATTGACGCCGTCGTCATTTCCACGCCCGACCACATGCACTTCCCGGCAGCCATGATGGCCATCGAGGCCGGCAAGCACGTCTATGTGGAAAAGCCGCTGACCCACACGATCGGCGAAGCCCGGCTGCTCCGCGAGGCCGCCCGCAAGGCGGGGGTCATCACGCAAATGGGCAACCACGGGCACGCCAACGAAGGCACCCGCCTGGTCAAGGAATGGATCGACGCCGGTGTGATCGGCCCGATCCGCAAGGTTCACTGCTGGACGAACCGCCCGATCTGGAAACAGGGCCTGAACCTGCCGACCGAGCGGAAGCCGGTCCCGGCCACGCTCGACTGGAACCTCTGGCAGGGTGTCGCGCCGGAGCAGGAATACAGCCCCGAGTTTCTCCCCTTCGCCTGGCGCGGTTGGTGGGCCTACGGCTGCGGCGCACTTGGTGACATGGGCTGCCACGTGATGGACGCTCCGTTCTGGGCGCTGAATCTGCGCGGCTCCTTCAACGTCTCCGCGGAGAGCGAGGGCACAAATCAGGTCAGCGCGCCGACGTGGTCCGTCGTTCGTTACGAGTTTCCTCAGCGTGGCGAACTTCCACCCGTCACGCTCACGTGGTTCGACGGCGGGGTGAAGCCACCGAAACCGCCGGAAATGGGCGACGCCGAGCTGCCGATCGGCGGCACGCTTTACTACGGGGAGAAGGGAATCATCCTCTCGTCGGGCGACTATTCGGAATCGCCGCGTCTGATTCCCGAGGAAAAAATGCGCGCGTTCCGCGACCGTCCGGAGAAAACGATCCCGCGCATCAAGGGCGGCAACGCCCGCCGCGAATGGATCGACGCCTGCAAGGGCGGCCCGATTCCCGGCTCGAACATCGTTGAGTATTCCGCCGAACTCACGGAACTCGTCCTTGCCGGCAACCTCGCCATCCGCATGGGCCGTCCGCTCCAATACGACGCGGCCACCGGAACCTGCATCGGATGTCCCGACGCCGACCGTCTCATCAACAAGACCTACCGCATTTTCTAAGATGAAGTTTTCCGTTCTCCTCGGTTCGGCCGTCGTGGTCGCCCTCACCTTCACCGGCTGCGAGCCCGCCAAGAGCCCGTCTTCCGAGCCCGCACCACCGCCGCCGCAGCCCAAGCTCGGTCTGCAGGCATGGACCTTCCGCGACCTCACGCTCGCCGAGACGCTGAAGAAGGCCGCCGATCTGGGCATCGAAAATGTCGAGGTCTTCGCCGGACAAAAACTCGGCGGTGACATTGAAGGTGAACTCCGCCACACAATGTCGCCCGAGCAGCGCGACGCCGTGAAGAAACTCGCGTCTGAAAATGGCGTGCGCATCGTCAGCTACGGCGTCGTAACTGGCAAGGACGAGACCGAGTGGCGTCAGATCTTCGACTTCGCGAAGGCGATGAACCTCGAGTGGATTTCCACCGAGCCCCAGCCCGACGCGCTGCCTCTGGTTTCCTCGCTCGCGAAGGAATTCGGCGTGAAGGCAGCCCTTCACAATCATCCGACCCCGTCCGTCTATGCGGATCCCGACTTCGCGTTGAAGACGCTCGAGCCCTATGGCCCCGAGATCGGTCTCTGTGCGGACACCGGCCATTGGGCGCGTTCCGGACACGATCCCGTCGCCGCCCTCCGTCGGTGCATGCCGCGGGTGATCGCGCTGCATTTCAAGGATCTGAACGAATGGACACCCGAGGCGCACGATGTGCCCTGGGGCACCGGCGTCAGCGACGCCGCCGGGATGATCGCCGTGCTTCGTGAGGCGAAGTTCGAAGGCGTCGCGCTGACGGAATACGAATACCGCACTCCGCAGCTTCCCGAGGAGGTCGAGCGTTGCGCGATGTTCTTCCGTGAAGCCGTCTCCGCGCCGCTCGAGCAACTCGTCGACGGCTCTGTCGCCCCGCCCGGATTCTCCACGGAAGTCGCCCAGGAATGGGCCGAAAACCGCGGCGAAAACTCGAAGCGCTGGGGCTCTCCCGAGCCGCTCTTCGCGCCCGATCTCTCCAACGCGACCTTCACCGAAGGCTCCTGGACGTTCCAGGACGGCGTGCTCTCCGCAAAAGGCGGTGGCGGGGACATCTGGACAAACCGCGAATACAGCGACTTCCTCCTCTCGCTGGAATTCCGCATCGGCGAAAATGGCAACAGCGGCGTCTTCCTGCGCTGCAGTGACATCGTAAACTGGCTGCACAACGCGATCGAGGTGCAGATCCTGCAAGGCGACGCCGACAACGACCGCCACGTTGTCGGGGCGATCTTCGACATCAAGGCCCCGTCGAACAAGGTGGCCATCAAGCCGGGCGAGTGGCACAAGCTCACCATCCTCGCCCAGGGGCCAAACATCCAGGTGGTCCTCAACGGTGACGAGGTGAACAAGATCGACCTCGACGAATGGAAGGAAGCCGGAAAGAACCCCGACGGCTCGCCGAACAAATTCGAGAAGGCCTACAAGGACATGCCGCGCACCGGCCGCATCGGTCTGCAGGATCACGGCGATCCCGTCGAGTTCCGGAATCTGACCATCCTCGCGTTCTAGGTCCTTTCCGGACGGGCGTTTCCGGCTCCTGTGTGGGCCGCTCGGGAAGTTCGATACCTCCGACTTCGCGTCGTGTATCGATTCTTCCCGAATGAGCGCCCTTCCCCGCTTCCTGAAACGGCCGTTCGAGATTGGAGCAATCGCTCCATCCTCCCGTCGTTTCGCATGCCGGGTCGTGGAGGTGGCCGGCGTGCGCAACTGCGATCGAGTGATCGAACTCGGCGCAGGAAACGGCGTGATCACCGAGCGCATCATCGACGCGCTTCCTCCCGGCTCCCGCTTTCTCGCCATCGAGCGTTGCAGCGATCTCAGCCACCGCCTCGCACGACGCATCGGCCGCTCGCTCGTTGTCTGCGACTGCGCGAGCCGGATTGAATCCCGCGCGCGGGAACACGGCATCGAGGGAGCGGACTGTGTCGTCTCCGCCCTTCCCTGGTCAAATCTCGCGCCCGCTTTGCGCTCCTCGATCGTGGAAGGAGTCCGCCGCACACTCTCCCCCGGCGGAATGTTCGTCACGATTTGCTGCTACGGGCTCCACTGGCTGCCCGCCGGACGCCACCTCCGCCAACTGCTGGAGAATTCCTTCTCCGGGATCACACGCTCCCCGGTCGAAATCGCCAACCTTCCGCCCGCCTTTGTCTACGTCTGTCGCAGATGAAGACCCATCCGGCGGCGTCACATCATTCGATCTCCGTCGAACATGAAAACCCTTCTTTTACTCGCCGCCGTCGCCACTCTCGCAACCCTCGGAGGATGCATCAGCGTCAAAAAGGAAACGCCGGACGCGGTGACCGTCGAGCGGACAACCGTGGTCCACGACTGACACGAGCCGTCACGTTCCGGAAGACCTGGCGCTGACGAATGCACTTATGCCGGCTGATTTCACCCTCCTGACCCGGGGGATGGAAATCCCCTGCACGAATGCGATTCACCGGCCGGCGGTTCGCGCGCCGTCGACACCGTTCTCCAAACACACCCCGGAGGACTCCGTGGCCTCCAGCATCGTGGCAAATTATCCCCGTCGCTGGAGGCGAAGCCGGGGATGCAAGGTTCGCACGCCGGCCGGCGACTTCATCGTGACCGCAATTCCACACCACGACGGCATGATCCGCCTCGAAGGCAAAAACATCGACGCGATCGCCCTCGCGATCGGACTGTGAGAATCACCCCTCCTCGTCGATCATCGGCTCGAGAATCTGCCGGTCTTCGTCCGTGAGTCCCGGTGCGGAAAGCGCGGCACGCGCCTGCTGCGGGTCGGAGTCCACCAGTCCCGAGAACGCGGAGAGGATCGCCTCCTGCCGGACCTGCGGGTCGGAAATTGTCAGCGCGCGATCCCACGCCGGCTGCGGTTCGTCAAAACTGAGGGCATCCACGATGGCGAGCGACGCCATGTCCCGCTCGCGGCCGGCCGGCAGTTGATCCACCCATTGTTCAACTCCCTGGGTGTCCTCCTCGGAAAGCCAGCCGTTTACCAGACCCAACACCGCCCGCTCCCGGGCTGCCGCATCGGTGATGCCGGAGATCACATTCGCGGCGTCCTGCGGAGCTTTCGCGCCCCACTCCTCGAAGACCCACTCCATGGCATCGCCGTTTCCGCGATCATTGGCCTGAAGATACGCATAGGCCGCCTGGGGATCCTGTGCAGCCCACCCTGCGAGCGCGCCCGCCATGGCCTCGGATCGTGCTGGACCCGCCGGCAATCCGGACGCCCATTGGACCGCCTTGGCCGGATCTTTCGCCGCCAGTTCCTCCGCGATCGCCGACCCGACGCTTTCGATCAACAAGGGGTCGTTGACCTTCGCAAGCTCCTGGGCGGCGAGTTCCGGATCCACCCCTGAGATCGACCAGAGCGCCTCCTCGAGGGCCGTGGACCGCTCACCAGGATCCGCCAGATTCTGCGCCCACTGGAGCGCCCTCGCAGGTTCCTTCTCGCCAAGAACCGCCGCGATGTTTGCCAGCGCGTCCAGTCTTGCGGTTGGTGAGGTGAGCTCCCTTGCGAGTGCCTCCGCCTCACTCAAGGACGTCACCGACAGCTGGCCCGCGATCGTCGCCAGCGCATCCTGCTGCACATCATCGAGCAGCGTCTCCTTTGCCCATGCCAGGGCGGCCCGCGGATCCTGCTCGCCGTAGTATTCACTCATCCAGAGGACCGCCTCCTCAAGATCGGGATCCTCCGCGGCCTGATCGCTCAAATTCTGCAGCGACGCCACGAATGCGGGCACGAGAACCGGCCACGCCTGCCCGCCGCCGGATTCGCTGCCCTCGAGCTCATCCATGTAGTCGAGAAAGCTCGCGATGTTCGTGTTGAGCCACTTCGTGAGAAGCTTCTGGGTCGTTGCCTGTCTTTGCGCAGGATCCTGGATCGCCAGCGCTCCATCCATCAATCCGGCAAAAACGGAGGCATCCGCCTCTTCGATCTGGCGGTCCCATTCCTCGGGGGTCTGCGGCATCGACGCTAGAGAGGCTCGACGACCTCCGCTCGAAATCGATTCCTTCGGACTCCCTTGGGCGCCGGTCGTCACGGCCACCCGGTCCTCCGTCGCC
>CALGTD010000066.1 GCA_937901895.1 uncultured Spartobacteria bacterium | reverse complement strand
TGTGCAACTTGCGTCAATCTGCATACTCCTTAATCGATTTTGAGATAGCTTCTAACCTTCCAGGGCGCGGGCGTCCTGCGTCTCGATCCATCCTCGCAGGGCCTCGTGCTCCGGTGCCTCCAGTCGCGGGTCCGTCTCGAACACGCGCCGTGCCAGTTCCCTGGCCTGCTGAATCAGCGCCTCATCCCGGAAAAGGTCGCCAAGTCGAAGCGGCGGCAATCCCGTTTGCTGGGTTCCGAGCAGATCGCCAGGCCCGCGCAGTCTGAGGTCGGCCTCGGCAACCGCGAATCCGTCGGTCGTTCGTTCGAGCACCTCGAGTTTTTCGCGCGCCTCCGGCGTGTCCTCGCCGGGCAGGAGGATGCAATAAGACGTGTGCGCACCGCGCCCGATGCGCCCCCGGAGCTGGTGAAGTTGCGCAAGACCGAAGCGCTCGGCGTTCTCGACCAGCATAACGTTCGCGTTCGGCACGTCGATGCCGACTTCGATGACCGTGGTCGCGACCAGCGCCTTCGTCCGACCCGCAGCAAACTCCCGCATCGCCGCCTCCTTGGCATCCGGCTTCAGCTTTCCGTGCAAAAGCCCGCAGGGATGCGGGGCGAGAAGCTCCCGCCATTTCTCGAACTCCGCGGCCGCGGCTTTCGCCTCGAGCTTCTCGCTCTCGTCCACCAGCGGATACACGATGTAGGCCTGCCGACCGATTTCGATCTGCTTGCGGAGGAACGCGGCGGCCTCCGGCAACTTCGACGCATCGCGCACACCGGTAATGATCCGGCCGCGATTGGCGGGCATCTCATCGATCACTGTCACGTCGAGATCGCCGTAAACCGTCTGAGCCAGCGTCCGCGGGATTGGCGTCGCGGTCATCACCAACACGTCCGGCGCGTCGCTGCGTCCGACGAGTCTTGCCCGCTGCATCACGCCAAACTTGTGCTGCTCATCGATCACGATCAGACCCGGTCTCTGCAATCCATCCGGCTCGAAGAGCAGCGCGTGCGTGCCGACAAGCAGCTGTGGAACATCGACCGCCAGTCCCGTCGGGGGCGGCAGATCACCGGATGAGACACCTGCGTTTTCACTTCTCGTGAAGAGCGGTAGGGGCTCCGTGTCCACACTTCGGCTTCCCGTTCGCAGGGCAACCCGGACACCAAGCGGCTCGAGCAGGCGGACAAAGTTTGCGTAGTGCTGCTCCGCGAGGATCTGTGTCGGCGCCATCACCGCAGCCTGATACCCGGCCTCGATCGCAAGCAGCGCCGCCGAAAGCGCGACCAGCGTTTTGCCGGAGCCCACATCCCCCTGGAGCAGGCGATGCATCCGGCGGTCCGACTCCATGTCCGCGCGAATCTCCGCCACCGCCCGCTGCTGGGCACCGGTCAATCCAAACGGCAGCGACGCGTGCAGCCGGGACATGAGTGTGGCATCGGTTCGTTTTGGCAGGCCCGGCAGACCGGACACGCGCGCCCGACGCGATGCGATGAGTGCCTGCATCGCGAAAAATTCCTCCATCACGAGAGCCCTTCGTGCGATTTCGAGGGCTTCGTTGGATTCCGGAAAATGGATCGCCCGCAGCGCCGCGGCGCGCGCCTCCTGATCGCCGGTATCCGGCAGCAACCCCGGCACCGCGCGCAGATCCGTCACATGGAGCGCCTGAAAAATCCATTCGCGCATCTTCCGAGGAGTGATGCCCTCGCCTGCCGGATGCACGGGGACGATCCGGTTCAGATGCACCAGCGCATCCCCCTCGTCCTCCATGATCTCGAACTCAGGAAAGTCCATGATCACGCGTTTGCCGCGCAGTTTTGTCCTCCCGTAAACCACCATGCGCTGCCCGGTCGCGATCATCTTCCCGACATACGGCATGTTGAACCAGCGACACGTTACGCGACCGCCCATGCCCCCGCGCCCCTCCTCGATCGTGGCTTCGTAGCCTCTCCGCCACCGGCCATAGGGCAGATACCCGGTCTTCACGATCGTGCCGCAAAGCAGCACCGGCACGTCCGTCCCGCCTTCGGGGAATGGGGCAAACTTCCGCCGGTCCTCGTATCGCCGCGGGAAATGCTTCACCAGATCGCCGAGTGTGCGCAGGCCGAGCTTGCGCAGATTCGCCACGCGACGTGGCGGGATCCAGTCGACTTGCACCAGCGGAGTTTCGGGGCTCACGCCGCGCTCCTCACGGCGACCACCTGCATCTGCGGCTCCGACCGGCCGTTGTAGTCATTTCGCTCGAGGTGGAATGCGACGTCCCAAGGGGGTGCGGGAAGCGGATGCTCCGCGCCATTGAAATGAATCGCCGTCGCCGTGCAGCGACCGTCGCGAAACACGTAGCGGTAATGCTTTTCCTTGAGGACGCGCGGCGGCGCGGCCGGCCGCAAGCCCCGCGCGACCAGCAGCGGCTGCGGATTTCCCATGCCAAAGGGCTCGAGCATCGCCTGCGCGGCGAGGAGCTCCTCCCCGAATTCCTCCAATCCAACCTGCGCCGTCATTCGAATGCGGGGCACAAGCATATCGCCGGTCACCATTTCCTGGGCCACCCGCTCGAACGATTCCCGGAATGCATCAAACTCCGATTCCCGCACGTGAAGTCCCGCCGCCATGTCGTGGCCGCCGAAGTTTCCGAGATGCAGGGCGCATCTTCGCAATGCCTCCACGAGGGACAGCCCCTCGATGCTGCGCCCGCTGCCCTTGCCCGCTCCGGACTCGTCAAATGACACAACGAGCGTCGGCCGGTGATGACGGCGTGTGATTCGCGAAGCCACGATGCCGATCACGCCCTGATGCCAGTCGCGGGAGCCCGCAACGATCGTGGTGTGCCGGGTGGCATCGAAATTCTCGCTCACCCACGCTTCCATTTCCGCAGCGACCGCCCTTTCCACAGCCTGACGGTCGCGATTCTGCGCGTCGAGTTCCGCCGCGAGTCGCACGCCCTCCGCCGGGTCGTTCGTGAGAAGCAACCGCAGCGCAGCCTGTGCGGTGCCGAGACGGCCCGCGGCATTGATCCGCGGCCCGACGCGAAATCCGATATCCGACGCACGCACCGGACGCCCGGCCCCCGCAACATGCATGAGCGCCGCCAGTCCCGGCCAGCGCGTGCGGGCCATCTGCTCGAGTCCCCGGCGGACGAAAATCCGGTTTTCCTCCACGATGGGGACCAGGTCGCAGACCGTGGCAAGCGCGACGAGGTCGAGCACCTCCTTCAGGTCGAAGCCCGGCAGCGGCGTGTGCTTGAGCAGAGCGTGGGCCGTCTTGAACGCAACGCCCGCACTGCAAAGATAGGAAAAGGCGCCGTCGCCCAGCTTCGGGTTCACGAGCGCGGCGCAAGGCGCGCCGGAACCGTCCGGCTCGTGATGATCGAGAACGACGACATCGATCCCGCGACTGCGCAACCGCCCGATTTGCGCGGAGGAATTCGTTCCGCAGTCCACCGCGATCAGGAGATCCGGCGAGTGAAGTTCGACGCACCGGTCGACACCCGCGTCGCTCAGCCCGTATCCCTCGTCCGCACGCGACGGCAGAAAACACTCCACCCTCGCGCCAAACGCATTCAGCACCCGGTGAAGCAGCGCAAGCGAAGCCACGCCGTCCACGTCATAGTCCCCGTAAAGCGCGATCCGCTCATTGCGACGCAGCGCGCGATCGATCCGGTCCACCGCAGCACCCATGCCCGGCAGCAGATTCGGGTCCGAGAGACTGGAAAGACGGGGGTTCAGGAATCTTTCGATGCGCCCGGAATCGAGAATTCCGGAGCCCAGCAGCACGGCGGCAACGAACCCGGACACTCCATGCTCGGCGGAAATCCGGCGCATCATCGCGCCGTCCGTTGCCGGTGGGAGGATCCATTTGCGCTGCATCGGGAGCGATCGTAGGACGGCGGCCGCGTGTTGAAAAATCCGAAATCCACGGACGGTGCGCAGGATTGATTTTTCACTTGATGGGAGCCATGCTGAGTCATGGCCATCGAACGGACGTTGCTCGCGGCCCAGGGATACATCGAGCTTGAGATGCCCGAGGAGGCGTTGCACGAACTCGATGCGCTGCCGCCCGAGGAACAGGACCTTCAGGAAGTCCTTCAGGTTCGTCTGTTCATCCTCATGCGGGCGCGAAACTGGCAGAAGGCGATGCTTGTCTGCGACCGCCTTCGCGAGCTGTTGCCCAACCAGACCACGGGTTACATCCATGGAGCGTTCTGCCTCCACGAACTCGGCCGCACGGGCGAGGCGAGGAATATGCTGCTCGAAGGTCCGGCCGAACTGCTCCGCGAGGCGACCTACTACTACAACATGGGGTGCTACAACGCCGTCCTCGGCAACCTCGAGGAGGCGCACCGTGCGCTCGAGATCAGCTTCAAGATGGACGGCAAGTTTCGCGAGATCGCGAAATACGACCCGGACTTGAAGGCCGTGGCGGACAAGCTGTGAGTCCCGACCGTCTGGAGCGGGCGCGCGAGGCGTTCGAAGCGAATTTTCAACGTGGCGCCGAAGTCGGCGCCGCACTTTCCATCTGGCGCGGTGACGAGGAGCTTCTCTCCGTGCAGGGCGGATGGCGCGATGCGGCACGCACCCATCCGTGGACGGCCGAGACGCTGGTGCTCATCTGGTCCGCGACCAAGGGCCTCGCCTCCGCCTGCGCGCTCCACGCGATGGAGCGTGCCGGGCTTCCCCTCGACGCGCGTGTCGCCGAGGTGTGGCCGGAGTTTGGCCAGTGCGGAAAGGAATCGATCACTATTGGCCAGGTGCTCTCGCATCGTGCCGGGCTCAGTGCGCTCGACGCTGTCGACTTGTCATTGCTCGACCACGACGGCGTTGCCCGCGCGATCGGGGGGCAGCCGCCGCTGTGGAACGATGCCGGCCATGGTTACGGTCCGCGCACGTTCGGATTCGTCGTGGACGAAATCGTCCGCCGGCTGTCGGGCGGCACCCCGCTGGGCGTGTATTTCCGCAAACACATCGGCGATCCCATGGACCTCGACCTCTGGATCGGCCTGCCGGCCGAGCACCACGCCCGCGTCGCGCAAATGCTGGCGCCCCGGGCCCGCGGCTGCGAGGAACCCGAGGATGCCTTCTCGCAGGCACTCGCCGATCCCGGGTCGCTCACCCGTCGCGCGTTTGCTTCACCGGGCGGATTGCTCGGCGCCAGCGCGATGAACTCGCCCGCCGCGCGTTCGTCATCCATCCCCTCGCTCGGCGGCATTGGTTCCGCCAGCGCGTTGGCAAGATTCTACGCGATGCTCGCGTCCGGCGGTTCCGCGAACGGCGTTCAGATTTTCCGACATCACTCCATCCGTCAGATGGAAGCCCCGCTTTCCCAGGGAATGGACAAGGTCCTGCGTCTGGAAACCGCGTTTTCGGCGGGGTTCATGAAAGACCCTGTGGGCTCCGATGGAGAGAAACTGCGCCGCACCTTTGGAACGTCCCTGCGGGCGTTCGGCCATCCCGGAGCCGGTGGCTCGCTTGCCTTCGCCGATCCCGAAGCCCGCATCGGCTTTGCCTACGTGATGAACCAGATGGAGCCTGGAGTCCTTCCGAAGCGCCGCGCCCTGTCGATCGTCGAGGCGCTTTACCAGTAATCCGGGCGCTGCGCGGTTTGTCAGCCCGCCGCCTGGCGTTCGCGGGCGGGAACCACCTTCGACGAGGCTTTTTGCGCCCGATAGCGCACGACGGCGATTGCGGTGAACACCAGCTCGATTGCGATGTAGCCGAGGGCGTATTCGAAGCCGCCCGCGCCGAACCCATAACTGTGCAGGCCGACGCCAAGCACGAAATTCACGCCATACCACGCCATCACGACGGTGAGGAATCCCAGCACCGACCCGACCGCGAGGCCGAACCCGCCCCACAAGCCCGCAATGCGCCCGTGCAGCAGAAACAGATACGCGAGCAGCGCGATGAGTGCCCAGGTTTCCTTGGGGTCCCAGTCCCAGAAACGCCCCCACGAGTAATTTGCCCAGACCGCGCCGAGAATCGTCCCTACAGCCAGAAGCAGCACGCCGATCTGCAGTGCGCGATAAATGTAGTTGTAGATCGCAGCGGACGGTTTTCCTCCGAGGATGACCTTTCCGAGCGCAATGTGAGCCACGGCGAGCGCGAGAAGAAATGCCGCGTAGCCGAGGGTGATGATCAGCACATGCGTCGCGAGCCAGAAGTTGCTCTGCAACACGGGAACCAGCGGCTGAATCGATTGGTCGAGCGCGAGCGGCTGGAAATCCGCAAGCATCAACGGCACGACCGCCACCCAGGTCGCCGCGACAAGGAACAATCGGCCGCGGTAGATCGCCTCGAAGACGAGCGCAAACGCGACCGCGCCGAATGCGACCCAGATCACCGATTCATACATGTTCGACACCGGAGGGCGTCCGGCGATGACGATGCGGCAGACAAATCCGAAGACCTGAAGGGCAAACCCGGCGCCTGCAAGGATCCACCCGACGACATAGCCGCGTTCCCTCCCGCGGAGCGAGGTCACCGCAAGCACGATGCCTGCGGCCAGATACAATTTCCACGCCCATGCGAAAGGGTGGGATTTCTGGTAGATCCGTTCGAGATCCAGCTTCCACGCGGGCGGCTGATGCTCCGGAGCCTGCGTCGCGAGCGCAGCGACCAGAGCGGACGAGGCATCCTTCCAGGCGGTCTCGTTTCCGGAAATCCACGCCTCCCGGGCCGCGGCGAATGTGGGATCGTCGGGCCGCAACGTGAACCATGGCGCGTTCGGTGACTCGGGATTTGCCACCACGCGAAAGAGCTCGCCATTGCGGAGCTGCTCGAAATCGGCCAGTCGCAGACCGACCTCCTCGACCTGCTTGTCGATACCCGCAAGCCTGCCGTCCTTCGCGGCGCCTTTCGCAGCCTGCGCCTTCCGCAGGAGCGCAACGAACGCCGGATTCCCGGCCAGCTCCGCGTGCGAGAAAAGTTTTCGCTCCTTGTCGAGGCCGGCGGCTTCCTTGAGCGTCAGGTGATCGATGCGAATGAGGGGCCGGTCGTCCCACCCCTCGGGTTGCATCCAAATGTCCGTGACAACCTCCATCGCTCCGCGCTTGCGTCCGTCGATCTCGACCGACTTCCGGCCGGAAATCGAAAGCAGGCTCTCCTGCGCGAAGACGAGATAGGGCTTTTTGCGACCGCCTTCCTGCACGGGAAGGGACTCGAGCACCGTCGTATCGAGCGCGCGGGCAACCGTCGCGCAAAGCAGAAGGGGAAGCAGCAGGAGGAGTCTCACGATTTCTTCGGACGGATGTAGAACATGATGAAGATGCCGGCGCAGATCAGGAGCGAGCCGAACCACTTCAGCAGCCAGCCGGGATCGTAAAGCACCTGCAGCGTGGTCTCGCCAAGATCCTGCGGATTCCACTGCGCCTGCGAAAACTTGTAGTTCCACCCGGTGATCAGGGCGAGCGGACCGCCAGGCCAGCTCGCCGGGTGATTCATCTTCGCCGTTCCGATCCTGGTCTCGCCGGTCTTGGAGTCGCGAAACTCGACGGTCGCGATGAAATTCGAAGGCGTCTCCGTGCCTTCAAGTCGCGGCACCTCGAAATCAACCAGCCGGATGCTGAACGGCACCTGTTTCGACTCGAGCCCGTAGATCACGCGGAGCGGCGACTTCGGGTGCAGGAGCGTCGTGAAAGCACCGGATGCCACCCATTTCGCAGGACCCTCGACACCATTGGCATCCCGAAGCCGGGCACGAAATCCCGGAATCCCCTCGGTGCCTTCGGGTCCCGGAACGAACTCCGTCGTGATCGCCGCGTGCGGCAAGAGCTCCTTCACGGTCGCCGTCCAGTCCGCCCAGCCCAACGCGAACGACTCCCCCACTTTCACCCGGCCGGAGCCCACGACCTGTCCGGCCCGGCTGAGCTGATACGCGACACCCTCCGAATCGGGAGCCATCTCGAGCAACGGCCTCGCATCGGCGCCGGCGACCGCCGCGGGACCGGTGATCCGCACGAGCAGCGCGGGGTTGTTGGGTTCGTCAGAGACACTCACCGGCTGTCCGTTCTCGAGCTTGAAATCCGGCCAATACGACAGCACCTCCAGCGACGTGTCACCGGCCTGCACCGTGCGTCCGATCACGTGGTCGCGCTTCCACGTTTGTGGCTCCTGACCGGGCGTCCCGGCGGTGATCGTCGATCCGTCCGCGCTCAAATGGACATCGAGTCCGGCACGCTCGGATTCGCTTTGACCGACCGGTGCAAATTTCGCGAACACCATGCGCGTTTCAGCGACCGTCTTCGGCGTCCGGTCGGGCAGTTTCGGCAGATACGCAATCCTCGCGAGTCCGAAGAAATCCCGCTCCATGCCGCCGTCCGCCCGTAACACGAAAGGCATCTCCACATTCTGGCCCATCATCGCGGTCGAAAAATCCATCATCACCCCCGGTCCGCCCTCCGGGGAGTTGATCAGCTTCTCCTCCTGCACCAGCCGGTCGCTGTGGTCATCCACCACGATCTGCACATGGAATCCCGGCGGACTGAAAACCTTCGGACGCGCCTCCGATGGCAGGGCAAGCTCCGCGTCGAACGGCAGCAACACCGCCGCTTCGCCGAGCGGATCGTCGAACTGCACGACACTGCGGCTCGTGGTGATCCGGTTCACCGGCGCGCCATCCTTGTGGACGGTCACATTGCCCTCGAACCCGAACTGCGAACCGATCACGGCGCCGATCAGAAGAATGACAATCCCGTAATGCGTCACGATGAAGCCGGTGTGCTTTTTCTGCCAGGGCCAGCGCGTGATCGTCACCGCGATGAGGTTCACGCAGAGCACGCCGAGCCATACGAGAAACCAGGGGGCCTTGTAGATGTAGGCCCGCGCGATCTTGGTGTTGAACGAGCTCTCGTAAAAGGTCGCCACCGCGCAAGCGATCCCGATCGTGGCGAGAAGCAGCAACGCGAGCTTCAGCGAACCGAGAATATGGACGGTTTTCCAGAAGACGGAACGCTTCGTGCGTTCCGCAATCAGCTTCCGTCTGGCCTCCGCGGTCAACGGCTTCTCGGGATTCGTCACCGCGCTCATCGGGCGGAATGCGAACACGCAGCATCCGACACGCCCGGTAGCAAGCGGGCGTGGCATTCGACCGGATGGAGCCGCCATGCGGAGCGCTCCCATCGAGACGGGTAAGACATCGCGAGGACCAAGGTAGGAGCCGTCCCGCTTTTTGCAACAGAATCAGCTCCCCCACCCTTGTCCGGCAGGCCGGTCTCCGGCGTATTTCCGGCTTTCGCGCACCTGTAGGGTTCCCTAGGTTCGCTCCATGCGCCGCCTGTGGATCGTGCTGGGATGCCTCGTTGTCCTGCTCGCCGTCGCCGCGCTCGCCGCAGGCCTGTGGGTGCGGAGCTACCTTCGAAGCGATGCGTTCCGCTCGCTGGTTGCCGCCCGCACCGGGCAGGCATTGAATGCCGAGGCCAGCCTGGACCCGCTCGCGTGGAGCGGACCGTCGGTCTTTTCCAGAGAGATCCGCGCGACAGGCCTTCCCCAGTCATTCGTCGGCAGCCTCGAAGCGCAACAGGCGCGCGCGGAAGTCAATTTCCGGGCAATTTTTGATGGCGTCTGGCGGATCGAGCAACTCGACATCCAGCGGCTCCGCGCAACGATCCGCACAACCCCCGAGACCGCCGCCCCCGGGGCGGCGCCTCCGCCCGCACCGCCCCGACGGGGATTCCTTCCCAATCGCTTCGAGCTGGGGGGAATCCACGCAGGCGTGACCGACCTCGATATCGAAGGCTTCGGCCGCATCGAGAAAGCCGATCTGCGGCTGCGTCCCGACGGAGCCGGATGGCTGGTGGACGCATCCGGCGGCACACTCGATATCCCGGACCGGCCGCCGCTCGCGATCATCGAATCCCGTATTCGCTTTCAAAAGGGAGTCGCCTACATCACGCAGACAAGCCTTCGTCTCGGGAACAACGGCCGCGTTTCCCTCTCGGGGGAAGCCGGCGGGAAGAAATTCGACATCCGGGCGGACTGGCAGGACATCGACGCGGCAGACCTGCTCGACGGCGTGTGGAAGCAGCGCCTCTCCGGAAACGTATCCGGCAGCGCGCACTCGGTCCGGAAGGAAGGCTCAGCTCCGGTTACGACCGGCGTTTTCCTTCTCACCGACGGCGTCCTGCAGGGCGTCCCGGTCCAGGCTGCCGTCGCGCGATTCACCCGCGCGCCGCAGTTCGAGCGGATGCCCATTCACGAGATTTCGGGAAAGTTTACCCACTCCGCCGACGCGACTGATGTCACCGACTTCGTTCTCGAATCCAAAGGCCTGGTTCGCGTCGAAGGCTCCTGCCGCATTTCCGCAAATGGAAAGATCGACGGCGACTTCCAGGTGGGCGTCACCTCACAGACGCTTCGCTGGCTTCCGGGCTCCCAGGAGAAAGTCTTCACCGAACTCCGCGACGGGTATCAATGGACTCCGGTGAAAGTCGGCGGAACGATCGATACTCCCGCGGAAGACCTCTCGCCGCGGCTCGCCCGCGCTCTCGGGGAAACCGTGATCGAAACGGGCATCGACATCATCGAGCAAGTGCCGAACAACGCCACCGACGTGCTCGACAAGGCACTCGACATCCTGTCGCCGCTGATTCCTTGAAGTCACGTCGATCTGTCCGCACGCGGACGCCGCGCAATGCAAATGAGAGCTTCACTCAAAATCCGGGGAAGCTAACTTCCCGGAATGCTCACGAGGGTTTACTCCGCGGCATTGCGAGGGGTGGATGCATGTGAAGTGACCGTCGAGGTCAATTCCGGCAGCGGAGAACCGGTCGTCGTGATCGTCGGCCTTCCCGACGCCTCCGTTCGCGAAAGCCGCGACCGGGTGACCACGGCGATTGCGAACAGCGCCTACCGCTGGCCGCGCGCGCGCACGACCGTCAATCTCGCTCCCGCCGACCTGAAGAAGGAAGGGCCATCATTCGACCTGCCGATCGCCATTGGAATGATCGCCGTCGCGGAGGATGCCGACGTGCCGAGGCTGGATCGCTGCCTCGTGGTCGGCGAGCTGGGGCTCAACGGCGAGGTTCGGCCGATCAAGGGCGCGCTTTCCATCGCCATCGAAGCCCGCCGACGGAAGAGGAAGGCGTTGATCGTCCCGGCTGCAAACGCGATGGAGGCCGCCGCCGTCGAGGGCATCGAGGTTTACGGAGTCACCTCCCTGCGCGAGGCCTATGAGTTTCTCACGCGCCAGCGGGAGCTCGAGCCGGTCATCTCGCAATTTGGCAACGGGATTTCGCAGGAGCACGAGCTCGATTTTGCGGAGGTCAAGGGCCAGGAGCAGGTGAAGCGCGCCATCGAGGTCGCCGTGGCGGGAAATCACGCGCTGCTCCTCATCGGCCCGCCTGGCAGCGGCAAGTCGATGCTCTCTAAACGCATCCCGACGATCATGCCGCCGCTCACGCTCGAGGAGGCGATCGAAACCACGAAGGTCCACAGCGTCGCGGGTCTGCTCGATGGCGAGGGCTTCGTGACCGCGCGTCCGTTTCGCTCGCCGCACCACACGATCTCCGACATCGGACTCATCGGCGGCTCGGCGAATCCCGCGCCAGGGGAAGTCAGTCTTGCCCACCATGGCGTGCTGTTCCTCGACGAACTTCCGGAGTTTCGACGCTCGACGCTCGAGGTGCTCCGCCAGCCGCTCGAGGATCGCAAGGTCACCGTGAGCCGCGCGGCGGGAACGGTCGTCTTTCCCGCGAACGTGATGCTCGTCGCAGCCATGAACCCCTGCAAATGCGGGTGGTTCGGAAATCCGAAACGCGAGTGCCGCTGCTCGCCTCGCGAGGTGGAGAATTATCGCAATCGCATTTCGGGTCCGCTGCTCGATCGCATCGACATCCACGTTGAGGCGCCGGCGGTCGAGTTTCGCGAACTTCACAGCGACGAACGCGCCGAGCCGTCGGCGGCGATTCGTGCGCGCGTCGTCGCCGCGCGGGAAACCCAGGCGGAGCGTTTCAGGAACAGCCGCATCCGCACGAACGCGGAGATGTCACACGGGCAGCTCAAGACGCATTGCCGTCTCGATGCGGAGTCCACCGAAATGCTCCGGCTTGCCATGAGCGAACTCCAGCTCTCGGCACGCGCCTATGACCGCATTCTCAAGGTTGCGCGCACGATCGCCGACCTTGCGGAGTCCGCCGCCATCCGGCCCGAGCACATCGGCGAGGCGATCCAATACCGCACGCTGGACCGCAATCTCTGGCGCTGACGCGCGCCCCAACGTGCAACCCGAGCGCGGGATGGGCACGGACTGCATCGGTCCGCAATGGAACGAAATTACTATTGCGAACGAGCTGCGACTGATAAATAAGTGAGCACTCACTTATGCCGCGACCTCGAATATACGATGACGATCGCATCCTGGAGGTCGCGGCCCAGGTTTTTCTGGAGAAGGGCCCCCGTGCCGGAACCGCCCTCATCGCACAACGCGCAGGAGTTTCAGAGGGCGTGCTGTTTCAGCGTTTCAAGACCAAGGCGGCTCTCTTCGAGGCCGCACTCACCCGTGAAACGGAATCCAATCTCTGGCGCGACACCTTGCAGGCTCGTGTCGGGAAGGGCTCCCCGGCGGCGAATTTGAAAGCCGCAATCCTGGCACTTTTCGAAAAGCTTCATCGTCTGGTGCCGCGGCGCATGGTCCTGGAAGGCCAGGGCGCACACCGACCGTCTTCATCGAAACGAAAGATCCCGCCGATCGAGGACGCCGCCGCGATCGAAGCCTACCTCGAGGCGGAAAACCGGCTTGGTCGATTGAAGTTGAGCCGCCCGGACCTTCACGCCCACGAGATCGTTGGCGCGGTGGTGCACTGCACGATGCTGACGCTTCGTCACAAGGCGGCGATCGGCACCCCGGAAGAGTGGGCGGACCATTTGGTGAAAGTTCATCTTCCCACTCCACCGACCCGCGTATCGCGGTCGAAATCCTCAAATCGTCCGCAATGATTTCCCCGCTCAACGTGGTCCGGCCTCTGCGAACCTCCGTTCCTCCCGTCTGCGCGCTCCCGTCGCGCGCGGCTGCACTCCTCGCCGCGGGCGCCATTCTCGCCGGTTGCGCGGGCCCGCGTGACGCGTGGAAGAACTCCGTGTCCGTCCCGTCGAAATGGAATGGTTCGTCCAGGAACGGCTCATTGAATCCGGAAGCGATCCGGCAATGGTGGAAGCGGTTCAACGACCCCGTTCTGGACGCGCTTGTCGCGCAGGCCCTTTCCGCGAGCCCCGATATCAAGACGGCCCTCGCACGGATCGCGGAATCCCGCGGCGAGCGCAGCGTTCAACTCGCCGGTCTGCTCCCTGTCATATCCGGCAATGCGTCGGACCGGATCCAGCGTCGCGACGAGCAGAGCACCGGCCGCGTGACGCGCAGCGAGACCTACAACCTCTCGCTCGACATGAGCTGGGAGATCGACCTATTTGGACGGCAGCTCCAAAACCTCAAGGCGGCGACGAGAGACGTCGCGCAGACGATCGAGAACTACCACGCGGTGCAGGTCACCCTCACGGCCGATGTGGCGTCGGCCTACATCACCTTGCGCGGCACACAGGCTCAACTCGACGTGGTGCGGCGCAATGTCGCAACCCGCGAGCGGACGACGGAAATCACCCGGTGGAAGCAGGAGGCCGGCATCAGCGACACGCTCGAGGTCCAGCAGGCGGTCAGCACGCTCGAGCAGGCACGCGCCGCCATTCCGTCCCTTGAAAAGACCATCTCGGAAACGAAGAACCAGATCGCCGTGCTTTGTGGACAGACGCCCGGCAGGCTCGACCACCTGCTGGATCGCCCGCGTCCGCTGCCCCGCGTGCCCGCCAGGCTCGCCGTCGGAGTTCCCAGCGAGGCCCTGAACAACCGTCCCGACGTGCGCGCCGCCATCGATGCCGTTTTCGCCGCGTATCATCGCAAGACGGCTGCGGAACTCGAGCGGTTGCCGACCATCGACCTTGGGGGCTCCCTCGGGCTCGAAGCCCTGCGGACCGGCACGATCTTTTCACCGGAGGCCGCGGCACGCACGCTGGCAGGCAGTTTGATGGCGAGCCTTGCACAGCCCGTTTTCGAGGGCGGCAGAATCACCGCGGACATCCGCATTCGAAAGTCCCAGGCGGAACAGGCGGTCTACGCCTACGAATCCACCGTGCTCACCGCACTGTCCGAGGTCGAGAACGCAATGGTTGCGATCCGTCGCATCGGCGAGCGCATGGAAATCCTGCGCAGATCCGACGCCGCGGCGAGCGAAGCCTCCGATCTCGCCACCCGTCAATACGAGGCCGGCGAGGTGGATCTCCTTACCGTGCTCGACGTGCAGGGCACCCAGTTGTCCGTGGAGGAAGCTCGCGCGATCGCCGAGACCGACCAACTGAACGCATACGTCCAACTTTACAAATCCCTCGGCGGAGGCTGGCAGCAACCATGAGCGAACTCTCCCAAATCATCGAATCGGCCCGGACTTCGTCGCGACGCGGGAAGTTTTTCATCCTCGCAGCCGTGGCCATTTTGCTGGTCGCGGGGTTTTTCGTCTGGCGCGCCATCGGCTCGGGCAATGCCGACAGGACCACCTACATCACGGAACCGGTGCGGCGCGGAGATCTCGATATGACCATTACCGCCACCGGAAACCTCGAACCCACCAACGAGGTCACGGTTGGCAGCGAGTTGTCGGGCACGGTCACGCAGGTGCTCGTCGATACGAATGACCGCGTGACCAACGGACAGGTTCTCGCACAGCTCGACACCAGCAAGCTCGAGCGGCAGACGGAAAGCAGTCGCGCAGCGGCAGTCGCCGCGGAAGCGAAGGTCGGTCAGGCGCGGGCGACGTTGATCGAAAGCGAAGCCAGCCTTCTGCGCCTGCAAAAGCTGAAGGAGGCCAGCGACGGCAAACTTCCTTCGCAGGCCGACATGGATGCCGCGATTGCCGCAGTCGAGCGCGCGAAAGCCGATCTCGCCAGTGCACAGGCGGAGGTGCGCCAGGCACAGGCAAACGTGGGCGCCAATGAAAGCGACCTCACGAAATCGGTGATCCGCTCGCCCGTCGACGGCATCGTCCTGAGCCGGAACATCGAGCCGGGCCAGACCGTCGCCGCAACCATGACGGCCCCGGAGCTTTTCGTGGTCGCGGAGAAGCTCGAGAACATGAAGCTCGAAGTCGCGGTGGCGGAGGCCGACATCGGGCAGTTGAAGCCCGGTCAGCGGGCAACATTCACCGTCGATGCATGGCCCAGCAGGTCCTTCGAGGCGACCGTCAAAAAAGTCGAGTTCGGATCGACGGTGACGGACAACGTCGTCACCTACAAGACCGAGCTCGAAGTCGGGAACGACGACCTGAGTTTGCGGCCGGGCATGACCGCCACCGCCGAGATCACCGTTGCGGAGGCGAAGGACGTGCTGCTGGTTCCGAACGCCGCGCTGCGCTTCGACCCCGCGTCCGCCACCGCCAGTGCCGCGCCTGCCGGTGCGCCGAAGCGGTCGTTCGTGCAAAGTCTCGTGCCCGGCCCGCCGCGACGCATGGGAAGCGGAAGACCGCCCGCGGACGATGCCGCGTCCGCGCCAAAGCCCGGCCAGCGCGCCCGCATCTGGACGCTGCTGGATGGCAAGCCGTCGCCCGTCGAGGTGGAAACCGGACTCAGCGACGGAAGTGCGACCGTGATCTCGGGCGATGGCGTGTCCGAAGGGATGCCTGTGATCATTCACGCGCGCGCACCGCAGCCATGACGCAGCCTCTGATCGCGCTTCGCGGAATCACCAAGACCTATGGCACCGGCGCCGCCGCGTTCCAGGCCCTGCGCGGCATCGACCTCACCATTGCCGAAGGGGATTTCGTGGCCGTGATGGGACCCAGCGGTTCCGGCAAATCCACCCTCATGAACCTCCTCGGATGCCTCGATACACCAACGTCGGGCCGGTATCAGTATCGGGACATCGCCGTAGACCAGCTCAATGCCGACCAGCGCGCCCTCCTTCGCCGGCACGCACTAGGCTTCATTTTTCAAGGCTTCAACCTTCTCGCCCGCACCAGTGCCCTCGAAAATGTCGAACTGCCGATGATCTATCGCGGCGTGCCCGCCCGTGAACGCCGCCGTCTTGCCACGCAGGCGCTGGAAACCGTCGGACTTGGCGGGAAATTTCGAAACACACCCGCCGAACTCTCCGGCGGCCAGCAACAACGCGTCGCGATCGCGCGGGCGATCGTCACCTCGCCATCCACGCTCTTTGCAGACGAGCCGACGGGCAACCTCGATTCCAAAACGACGGTGGAGATCATGAACCTTCTCGTCCGGCTGAACACCGAGCACGGCATCACAGTCATTCTCGTCACGCACGAGGACGACGTGGCCGCCTACGCGCGGCGAGTGATTCACGTGCGCGACGGCCGCATCGATACGGACCACTCTCGAAACTGAAGCCATGCTCGGAAACGCCCTTCACATCGCCCTCCGGGAAATCCGTCGCAATCTCATGCGCGCCTTTCTCACGGTGCTCGGCGTCATCATCGGCGTGGCGGCCGTAATCACGATGGTCACGCTCGGGCAGGGCACCACGATGGCGGTGAAGAACCAGATTTCCAGTCTCGGGAGCAACCTCGTCATGCTGCGTCCGGGCATGGGATTCGGCCCGCGTTCCTCGTCCGCCGGCGTGCCGAATTTCCGGCAGTCCGATGTGGATGCGCTCGCGACACAAATCAACGGAATTGCGGCGATCGCGCCCGTGAGCAGCAGCAGCCTGAGCACGATCTTTCGGCAGAACGCCCGCTCGACGAACGTCACAGGCACGACCCCGCCGTATTTTCAGATCAACAACTGGAAGCTGGCCGCCGGCCGATTTTTCGATGACGCGGACGTGCGCGACGGCGCCGCCGTCTGCGTGATCGGCGACACCGTGAAGAACGAGCTCTTCGGATCCGAGGACCCGGTCGGAAAACTCATCCGTCTGGGCAAACCGAAATCCACCTCGTCGGGCAGCATTTCCAGCTCCGACGCGCAGACACCCTATTCCGCGTCGTTCCAGGTCATCGGCGTGCTCGCGCCCAAGGGCCAGTCCGGCATGGGCAACCAGGACGACACGATCGTCGTGCCGCTTTCCTCGCTGCAGCGGCGGCTGACCGGCCGCACGTCATCGCGGGACATTTCACAGATCACCATTTCCGCCGAGGACGGAGCGAACAGCGATCGCCTGATCGCCGACATCACCTCGCTCATGCGGGCGCGACGCAACCTCGACCGCAACGAGGACAACGACTTCAACGTATTCGACACCCGTCAGATCGCGGAGACGCTCAGCTCATCGACGAAGATGATGACGATGCTTCTCGCGGCCGTCGCGGGGGTCAGTCTGCTGGTCGGCGGCATTGGCATCATGAACATCATGCTCGTCAGCGTCACCGAACGCACCCGGGAGATCGGCATCCGCCTCGCGATCGGCGCACGTGCGCGGGAGGTGCTTCTCCAGTTTCTCGTCGAGGCCATCACGTTGTCGTGCGTTGGCGGGCTGGCCGGAATCCTCATCGCCTTCGGCCTGTGCTTTTCCCTCTCGAAGCTGATCCAGGTTCCCTTCATCTTCGACCTTCGCATCAACCTGATCGCCTTCTTCTTCTCCGCGGCAATCGGAGTCATCTTTGGATTCGCGCCCGCACGCCGCGCCGCCGGACTCGACCCCATCGACGCGTTGCGCCACGAATAAATCCACGCGGCCCTCGTCCGTCCCTGTCTCACGGACGCGAAAATACGAAAAGGCGCCGGATTTCCCGGTTCAAAATCACCCGCGCTTCGGGCATTTTCCGCGCGTGAGAACGCTGCTGCGATCCATTTCCGCTCTCGCAGTAAATGCCGTGCCGGCGATCGGATGGTTCTTCGAAGGATGGACGTCGGGCACGATGCTCGGGGTCTATTGGTTTGAAACCCTGGCCTCCACCCTCTTCATCGCGGCGCGCATCGTGATTCACCGCCGCCTCGTGCCCTGCCGGGGCCATTTCCAGCACGCCGCCCGGAGCACCGGCCGCGGCCCGCGGGTCTCCTCGGGGTCGTTTCTCCCGCACTTCCTCACGATCAACCTCATCTTCTCCGCGGCACACGGATTCTTCCTCGGAATGCTCCTGCTTTTGCTGACGCTCAACGGCCGCGGCGCGGAGGTCGGTCTTGACTGGCACAGCGTGGGCCTCGGTTGCGCCGGCGTGCTGCTGTTCCTCGCGACCGGTTTCGCAATGGATCTGCCCGGGATGCGGAAACGCCCGTTTTTCTGGATCGAGCGGATGGCGGATGGAAACTTCGCGCGCGTCGCCGTGATGCAGCTCGCGATCATTTTCGGATTGATGGCGGCGGCCTTCACCGATGCGCCGAGGGCGTTCTTCGGCGTCTTCGTTGCGTTGAAGACACTGAACGACCTCAACGCGGTCGTCCCGCAGTGGGACCCCGCCGAGCCGCCGCGGTGGCTGTGCTGGCTGATGGACAAAATCCCGGCCGACCCGAAGATCGTGCACAAGAACGAGTCGTTCGCGGAATTCTGGAAGCGCGACAAGGCCGCCGAGATCGCGCGCCGAAGGGAAAATGAGCGACTGATGACCTGACCCGCGATCAGCGCGTCGCAGCCTGCATCGGACGTTTCGTCGAATCGTCGAGATGCTTGATCACCGTGGTCAGGTAGACAGGCTCCGGATGGATCTTCCGGTATTTCGTGATCTCCTTCTTCTCGAGGACCTGAAATCCGTAGCGCTGGAAGATCGCCGCCCCGCGCCGGTTCTCGAAGGTGACCATCTGCCCGAACACCGCCTTTTCACCGGCGTCGCGGAGATATTCGAGGTATTGGTTGATCAGCTCGCGCGTGCCGGCAACGCTCTGCGCCTCGGGCAGGCAGTTAATGTGAAAATGGGCGTTGCAGCGCGGCGCGGCGGGCACTTCGCGCCACGAGTTGCGCAGGATCCAGCCGATGAAATCCCGGGTGGCGCGGTTGTAGGTCCGGTAACGGAGCATCGCCCGCCAGAAGAGGCCGAGATTGAGAAAGAGCCCGTGCCATTGCTGGCGGAGCGGAAAGCGCGAGCCGAGCAGGTAGCCCTTCACGACGCCATCCTGTTCGAGCACGAAGGACGACTCCGGCTCGTGGTCCGTGTAATACGACGTCAGGTAGTCGGCAAAGAGCTCGCGATCCTCAAAAACCGGATCGATCGGCTGCCCGAGGTAGCCGGTTTCGCAGCACAAGTGACGGACCGCCTCGCGATCGCGGGGCTCGTATCTGCGAATGACAATGCCGGGAGGGAGAGCCACTAGCTACGGGTTGTATTCTGCGACGACCGTCCGGTAAACGGAAAACAGCCGGTCGAAAATCGTCCGCCAGCTGTAGCGTTCGCGCACGACGCGACTGGCCGCGAGGCCTTCGGCGGCCGCCATCACACGAATCGCCTCGGCCAGCGCGGCGGGGGTGTTCTCCGCAGCCCAGTGCGTCTGGTTCGTGAAAATGATGCGGTCCATGTAGCTGCCGCGAATGCCGACGACCGGCGTCCCGCACGCCTGCGCCTCGAGCGTGACGAGTCCGAACGTCTCCAGAATGCCGGGGTGCACGAAGAGGTCCGCCGCCCGGTAAAGCCGCGCAAGCTGGCGGGCGTCACCGCAATACGGCAGCCAGCTCACCGCTCCAGTCGCGGCCCGGGCATGCTCGAGGTCGGCCCGTCGCGTGCCATCGCCCACGGCGAGAAGGTGAAACCGGCCGGGCTCCCGCGCATGCAGTTCCTCGAAGGCCGCGAACAGCGTCTTCACGTTCTTTTCGGCGGCAAGCCGCCCCACGTAAAGCAGCAGCACGCGATCAGCCGGAATGCCGATTTCCTCCCGCAACGCCGGCTCGGGCGCGGGTGAAAAGACGTCGATGTTCACACCGAGATCGGTGTGCTCGATGTTGCCCACCCCCCATTCCCGAAGCACGGCGGCCAGCGCGGGACTCGGAACGAACGTGCGCTCGAACCGGTTGTAGAGCGCGCAGACGTAGCGGCGGCAGATTTCCTCCGCAACCTCGGTGGCAAACCGTCCGAAAAACTTCGCGACCGTGCGGATGTAGGCCTCGGAAAAATGCGAGTGGTAAAATCCGACGACCGGAATGCCCAGTCCCCGCCCCGAGGCGACCGCCTTCCACGCGATCTGATACGGGTCGCTCGACTCGATGAGACCGGGTCGTTCGGACTCGAGGATCTGCTCGACGAGGCCGAGGTTCAGCAGCGCACGGTAACGCGACGTTTTCGACACAAGCGGGGATTCGATCGTGTAAACACGCGCCACGTCGTCGCCGGACTGCTCCGTTCGCTCCCCCGGAATAATGAGCAGGTGCGAGTCCCCGGGGCAGTGCTCGCGCAGATACGCGACCTTTTGCTCGATGTAGCGTTTCACCCCGCCGCTGACCGGCGAGTAAAACTGGGTGAGGTCGCAGAATTTCATCGATCCACCACGAAGAGCACAAAGGACACGAACGCGTTCTCCATCCTGTGTTCCTTGTGCGCCCGGTGGTTCACTCCTGGGCGGCGAGCCAGCGCTCGGCGTCGATCGCGGCGGCGCATCCCTGGCCGGCGGCGGTGATGGCCTGTCGATAGACGTGATCGGCAACGTCGCCCGCGGCAAAGACTCCCGGAATGTTCGTGAACGTGCCGCTGACCTGCTTGAGGTAGCCAGCCTCGTCGGTATCGATCTTGCCGCGGAACGGCTGCGTGTTCGGCTCGTGGCCGATCGCGACGAAGACACATTTCACCTCCAGCTCGGATTCCGCTCCGGTGCTGACATTCTTCAGTTTCACGGCACGCATCTGGCCGGCGTCATCGGTGAGATATTCCGTGACCACGCTGTTCCAGACCGGCTCGATCTTTGGGTTGGCGAGGGCGCGATCTGCCATGATCTTCGACGCGCGCAGGCTGTCGCGACGGTGAATGAGATACACCTTGCTCGCGAAACGCGTGAGAAACGTCGCCTCCTCCGCCGCCGAGTCGCCGCCGCCGACCACGCAAACCGGAACATTGCGGTAAAACGCACCATCGCAGGTCGCGCAGGACGTGAGGCCGTGACCGATGAGTTCCTTCTCGCGATCGAGGCCGAGATAACGCGGCGAGGCGCCGCTGGCCACGATGAGCGCCTTCGTTTCCATCCATGCGCCGTCGACCTTGATGCGGTTGACGCCGTCCACGTGCTCGAACTCCTCGACGGTGCCGTATTTGAACCGCGCGCCGAACTTCTCGGCCTGTGCATGCATGCGCATGATCAACTCCGGACCGTTCACGCCATCCGGAAAGCCGGGGAAATTTTCCACTTCGGTGGTGGTGGTGAGCTGACCACCAGGCTGGCGGCCTTCGAGGACGAGGGGGGAGAGATTCGCGCGCGCCGTGTAGATGGCCGCGGTAAGGCCGGCGCATCCGGTGCCGACGATGATCACGTTTTCCATAGAGTCCGCCAGTTAAGCACGAAGGCTCGCCGGCCGACAAAGAAAAGTCTGTCAATCCCCGCGCGAGAATACAGCCAGCGTCCCGCAAATGGCCGACGGCTCGGGAAGCGGCCCCAGCACCCCCTCCCAATCCGCCACGCGCGCCCGCTCGACGACGAAGGTGAGCGCCCCTCCGCGTCGCCAGAGCGCGATGAATTCCTCCCGGGCAACCGCGCCGGGGTCGCGCAGGGTGTCGTCGATCAGCAGCAGCGGACGATTCGTGTAGAAGAGCAGGCTGCTGGCCGTGTCGAGCCCGCCTTCGAAAACGATCGGCGCAGCGGCGAATTCCTCGCGATTCAATTCGTCCGCAGCATTCGCCAGCGAAAAATACGGCGCAACAAAGGCGTAACCAAACGTCGCGAAGACGGAGATCACCGACGCCGCCGCCGTGAGCGCGCCAAAATAAAAGCGCCGGGCGACAAGGGCCGCGAGCAGCAAAGCCAGGGTCAGCGAGAATGCACCCACCCCCAGCCAGCGGAGGCCGTTCCAGACCTCGGGTCCGAATCCCACAACAGTCGTCCACGCGGTTGCCCGCTCCGCCACGGTGGTTGACGCTCCATCCGCCGGCACGAAGACCAGCACGGCTGCCAGCCCGGCGAGGCTGAGCGCCGCAATCAGCGCCGCCGAAATCGCAGGTGCCCGCAAACGGTCCCGAAATCCGGCCACCCACAACGCGAAGGCCGGCCAGGCCGCCATTGCATAATAGTCCTGACGCTGCCCCATCAGCAGGAGCGGAAGCACCACGACCGACGCCCACACGGCAACCAGGACGGAGAATGCCCGCGGTGCGGCAACAACCGGGTCGCGACGAGCGAAAAACATGGCCGCCGCCACGATGCTCCACGGGAAAAACCACGCGAGATGAAGCAAAAGGAACTGCATCGCCGGCACGTTGCCGCGCGCGCCGGCCGGCGCATCGCTTCCGGCGAGGTGCCCGATTTGCTCGGAGGACACCCATGATGCGAGCCAGCCCGGGTATTTCGCCTCCACGAGCAGATACCAGGGAAGATTGACTCCCAAAAACGCGCCGATTCCCCACGGATCGAGCAGGCGACCGAGGCGCGGGCGCCACTCCGCGACAAGGATCCCGGCGAGTCCGACCGTCGCCAGCGGATACAACAGGCCGTGAACTCCTTTGGTAAACGCCGCCAGCCCGGCAAACATCCAGAAAAGAAACGCCAGTGCGCGGCCCGGATCTCCGGCCAGAACCCGCAGGCCGCAGCAGATCGACCACGCAATGAACGCACAGAAGACGGGCTCGGGCATCACGATGCGGCCAAGGGTCGCCGTGCCCAGCAGGGTGAGCAGCACGATTCCGGCGGTGAAGCCGGTGCGCACATCATGCAGACGCGCGCCAATGGCGAAGGTCGCGAGCACCCACGCCGTCACACCGAGTGCGTTCGGAAGACGCGCGGCGAATTCGTTCAGTCCGAAGACGCGGAACGAGGCCGCCATCATCCAGTAGAGCAACGGGGGCTTCACGAGGCGCGGTGCGCCATTGTTCTCGGGAATCAGCCAGCTCCCGCCCTGGGCCATGAGCTTGGCCGCACCGGCATACTGCCCGTCGGTCTCGTTGTAGAGCGAGCCGACGCCCGCGAGCAGGATTTGCAGCAACGCGCAAAGCGCAATGAGCGCGGAAACGGCGCGGCGGACCGTCACTGGAGGGCGAAGTTGTTCGGGAAGCCCTCGGGAAGCCGGACCGGCCTCCCCTGCGGCATCTGAACCAGTGCGAGCGACTGGCGGCACGTGACAAGCAGCGCGCCATCCCGCGGCCGCACGATCTCGAAGTCGCACCAGAACTTCACGCGCGACCACTCCGCGATGCGGCCGTCCACACGCACCGTGTCGCCAAGAAGCGCGGGACGTTTGTAGTCGATCTCGGTCCGGGTGACGACCGGATGGATCTGCGTGCGCGCAATCTCTTCGAAGCTCATGCCGAGCTGGATCGCGAGCAGCGTGCGTGCCGTCTCGATGAAACGGAGATAAACGATGTTGTGCACCACGCCGGCGGCGTCCGTGTCGAAATACATCACGGGGATCTCGGTGGAAACTTCGGTGCGGTTCATCGGGAGGGATTAACCATAAAGAGCGCGGAAAAGACCACGCAAAGAAATCTCCTCGTGTCCCCGGGCCGCTTCGTGATTATTCCTACACGATGGAAGTCAAGGAGCCCTTGGTATTTGAACCCCTGTCGATGGAACGCGTCTGGGGCGGACGCCGGCTGGAAACCGTGCTCGGAAAAAGCCTTCCCCCCGGCGCGCCGGTCGGCGAGTCCTGGGAGGTCGTCGATCGCGAGGACGCCCAGAGCGTGGTCCACGACGGCCCGTTTGCCGGCAAAACGCTTCACGAGCTTTGGAAGAACCACCGGCGCGAGATCTTCGGCGCGGAGTTTGGGAACCATCCGGCACGCCGCTTTCCGCTTTTGATCAAGCTGCTCGACGCACGCGAGCGGCTCTCCGTGCAGGTGCATCCCCCCGCGAGCGTCGCCGGCGCACTTCAGGGCGAGCCGAAGACGGAAATGTGGTATTTCCTCGACTGCCTGCCCGGTGCCTCCATTTATGCGGGACTTCGCAAGGGGGTGACGCGCGAGGATTTCGAGCGGGCGATGACGTCCGGCGAGGTCGAGCAGACGCTGCACCGGATTCCCGTCCGCTCCGGCGAGAGCATTTTCATCCCGAGCGGCCGGATTCATGCGATTGGCGAAGGCTGCCTCATCGTCGAAGTCCAGCAGAATAGCGACACGACCTATCGTGTCTTCGACTGGAACCGCCCGGGGCTCGACGGCTCACCACGCGCGCTCCACATCCAGGAGTCCATGGCGTCGATCGACTTCAACGATTACGAACCCACCCTGTCGGTGCCGAACGGCGAGGTCATCGCGTCCTGCGAACATTTCGTCGTCGAATTGTGGAAGCTCGATCAGCCCCGCCCCGCAACGGAACAGGGCCGCTTCGCCATCTTCACGGTCCTCTCCGGCCGGGTCGGACTGGGAGACCGCATTTTCGATCCGGGCACTTTCTTCCTTGTGCCGGCAACGGAATCGGGTGCAGAGTTGCGCCCAGTGGGAGGGCCCGCGTCCGTGCTGCGCTCAACAATTCCAACCCGCGCGCAACCGTGACCAGACCCGACCCGCGGAACATATCCCGGGAGAAATCGCTTGACCTGTTTCTCTCAAAATGAAATTCCAGCCGACGCCTTCTATGAAACTCCCAGTCCTTTGCTCGCTCGCCGTCCTGGCTTCCGCCGCTTTCTCGCACGCCGGTTCCTTCGGTGGACCGCCCCCGTTTACGGACCTTTCGCCGCTCCAGAGCGGCATCGACGGCAGCTACCAGGCCACCTGCCGCGGTGAGAATCTCATCGGCGTCATCCGCTTCGCCTACC
>CALGTD010000065.1 GCA_937901895.1 uncultured Spartobacteria bacterium | reverse complement strand
TCGCCTCCATATTGCTCTCCCCCGTGTTCTACCCACTTGAAACAGCGAAGAACCACAAATCCTCCCTCTCCCCACGCCGACTCACATAATAATCCCCCACTCGCGGCATTTGCGGCGGCGGTTGGGGGTGGAGTCGGCGCGGTGCGCGAATTCGATGTGATCCCAGATCTCGCGGATCAATTTGTCCGCCCGGGGACGCAGCGCCGCCACGGCCTCCTGCTTCGAGTCGTAGGCGTCCTTTTCCACCGTGCGGGCGGCGGCGGATTCGGCATACCGTTCGGGTGAGCGAGCGAGCGAGCGCGGATGAGACCGATGGAGATCCACCTGGTCAACCTTTCGCGTTCGCGGTCATCCTGTAAGCGAAGACAAATGCAAAGCGGGCTTCGAAGCCAGCCTCAGCCGCGCTGATCGGCGTTCCGATGCTAAGGCCTGGGCGCATCGCCCTGTTCGGCAAGACGCTGTAGAAGGAGTTCCACGGATCGGGCGTCGGGAATCCCGAAAAACCCGATTTCAATGACATTCCTTCCTCCATTGCCATTGGGTCGGTAGGCTCTGTCCAGGATGATATCTCCGGAGCCATCGGGTAACTGGATGCGTTCCAGATTTCGCAGGTCGCGCGGATAAAACGAGCGGACTTTATATCCCCTGAACAGGTGCTTCTCGATCAGGAGCGCTCTGCGATTGGTGATATAATAGCCGGTGTGGGTTGATTTTCGCCTCAGCCAGATAGGGGAGGACAACATTCCAATCCCGATCAATACAAACGGGACTCCGAACAGCGGAAAAAGGCCGGAGGCTTGCGTGAAATCCGGGAATTTGAATCCACTGGCTGCGCAAATCCAAAAAACCGCAAACGCCGTCCACGGAATGCCAAACAGCATGATGGGAAGAGACTTTCGCGAAATCCGGGACGGAGCCGGGGCCGCGCTCCATGCCAGGCTTTCGTTCGGCTGAATCTCATCCTGAAAGAGACGCTCAACGTCTGGATGAATCGGATGCATTTGGCGGGACTATTTTTCAGACAGGCGAAGCGGAATCTGGATCACCTCTTCGGCGGGAATTTACGAGGATCCACGATATCATAAATCCCGGATCGGTTCATCGTTCCCACATTCGGCTTTGACGTGATCATACGCGAATCCGACCGGTCCGTCGATGCGCCGACCTTTTTGGCGGCCGAGTGGACGGCCGAAGTGAAGCGATCGAGGTTGGAATACTTAAAGGAGGAGTAATACGTTTGGAGCGTAGCGGGCCCTTGAGATTTTTCGAGCGTTTGTTGGATCAGGCCGTGAGAAAGGGAACAATAGGATTTTCCGGAGCCCTGCCGGATTGCTACTGGAACCGCGATGCGGTGGGGAATAATAAAACAATCAATATCGTTGCGAGCCCAGCTCCCAACCCGAGCCACAGTCTCCATGACTGATTGGAGGAGGCAATCTTAACGAGCCATTTCCAATGGATGACTAAATGGACAGCGATAAATGCGACGAACGCATAGGATATCCACAAGTGAATATCCCCCCACTGGTGTCGATCCCATCCGAACAAAGTGAGTCCGCGTCCCCCGGCTCTCCCGGGCGGAAGGCGAAACGCGATGACCAGCCCCGTTGCGACCATTAGACAGAACGCCAGATAGAGGGCCAGGTTCAATGCCCGGTTGATGGTGTTTTTCATAACCAGGCAGTAATCTAGACCTGAATGGCTGATAGTGAGACGGCTTTCTGTCCATATGGTCACCGTCGTCAAGGTTGTCGGCGATTTCGTATTGTCCTGAAGACGGACACAGCATGTGAACCCAAGGAAGGGTGAGGGCTTTTCAAGGACGTGAGAGTGTGAACATTTCCGCTTATCGGCACATCCAGACAGCCGTAAGTCTCCAGGAGTCTCCCACCTTTACGAAATCGATATGAGTATGGAGAAGCGGGCCGGAGCCGCAGTAACCAATGGAAAACTTCGAGCGATCCTCCGAAAAGCTCATCTCTAAAAACATCGTCTTCAGCGCACGATCGCCTCTGGCCCGTTCCAACTGGGGCCAGTTGTTTCGATTGGGCTGTTCAGAGCCAAATGGTGGATAAAGTGCGGAGTCCAGTTTTTCCCAATCTTTTTGATCCAAAGCCTGATCCAGAAATGAGAGCGCATCAGAAAGGTGCGTAAACTGGGGCTCATCTGATCCTGAAAAAGCGGGGGACCCGGTGAGAAGGAGAAAAATGAAAAGAGCCGCTCGCATGTAGTGACAACGCGGAAATGCGGTTTTCATTAGCGGAACGTCAAATCCCGTTCCACGAGCGCTCCAGTCAGCACCTGGTGTGATGTGGAGGGAGGATCGACATCATCGGATGTCGGTCGTGCTACGGGGTTGCTGCAGCATCCTCGCCGGCTTCGGGAAGGGACGCGGCGGGGAATAGAGCCTCGAGTCCGGGGGATTTCGTGTCTCCGTCATACAAATACCCCGTGATTCTTGCGTAGTTATCCGGGTCGGCACTGCACATATAAACGGCTGACAGCTTGTCGGCATCCCCGGTGAACTTCATCCGCAGAACGACAATTTGATCCGGCGTGATGGCGTCGTAAAAGGCGACTCCATAAGTGGTCTGCCCGGCTACGACGCGAACGACGTCCAGTTTGTCCTTGTTCCTCGTCAGGGTAACCGTGCCCGTGAACGTCTCCTTCGAATCCGGCTTTCTGCCGATCAGAATGTAGTCCCCCTCGAGGAAGCCGAGGTTGGAATCCACATCAAAGTTCGAGGGAAGGGGCGCGGCATACACGGAGGCAATCCCCAGGAGAACAATGGCAACGAGGAACTTCATTGGATTGAATTGGAAAGAGTGCGCTGATGCGGGAAATGCGGCTCGAGAATGCGGGATGCCACTGGAGTCGTGCAAAGCAAGGATGAGGGGTAGCAAGCGCATGGATCTTACTGGCAGGCTATGTCACACGCGGCTGGTATCTTTCTCGGCTTTCTGCAAAGCGTCAATCAAAGCGTCCGTGGTATCTTCGAACATCTCAGACTCCGTGGAGACACTTCGATAATCAATGGTGATATTGAAAGGGGGAATCCCTTTCAGATCGACTCTTAGATTCCAGGGGGAGCCGGAATGCATCCGGAAAGGGCTGCGACCTTCCTTCTTCCAAATGGCATCCAGCCAATCGACGAAACAGGCGCCGCAATCCCCCTTTAGCCTGATCTTCCCGGATTTGCTGTTTCGCTCGCACTCCAGCCTGTCAATAGAGATGGAAACGTCCTTGGAGATGCCCACGAGTTTGACGGCCTCATGCGGTTCCCAGCGCCCAAAGATCGTTCGGAGAATTGCCATTATCCGATCGTTTGGGGTGCGTCCGCGCGGCTACAAACGGGTGGGACGGGTATGCTTGGCATGCGATCGTCCATGGTCCGAGAAAGGCCTTTCACGCTGGGGCGCCAGAGTAGCTGCCCCTTGGACAAATGGCAGCGGTGCCGGAAAATCCAGTGAATCGTGGCGTGAGATGAGGTCCGGGGAGGTCTTCATGCCCGGTCCTATGGAGAGTTCGGGGTAAAGGAGGGTCCGATCGAAGAGACGATTTCTCCGGAAGCTTTCAGGATGTAAGTGCCTTTCACAGGCGTGCCGGCGTAACCGAATTTCCCGTGAACGATCCAGCGGTCGCCCCCATCCGAGACCCCAGTGAGGCAACCGCAGCCGACGAATAGCCTTTCATAGTTGATGACAATCTGAATGGCTTCCTTTTCTGAGATTCCGTCCGTTGTATTCACCCCGTCATATGGGGTTTTCGGAGGAAGCACGCCACGGCCCGACGCACAGGAAACGAGAAACAGGCTTAGGAATAACGTTGCGAGCTTCATGGGAAAATCACCTGACGCCAAGTTCGATCGGGTCGGCCGTGCGGGTCACCTGGATGATGCTGCAGAAAATGCCGGCGGTTATTGCTAAGCTGTTCAAAATGGAGAGGAACAGGCTAGGTGTCATTTTTCGTAGAGTTCAATCGGGAGTCCGTCGGGGTCTGCGAAGAAGGTGAAGCGACGTCCCGTCAACGAATCGACCCGGACCGGCTCGACGGCCACCCCGTGACTCTCGAGTTCTGCGATGTCCTGATCGAGATTCGAGACCTCCAGGGCCAGATGACGCAGTCCGCATGCTTCCGGAAAGGATGGGCGCGGGGGCGACGATGGAAAGGAGAACAGCTCGATCTGGCAACCATCCGGGAGCTGCAGATCCAGCTTATAGGACTGCCGTTCCGCCCGATAGGTTTCCGAGAGGATCGGGAGTTTCAGGATTCCGGTATAAAACGTCTTCGAACGGTCATAGTCGGAACAAATAATCGCGAGGTGATGGAGCCCGGAAATCGCCATGAGTATTAAAGAACGGGAAGATACCGACTGCTAGAAATTAGATGAGTGATCCTGCTGTCAGACGTTTGATTTGAGCGGACGGTTTCATGATGTTCAGGCCGAGCGGGAGGTTGCAGTTTCCAGCTCCACCGTGATCAGGATGAAGGCGACCCATCCGTGCGCTTGCTGAAAAATCTCCCCGGCAAACACTCGAACCTCTCGACGCTTTTTTCGAAAGTCCTGCGAGTTCCGGAAGCCTGCGCTCTGTGAAGTAGATTTCCATTGCCCCGGGGCCGATATCCGGTTGCCAAACCTACCGGGAAGAAAGCCCGCGAGTCCAGCCATGCGAACGCAAAAAAGGACGATCGAGCAATGCCGGAATATCTGCATCTGTTGCACAGATGGTGCGGGCACCGCTTCAAATCGAGGGCTGCGGCGACCAGGCTTGAGCCGAAGAAGGCCGCCGTGGGCAACGGCGGACAATCAGGCTGCGCAATTCGGATTTGACGACAGGCATTCGGCTCCCAAATTCCTCCCATGCGTTCGATGATTCTCCGCTTCACGCTGCTGGTGCTGATGACCGTCGGTGCCGTCGCTCATGCCGCGAAGTTCAGCGGCGTCATTGCCTTCGGCGACAGCTTGAGCGACCGGGGAAATACGGTCGCCGAGCTCAAGACGATTCTGAACGAGACGGATGTCTATAACTCGAACTTTTACGACGACGGTCGGTGGTCCAACGGGCCTCTCTGGATCGAGCATGTGAACCAGGGCCTGGGCTTCACGACGTGGAAGCGCAACGACGGCGACCCGCTCTCGGACGGGCATGATTTCGCCTGGGGAGGCAGCGAGAGCGGCACGGGCTATACCGACGATCTGCTCGCGAACCTCCAGACGCAGATCCAGTATTACAAGGACAACGTCAAGATGGGGCCGCTCGTCGACGGCGCGATTGGCACCAAGCTGTTCTCCGTGTGGAGCGGCGGAAACGATGTGATCAATGCCGTGCAGGGCGACACGCCCATCGATGCCGACGCGCTCTCCACGCAGATGGCGCAGAACATCGCCACCGCGATCACCACGCTCTACAACGCCGGCGGCCGCTACTTCATCGTGCCGAATCTCCCCGACCTCGGGAAGAAGCCGAACTACCGCACGAATCCGTTCTGGGCCGGCGAGGCCTCGGAGATCGTCAACCTCTACAACCCGAAGCTCGCCGCCGAGATCGCGAATCTCCGCGCCACCCTGCCCGGCATCACGATCTACGCGTTCGACGCCTACACCCTGCTCGACACGGTCATCGCGAATCCTGCGACCTATGGATTCACGAACGTTACCACTCCCGCCTACACGCCGAACGACATCCCGCCCGACTACGGCTCCGTCGTCGCGGACCCGGACTCCCATTTGTTCTGGGACACGACGCATCCCACCGAGGCCGGCCATGCCATCGTCGGCGCCGCCGCGCTCGCGCTCGTCAACCCTCCCGACACGATCGCTCCCACCCTCGTCGTTCAGCGCACGGTCCGCCGCACGTCGGACCGAAAGGTGCGAATCTCCGGCCGCGCCAGCGACGAAACCGCGCTGGATCGCGTGGAAATCCGGCGCGGAAGCCGCGTCATTCACCGCGCCCGCTCCACCCGCTGGAGCGCGAAGGTGCCGTTGAAAGTCGGCCGCAACGTTTTCCGCATCCGCTCCTACGACACCGCCGGCAATGCCTCCCCGGTCCGGAAGATCGTCGTGCGCCGGAAGCGGTAGCGGCGGCAACTCCCGTAAGCCAGCAGGACCTGGCGCGGAATTTAAATTGCCGCGTCGGATCGCGGGGCGATTGCCTCGGGATGATCCGCGGGCTATTGATCGTCATGCACTGGCCCCTTCGCAGCATCGCGCTGATCGCAGCCATGGCCCTCCTCACGGGCGGCAGCCGCGCCGCGGAGCAGACGCCGACCCAGGCCTGCAAAATCGCGCTCGCCGAGGCCTTTCAGAGCGGTTCCGACGCCCGCGTGCGGCGAAATCTGGTCACCGTTTATCGGCGTGCCGTTGCGCGGAATCCGGAGAAGGTTTCCGCGTTCGCCAAACTGCTGGTCAGGGCGACAAAGGGATTTGGACGGAACGCCACCCAGCGGGAGAAGGAGGAGTTTCTCACGAACCTCTCGGTGGCGACAATGAAGGGTTATTACAAACGGTTTCCCCGTTTCGACAGGAAGGTGGAGAAGGCTCTTGATGTCATGTTCTTCGTTGTGCCCTACCACGCCGCGAGTGCGGGATTCACCGACCGGCTGTATCTCCGCCTCCTCCCGATCCATCTCAACGCCGGCGAGGATCCCCAGGTGCTTCAGGACTTTCTGAAGAACCCGTGGGGCATTCTTCCCGACGATTGGGAGTTGTAGGCAGGAACCGATCGTGGCTGTTGTCCCCGTCCTGAAGTCCCACCAGGAAGACTGGTCCCGGAAATTCGAGGACGAGGCAGCCGCGGTGCGTGAGGCGGTCGGGCGTGAGGCACTCGCGATTCATCACATCGGAAGCACGGCCATCCCCGGGATCCTTGCCAAGCCGATCATCGATATGCTCGTGGAGGTCGCGAGTCTCGAGGGATTGGACCGACACGCCGCCAGCCTCGAAGCGCTGGGCTACGAATGTCTGGGGGAGTTCGGAATCCCCGGACGGCGGTATTTCCGGAAAGACGACGCGCGCGGCGTCCGAACGCATCAGATCCATGCATTCGCCTCCGGCTCTCCGCATCTCAGGCGTCATCTCGCGTTTCGCGACTATCTCCGCGCCTTCCCGGAAGTGGCTCACGATTACAGCGAGCTGAAGCGCGGTCTGGCGGCCTCCTGCGGCGGAAATCTGGATGCTTACATTGCGGGCAAGGATCCCTTCATCAAAGCCGTCGAGCAGGACGCGCTGCGGTGGGCTGGATGAATTCAGGGGGGAGGTTGGCGCTGTTCGTGCGGGATTCCGCGGAAATCCTTTTGCGTGCGCCGCCTGCGCTTCGTAGGCTCGCCCCGCTCCCTTTGGAGTTTGAACCCGCGTCCTGTGAGGCGCCCACATTGCATGCCCAAAGACCCTTCCATTCGTAAGATTCTCCTTATCGGCTCCGGCCCCATCGTCATCGGCCAGGGGTGCGAGTTTGACTATTCCGGCGTCCAGGCCTGCAAGGCGCTGAAGGAGGAGGGTTACGAGGTCGTGCTCGTGAATTCGAATCCGGCGACGATCATGACCGATCCGGAGTTCGCCGATCGCACCTACATCGAGCCGATCACGCCGGCGGTGGTGGAAAAGATTCTCGAGCGCGAAAAGCCCGACGCGCTGCTGCCGACGCTGGGCGGCCAGACGGCGCTGAATTGCGCGATGGAGCTGCACAGGACGGGCGTGCTCGAGCGGCTCGGCGTGCGGTTGATCGGCGCGAATGCGGAGGCGATTCATCGCGGCGAGGACCGGCAGGTGTTCAAGGACATCATGCTCGAGATAGGGCTGGATGTGCCGCACTCGGGCACGGCGCACACGATGGAGGAGGCGCGCGAGGTCGCGGCGAAGATCGGCACGATGCCGCTCATCATCCGGCCCGCATTCACGCTCGGCGGCACGGGCGGCGGCATTGCCTACAACAAGGAGGAGTTCGAGGAGATCGTGAAGCGCGGCCTCGATCTCTCCCCGGTAAGCGAGATCCTCATCGAGGAGTCGCTGCTTGGCTGGAAGGAATTTGAAATGGAGGTCATGCGGGACCGCGCGGACAACTGCGTGGTCATCTGCTCGATCGAGAACTTCGATCCGATGGGCGTGCACACGGGCGATTCGATCACGGTCGCGCCGATCCAGACGCTCACGGACAAGGAATACCAGGCGATGCGCGACGCGTCGTTTGCGGTGATCCGCGCGATCGGCGTGGAGACGGGCGGCAGCAACATCCAGTTCGCCGTGCATCCGAAGACCGGGCGCATGATCGTGATCGAGATGAATCCGCGCGTGTCGCGTTCGTCCGCGCTGGCGTCGAAGGCGACGGGATTCCCAATCGCGAAGATCGCGGCGAAACTCGCGGTCGGCTACACGCTCGACGAGCTCAAGAACGACATCACGCGCGAGACGCCGGCGTGCTTCGAGCCGACGATCGACTACGTCGTCACGAAGATCCCGCGCTTCACGTTCGAGAAATTCCCGCAGGCCGATCCGACGCTCACCACGCAGATGAAGAGCGTGGGCGAGGCAATGTCGATCGGGCGGACGTTCAAGGAGTCGTTCCAGAAGGCCCTGCGCTCGCTGGAGATCGGACGGTTTGGCTTCGGCTCGGACGGCAAGGACGAACCGCTGGACGAGGCCGCCATCGAACGGCTGCTGCGCGTGCCGACGGTCGGGCGCGTGTTTGCGATTCGAGAGGCGTTCCGCGCCGGCATGAGCGTGGAAAAGATTCACGAGCTCTCGGCCATCGACCCGTGGTTTCTCCACAACCTGAAGGAGCTCTGCGATTTTCAATTCACCGGCGACAACTGGCGCAAGGCGAAGAAGCTCGGCTTTAGCGACCGCCAGCTCGCCACGATGGCCGGGAAGACGGAGGCGGAGATCCGCGCGGCGCGCAAGGCGGCCGGCGTGCTGCCGACCTACCGCCTCGTCGACACGTGCGCGGCGGAGTTCGAGGCCTACACGCCGTATTTCTACTCGACCTACGGCGACGAGGACGAGGCGCGGAAGAACGACAACAAGAAGGTGATGATCCTCGGCGGTGGACCGAACCGCATCGGCCAGGGCATCGAGTTCGACTACTGCTGCGTGCATGCGGCCTTCGCGCTCAAGGAGGAGGGCTGGGAGACCATCATGGTCAACTCGAACCCCGAGACCGTCTCCACCGACTACGACACGAGCGACAAGCTCTACTTCGAGCCACTCACGCTCGAGGACGTCCTCAACATTTACGAAAACGAGAAGTGCGACGCGGTCGTCGTGCAGTTTGGCGGACAGACGCCGCTGAACCTCGCCGCCGCGCTCCAGGCGAATGGCTGCAACATCATCGGCACGCAGCCGAAGAGCATCGAGATGGCGGAGGACCGCAAGCACTTCGCCGCAATGCTCGACAAGCTCGGCCTGCAACAGACGCCCGGTGGCACCGCAACGAACGAGGACGAGGCGGTCGCCGTTGCCGCGAGAATTGGCTATCCCGTGCTTGTGCGCCCGAGCTTCGTGCTCGGTGGCCGCGCGATGGAGATCGTGTATTCGGAGGAGGATCTGCGCGGCTACATCCGACGCGCCGCGGAGGCGAGCCCCGAACGGCCGATCCTCGTGGACCGCTTCCTCGAGGACGCGACCGAGGTCGACGTAGATTGCATCAGCGATGGTGAGCTTACGGTCATCGGCGGCGTGATGGAGCACATCGAGCAGGCGGGCATTCACTCCGGCGACAGCGCATGCGTGATCCCGAGCTTCTCGCTATCACCCGCGGTGCTCGAGACGATCAAGTTCGCCACGAAGGCGATGGCGAAGGAACTCGAGGTGCGCGGCCTGATGAACGTGCAGTTCGCTGTGAAGGACGAGCAGGTCTACGTGCTCGAGGTGAATCCGCGCGCGAGCCGCACGGCGCCGTTTGTTTCCAAGGCGATTGGCGTGCCGCTTCCGAAACTTGCCGCGAAGATCATGGCCGGGCGGAAGTTGAAGGACCTCGGATTCACCGAGGAGATCGTGCCGTCGCATTTTTCGGTGAAGGAAGCGGTGTTCCCGTTCATCAAGTTCCCGGGCATCGACATCACGCTTGGTCCTGAGATGCGATCGACCGGCGAAGTGATGGGCATCGATGCCGACATGGGCAGTGCCTACGCAAAGGCACAGATGGCCGCCCAGCCGGCGCTGCCGGACAAGGGCAATGTCTTCATCAGTGTGAAGGATCGCGACAAGGCGCAGGTCGCTCCCATTGCGAAGGAATTCGCCGATCTCGGCTTCACCATCTACGCGACGACCGGCACGGCCGCGGTGCTCCAGCAGAACGGCATCCAGGCGCGCGTGCTCCACCGCATTAACGAAGGCCGGCCGACGGTTCTCGACATGATCAAGAACGGCGAGATCCACTTCATCATCAATACGCCGAGCGGCGAGCAGCCGCGCAAGGACGAGGTGACGATCCGCAGCGCCGCCGTGGCAAACCGCATCGCGACGATGACGACGCTCCGCGCCGCCCGCGCAAGTGCGGCTGCGATTCGCTCCCTCCGCGACCGCGGACTCGCCGTCAAGAGCCTGCAGGAATACCACGGGTAACCGCGCGGATTTTCGCCGGAGAGGAATCGCCTTCTCTCGCCGTTCGTAACAGCAGCGGCGATTGGACTGCGGACTGCCGTCCAGTGCCGTCTGCAACGGCACGAGCTGACTGCGGCTCGTGATGCCGAGTTTTTCGAAGACGTGGCGGAGGTGGGTTTTGACGGTGTTCGCGCTCACGCAAAGGTCCGCAGCGATGATGGCGTTGTCGTAACCGCCGGCGGCGAGGCGGGCCACGGCGCGTTCGGCGGAGGTGACTTTCGAGTTCGACAGTCCGCGACTGGAGGCGCTGTCGACAGCGGGCGGCAGGCGAAACCGGATGGCGAACGCGGCCCGCAAGGAGTCATCGCCGCAAGCCTGTTCGGATTGGCCGTCGCCGGCGACGCAAACGACGCGGCAACCGACCCGCGCGCTTCGGCTCGCCAGATCCACGGTGACCCACCATATTAGCCGTCAAATGATTCTGCGTCTCGCCATTGGGGTCTTGCTGGTCGCGGCTTTGGCGCACGCCGCCGACTATTCCTGGACCGCTCCCGAGTCCGGCGGGTGGAGCGTTCCTTCGAATTGGGGGACGGCGCAAGCTCCGAACTCTCCGGACGCAAATGCCACGCTCGCCGTGACCGGCGTGCCTTACACGGTCGGGCTCGGCGTTTCGATCGAACTGCACAACCTCGCAATCGCATCCGCCGATGCCACGCTCGCCCATACGGCGGGCACCATGATGCTTCATGGCACGGCGACGCTCACGGCCGGCCGCTACTATCTGAATGGCGGCACGATCTCGGGTGGCACGATCGAGCAAGCCGGCGGCGTTCTCGATTTCGGCGCGGCGCCCGGAAACACCCTCGACGGCGTGACCGTGAAGGGCGGGATCGCCATCGCCCAGGAGGACGGCAGCGTGCGATTCATCAACAACTCGGTCTTCACCGGCAACGCCATTCTCGACGGCACGTCGAACACGATCGCCTTCGGCGAAAATGCCACGCTCGACGACCAGACCGTCCACCTCAACGGCGCGGGAAGCCGCCTGCGTGCGGATGGAGACTGGACTGTGAATATTGGGGGAAACGGCGCGATCTATCTCCGCGGCGACGGCAGCGCGATCGACAGCACGGCAGGCTTTGGCACCGTGCGCAACGATGGTCGCATCATCGCTGACGGCACATCGAACACCATTTTCATCACGCCGGAAAATTTCGAGAATGCCGGCCGCGTGGAGGTTCGCAACGGCAGCCTCGCGCAAATCGGCGACGGCACGTCGAATGCGGTGCTCTTCGGCGAAAGCGTGGTCGACGTGCAGGACGGCTCGGTTCGCTTCGTCGGAAACTGGAGCAACGCCGGCACCATCGAGCTGCAAAACGCCGACTGCGAGCTCGGCGGCACCTTTCAGACCTCGCAAATCGGGACCATCGTCCGCGACGGCACGTCAAACACCATCCTCGTCGGCGAAGCCGTCAACACCGGCAACACATGGGATCTCGCCGCCACCACCGGCGATCTCGTGCTCGGCGATTGCACGATCACCGGCGGCACCGTGCAACAAAGCGAGAACGCTCGGCTGATTTTCGACGACGGCTCCGTCCGCTTCATCAACCACTCGGTCATCGAAGGCGGACTGGCTGTCGCCGGCAGCGATGGCAGCGTGCGTTTCATCAACAACGGCGTCTTTCGCGGCAACGCCGTCGTCGATGGCGCGTCGAACACAATCCTGTTCGGCGAAGAGGTCACGCTCAATGATCAGGAATTTCACCTGAATGGTGAGGGCAACCAGCTCGCCGTCGATGGCAACTACACCGTCACGCTCGGCGCCGACGCGAAGGTCTGTCTCCGCGGTGAAGGCACGCGCCTCGCGGACAACATTTACACCACGGCGAATCCCGTGTTCGTGAACTACGGTCTCATCGAGGCCGAGGGCGCAGGCACGCGATCCATCGAACTGCAGGACTTCCGGAATCACGGAGAAATCCGCATCGCCGACCAAGCCGTGGTCGAGATCGGCAACGGAACATCGAATACGACCCTCGGGAGCGGAAGCCGCGTGATTCTCGAGAACGGCAGTGTGCGTTTCGTCAGCGAGACGATTAACGAGGGCATGATCGAGGCCGACTCCAGCTCGGTGGAGATCAGCGGATCCTTCGTCCAGAACGACGGCTCGGTGCGCTTCGTGAAGACGACGGTGATCGTTGCTGATGGTGCAACCGCGACGATCGCTGGTGGCGAGTTCGGCGGCTCGGGCTCCGTCCTTGGAGACATCACCTTCACCGGCGGAAGCATCGTTCCCGGTGATATGTCCATCAACGGCGACCTCGAGCTCTCCGCGAACGTGCGCATGGTGTTCGAACTGCGCGGCACGGCGCAGGGCACGGAATACGGCTTCCTCTCCGCGGCCGGCAGCGTTGCGTTGAACCTCGACGGCGTCATTCTCGAGGTGTCGCTGGGCGACGGCTTCGTCCCACTCTCCACGGACACGTTCACGATCCTCGTCTCGAACGAAACGCTCGATGGCACCTTCGCCAACGTCGCCGACGGCGGCATTCTCGAAGTGAACGGTGGTTCCTTCACCGTCACCTACCTGGGACTTGATTCCGTCGTCCTCTCAGACTTCGCCGCCGTCCCTGAGCCCTCGATCGTCTTCCTTCTGGCAGTCGCCGCAGTTACCCTCCTCGCCCGCTGCTTCCGTCAGCATCGGGAGTGATTCCTTCCATTCGCTTGCGAATCGCGTCCGGACGCCCTCGACAGCACGGGCAAAAAAAATGGCGGCCACCCTGCTCCTCCAAGTCAGGATGACCGCCGGAAAGCTCCATCGCGAAGATCGGGGTAGTCCCCGGTATCGGCGATGTCTCCATTCCACATTGAACAGCGACAAATCCGGGCAAAACGCGCCACAAACCTCCCAAAAAAATCCGAAAAAGGGTGCGAAGCCTCCGTGCCGGCCTTTACTCGGGGTCGGGGAGATTGCCCTGTTCGTCGACCTGTGAGAGGGCCGAGGCGACCATCTCGTTGGCGAGATCGCGCATCTCGGCCACCTCGGATTGCGACGGCGGCCGACCCTCGGCCTTGGCGGCAATGGTGCTCAGGGTCTTCAACCGGGCGATGAGTTGGGAGACGAGTTCGGTGCGCTTGAGGCGGGGATTCAACCCGTCGAGGCGGTCGATGAAATAGTTCATCACGTCGAGGCGCTTGAGGCCTTCGGCACGCGCGGGCGTGTAGTTTTCCGCGGTCGCATTCACAGCCAGCTGAAAGCCGCGTAGCCATCCACCGAAGCTGACAATATGCGCCATTTCCTCGTCATGGAGATCCATCATCGCCTTCTCGGCGTCGGCCTGGGTGCGGATCAATTCCTCGCGAAGCTGCCGCCAGTCGCCCTTTTGACCGAGGTCGATGAGGCTCGCGGCGCGTTTCATGAGGGCGTCGCCCACGCCGAGGGCGCGGGCCTGCTTCATGAGCGCGCGGCCGGTGTTCTGGATGGATTGCGGGCGCTCGTTGATGACGATGACGAAGCCGTCGGCGACGATCGAGCCGAAGTGAAGCGCGGTCTGGAAGCGATTCGGGTAGCTGGCATCGAGGTCGTTCGACTCGACCAGTGCCATCGGGATGGGCTGGAAATTGTCGAGGTCGCGAAGGAGCTTTTGAATCTGCGGGGCGGTGATCTCGTTCACACCCAGCTCTTCGCGCATGTAGGCCTCGGAATCCTCCTGCAGGTCCGCGGTGATCTCGATGGTGTCGTCCTGCGCGAACGATTGGAAACACGCGAACGCCAGCAAAGCGGCGACAGCGGAGGAACGGGAGGTCATGATCGGTCAGCGACCATGCCACAGTCGCAGCGCCATGTCCAACCGGGCGTGCGGGCTTCGCCGGGTGCGGATCAGCGGTTTCCGGAGCCAGTTCCATCCTCTCCGACCGGTGGACGAACGGGACAGTCGCCGCATTTGCAGGAATCCTTTTGCCGGCGGAAGAACCTGCGGATGAGGAAGCCAGCTGCGCCAACCACGGTGCCGACGACCAGGATCTGCTCGAGGAGGGCGCTCATTGAAACCCCATCCACGTGCCGCCCTGGTGGACGACGAGGGCGGCGAGATAGGCGAGAGCGGTCATGTAAACCAGCTGCGCCAGCGGCCAGCGCCAGGAGTTTGTTTCGCGGCGGACAATGGCCATCGTGCTCATGCACTGCATCGCCAGCACGTAGAAGACCATGAGCCCGACGCAAACGAGCGGGGTGAACACCGGCACCCCGTCGGGACGTGTCTGCGAGCGCAGCACGTCGCGCAGAACCTCGGGTTCTCCGGATTCCTCGCCGACATTGTAAACGATCGCCATTGTGCCCACGAAAACCTCGCGTGCGGCAAACGAGGCGATGAGGCCGATCCCGATTTTCCAGTCGAACCCGAGGGGCTCGAGCGCCGGTTCGATGACGCGTCCAAGTCTGCCGGCGACGCTTTGCGACAGTGCTTCGGCGGCGGAAATGTCGGGGCTGGCAGGCTTGGGATAGGTCATCAAGGCCCAGAGCACGATGGAGAGGGCGAGAATCACCGTGCCTGCATTCACGAGAAAGAGCACCGCGCGCTCCCGGATGCGAAGCAGCACCGCTCCCAGCGAAGGCGTGCGGTAGGGAGGCATTTCCATGAGGAGCATCGGCCGGTCGCGCCGGGTGGACGCGCGCTGGAAAATCCATGCTGTTCCAAATGCCGCCGCCACACCGAGCGCATACATTGCGAGCATGACGCCGGCCCGGCCCAATGCGCCGACGTCGTTCGACGGGAAGAGCAGCGCGATCATCAGTGCGTAGACCGGCAGCCGCGCGGAGCAACTCATGAATGGCGCAACGAAAATGGTGGCCATCCGCTCGCGCCGGTCCTCGATGGTTCGCGTGGCCATGATGCCGGGAATCGCGCAGGCAAACGAACTGAGGAGCGGGATGAAGGATTTTCCATTCAGACCGACCAGCGCCATGACCCGATCCATGATGAATGCCGCGCGCGCCATGTAGCCGCTGTCTTCCAGCAGCCCGAGAAAGAAAAAGAGGATGACGATCTGCGGAAGGAAGACGACGACACCTCCCACGCCCGCGATCACCCCGTCCGCAAGCAAACTGCGGAGATCGCCTG
>CALGTD010000064.1 GCA_937901895.1 uncultured Spartobacteria bacterium | reverse complement strand
TACCAGGCCACCTGCCGCGGTGAGAATCTCATCGGCGTCATCCGCTTCGCCTACCAGAACGGTGTGCAGAGCGCGCTGCCGGCGGCAAACGCCTACACGTTTTTCGTTTCCGGTGACACGGTCAGCGGCAACGTGACGGCTTCCATCACCGGCAAGGAACTCGCCGGTGTGCTTGCCGGTCAGGACTTCAACGTGCCCTCCAACGACGAAGGCTCCACCGAGCTTCCTCTCGTGTTCATCGTGCGCGGCAACCGCGCCAGTGGCTATTTCGAGGGCAAAATGGATCTCGAGGACCGCATGTCCGTCTTCAAGGGAACGGGACACATCGCCCCGGCGAATGAAGAAACGAACACGGTGATCGCCATCGACGAGAACAACGCCACCATTACTTCTTCCGCGGCGATCGACGTCGTCGTCACGAACTTCGTGATTCAGGGCAGCTCGATCACCCCGACCGACTTCGACTTCACCGGTGTGCGCACGAGCGTCTTCGCCCAGAACACCGGCGGTTCGACAACCACGACGACCGAAAACTAAGGCGAGCCCACTGAAGTTCATTGGCAGAGTCAGTCCGCCTTTTCGAGCGGGCAGCAGAGTGACCAGCCCCGCACGGCAGCGTGCGGGGTTTACTCTTCTCGAGTTGATCGCGGTCGTCACGATCGTGCTGATTCTCATTTTCCTTTTCGTAGGCGTCGCGAGACGACTGCCGGGAATCGCCGACCGGGTCGTTTGCACGGGCAATCTTCGCGCGCTCCACGTCGGATTCGAAACCTACGTCCAGGACAACAATCACTGGCCGAAGGTTCCGCGCTTTGGACCGAATGGCTCGGAAGCGGAAGGCGAGTGGTGGATCCGCACCATGGCCCCCTACGACATTCCCGAGAAGGCGTGGCAATGCCCGGCCATCATTCGGCTGGGGAAAATCCAGCAGAACGGCACCACTCCGAAGATTCATTACGCCCCCATGATCTTCGATCAGAGGCCCCGCACGCCCTATCTCTGGCCGAATCAGCCCTGGCTCGTGGAAATCGCCAATGTTCACGGCCATGGCGCATTGTGCATCCTTCCCGACGGTTCGGTGAAGGATTGGGACAAGCACTTCGCCGAGCATCTCGCGCGCTGAGTTCCACGCCCCGGCAGGGCGTGTCCGCGCAACGGTCAAACGCTCCACTCAACGCCACTCGTGTTTCGGGTATCGTCGTGAAAGCTGCGTTTTGAGCGACGGGTAGATTTCGTTCCAGAAATTCGTGAGGTCTTTTGTGACCTGAACCGGACGCATATTTGGCGCCAGGATCTGGATCGTCAGCGGCAGGCGGCCGCCGCAGATGCGCAGTGCACCCGTCACGCCGTAGAGATCCTGGATCCGGGCCGCAACGAAGGGCTCGGCATCCATCGCATACGTAATTTTCGCACGCCGTCCGCCCGGCAGATCGATGCGCTCGGGGGCCAGTTTCTCGACCTGCTGTCTCGCCTCGGGAGGCAGCCATGCCTTCACGATCTCCCGCACAGGCCGATCCTTGATCTCCCGGTAACTGATCGCACCCGCACAAACCTCCCGGACCAGGAGTTCCCGCTCCGCGTCCCCGATCGTGGGCAGGCCGAGGTCCGGCATCCATCCGGCAAGCCGGTTGACCCGGACGATCCACTGCTCGACCGCATCGTCCCACTCCTTGAGCACGAGATTGCCGGCGATCACCTCCGCCGCGAGGCAGGCCGACGCCTCCGGAGAGGGCGCGGCGTCGCGATCGCGCGATTCCAGCACGAGGTCGCGAAACACGGTTTCCCGCCGCTCCACGACCCGCTTCTGCACTGGATCGAAACAAATCTCCCGCCGGTCGATCAGATCGTCGGGAAACATCTCCAGCAGCCAGTCTTCCTGGATCTCCGTGGCAAGATTCAGCAGCACCTGCGTCTCGCCGTCGCGGCCTTCCACGTCGTTCATCTCCGCTGCGACAAGAAGCCGGCTTCCCTGCGCCACCGAGGACCGTGCAAGCGTGCCGCTGCGGCCGTGGACGATGTCGCAGGCGAGCGTGCCCATGCTGCGGCGCCGCGCGAGCTGGTCGGCAAACGCCGCAAGCACACACTTCGCGATCGCCTCATCCGGGGCCGGCTTCGCGGAAACATCGAGCCCCTCCGCCTTCGCAATGTGAAGAAACTGCTCGAACAACCTCCCTACCTGCCGTGCGGAATCCGCATGCACCGCAAGCTTCCGGCACGCCTCGACGCGGTAGCCCTGACGCTCCGCCCAAGACCATGCCCGCATGAGAATCTGAAAATCGGAAATCCCCTCGCCAAACACCTCCTCGCGCTGGGCCTCGACCCGTTTGTCCGCGCGGAGGAACAGTCCGCGTGACTGCGTGAGTGCGGCAATGAGCGCTGCGGCGCGCACGCAGCCAAGTTCATCCGCTGCGAGAAACATGCGGGCGTAGCGCGGATGCACGGGGAACGAGAGCATGCGGCGGCCGGTTGGAGTGATTTCGCCGGTGCGGGAATCCACCGCGCCGAGATCCCGCAAAAGGGTTTCCGCCTTCTCACAGGCAGCGGGATTCGGTCGCTCGAGCCAGCGAAAATTCCCGATGTCGACAATCCCCGCCGCCTTGAGCGTGAGCACCGTCTCCGCGAGATCCAGCCGGTGCACTTCGGGAAGATCCGCCAGCGACCGGCGCTCGTGATCGCGCTGCGTCCAGAGGCGGATGCACCGCCCGGGGGCCGTGCGGCCGGCGCGGCCCGCACGCTGGGCCGCCGACGCATGGCTGATCTTCTCGATATAGAGTGTGTTCAGGCCGCGATGCGGATCAAACCGGGCGACTCGTGCGAGGCCGGAATCCACGACTAGCGTCACGTCGGGGATGGTCAGCGACGTCTCGGCGACATTTGTGGAAACAATGACCCGCTTCCCGTCCGGGCTCACTGCGGCATCCTGCCGGTCGGCGGGCAGTTCGCCATGCAGAGGCAGGACCGGCACACCGGCGCCGAGCCGGTATTGAATCGCCTGAATCGTTCGCTGGATCTCAAACGCACCCGGCATGAACACGAGGACACTCCCTGCCGTCGCCGAAAACTCCGCCTCCACGGCGTCGGCCGCCAGTTCCCACACCGGCTCGTCACGGGGCTCCTTCGGCAGATGCGATATCTCGACGGGGAACGTCCGACCCTCGGATTCAAGGACCTCGCACGGCGCGAGGTAATTGCGCAACGCGTCCTTCTCGAGGGTCGCCGACATGACGAGGATCTTCAAATCGGGCCGCACCGTCTCCTGCACGTCCAGCGCGCGGGCGAGGGACACGTCGCCATGCAGATGCCGCTCGTGAAACTCGTCGAAAATCACCGCCGCCACACCGGGAAGGGATGAATCGGAAAGCATCCGCCGCAGCAGAATCCCCTCGGTGACGTAGAGAATGCATGTCGCCGCGCCCGACACGTTGTCGAGACGGATCTGGTAACCCACTTCCTCTCCGAGCTTCGACGAACGCTCCGACGCCACCCGGGCGGCAAGCATGCGGGCGGCAAGCCGCCGTGGCTGCAGCACGATGATGGTCCCGTCGCCGCACAATCCGGAGTCCCGCAGCATCTGCGGCACCTGCGTGGATTTTCCGGAGCCCGTCGGAGCGCGAAGGATCAGGCGGTTCGATCGCGCCATCCGTTCGAGCAATTCCGCACGAACTGCCTCTATTGGCAATGAAGTCACCCCAGCTATCTAGCGGCGCCGGCACGGAGCTGCGAACACAATGTCATGGGACGACCGCTTGCGACGGCCAAGGTTCTCACTGGCGCCGCGCCGGGCGATTATGTAGGGTCCGGCTCATGCGAATTGGCCTGCGAATTGTCTCCGGCATCGCGCTCCTTTGCGCCGGCTCGGTGCAGGCGCAGAGCGACGGACTCACGCCGGACGAAATGGCTTCCGTCGTCGTCCTCGATTCCGTCTCGATTCCGACCCCCGGGGAGTTCTTCGCCGCGCTGAACAAGGTCGAGCGTCCGAACTGGATCCAGCTCCGCCGCGATGGCGCCGCACCGGCCACAACGAACCGCGCCCAGACCGCGCTCGCCGTGGGCACCCGCGTCGCCGACGGATTCATCGCCGTCGAGGCGCAGGACGGGCAGCAGGTCCGGAATATCGGCAAGGACATTATCGAGCTCTCGAAGAAACTCGGCGTCTCCCAGAGCATTCTCGCCCGTGGCAACAGCATCAGCGATTTCGCCGAGAACAACGACTGGAGCGCCCTGCGCGAGGAACTCGACGCCACCGAGAACGAGGTGAAGCTCCAGATGATCGAGCAGAAGGACACCGATCTCATCACATTGGTGACCATCGGCGCATGGCTGCGCGGCCTGCAGGTGGCAAGCGAGGTCGTGAGCGAAAATTACAAGGAGGAATCCGCGGCCCTTCTCCGGCAGCCGGCGATCGCGGAATTTCTCCTGACCCGTGTCGACACCCTCCCGGATCGCCTCAAGAACGACGAGCTTGTCGGAAAAATCCGCGAGGGCCTCGTGACGATTCGCGGTCTCGTGAAACCGGACTATCCCCCCATCCAGGACACCGCCGCCACGCTTCACACCAAGACCACCGAATTGCTCGAGGCCATCGGCCAGTCTCCCGCCGCGCCTGCCGCGCCATGAAATCGCCCCTCGTCCTCCTCCTCGCACTGACGCTTCCCCTGCTTCCCGCGCGATCGCAGGGAGAGGCACCCGCCTCTGAAGCTTCC
>CALGTD010000063.1 GCA_937901895.1 uncultured Spartobacteria bacterium | reverse complement strand
ACGCAAGCTCGCCAAGGACGGCAAGGGCGGGCTCGGGCTCAAGGGCAGGCCGCAGATGCGAGCGATCGACCGCGGGCTGGCTTACGAATACGTCATTGCGGTGGGCGCCGATGTAAGCGCGGACAGCTTCAGCGCGTCCCTCCGCGCTTCCCCCGACGGCGACGGGGCAACCCTTGCGGACTTCACCATCACGGTCGGCAGTTACGCTGATGGCGTTACGCCGATCACGCTCGAACTGACCGATGACGAAACGGCGGCCCTGCCGATCGACGCCAACGCGGACGGGCTGGAGACGATGGTTTTCGACATCCTCTGGACCCCGAGCGGCGGGACGGAGCAGCGCTTCATGGGTGGCATCATTCAGGTTTCGGGGAAAGTGACCGATGGCAGCGGATCTTAACCTCACGCTCAACGGGACGCCGGTTCCGGTATACCTTGGCGAAAACGCCACACTGGCACTTGCGCAGGCGATCCGCGCGGAAGCCGCCGCCGACGCCGCCGCGGCAAGCGAAGCTGTGGCCCTCGCGGCCGCCGGCCCGAACTACGCCGATACCGCGGCGGGACTAGCCGCCACGTCCGAAGGCGATACGTTCGCGGTCGAGGATGACGGCATTGTCACGATCTACCGCCACGACAGCGGGCCGACCGCGACTGAGCTTCGCGTGCTGCCCACCACCGCAGCCCTCGCCTCCACCGATCCCGGCAAGGGCGATGCGATGATTGGCCATCGCTCCATCGTCAAGGCGACCGCGTTCCTTACCACTACCAGCGACCTTTTGAACGGCGCACCCGTCAATGTGTTCGCCAACATCCCGAGAGCGCAGCACGCGGCCATTCTCGACGGCTCGTCCACCTACGACGCGCAGTCCGACATTCAGGAGCTTATCGACGCCTGCGGGACCACGGGCGCCACCCTGACTTTCCCGCCTTGCGGCACGGTGTGGATCGGCGGCAAGCTCAGCATCACCAACAAGAACAGTATCACATTCCAGGGCACCGGCTGTCGCTACATGGCAGGGGCTGCGTTGCGGATGCTCCCCAGCAGCACCGACGATTGTATGTGGGAGCTGTCGCAGAGCAACGACATCGTCTGGCGCAACCTCGGGATGTTCGGTCGCAGCCCTACGGAAGCCTCGACCTATCTCATCAAGGCCGACGACGACAACGGCGACCTCGACCTCTCGGTAATCGACTGCCACCTCGGCAACATGCGGACCCTCGCCTACCTCAAGGGGCGGGGCTTCCTTTTGCAGGGCTCTTCGGTCGTCAACGTGACGAACGGGCTGGAGATCGACTGGCCCGCCGATGAGGATTTCGTGCCGCTCGGCAATACGAACCACTACATCGGTTCGGCGATGCGGGCCTATCGCGTCTTCGACAACAGGTTCCACTCGTGGAGCAGCGGTTTTCTCATCATCAACACGGGCGAGAAGGCTCATTACATCCGCCCGGTCCAGATCATCGACAACTACGCCGATACCAACATGCGCGTGTGGAACGGGCACATGCGCGGGGCACGCATCATCGGCAACACGATCATCGATACGGCGGGCACCACGACGCCCCTGTTCGACATTCCGGCTGACCTTAACTCGTTTGGCGGGGTCATCAACGAAGACAACCTGATCGCCTTCAACTACTTCGGCGGTCAATACGATACGACCTACGAGAGCGGCGGCAACCCGTCAGTCCGCGACACGCCGTTCCTCTCGGTCGGGACGTTCCGCAACACCAGCGGCAACAAGTTCATCGGGAACGTGTTCAACCGCTTCGCGCGGGACGGGATCGAGTTCACCGGCACCTGCAACGCCCTCACGATCCGCGACAACACCTTCCGCGAAGCATGTCTCGACGCCATGCAGACACTCACCATCACGGGGACGACGGGGGTATTTCAGGCCGGCGAGACGATCACCGGCGGGACCAGCGGGGCGACCGCGATGCTGGTTTACAGCGGGGTCTCGACGCTTCGCCTCGTCAGCGTCTCGGGCACGTTCCAGACCTCTGAAACCATCACTGGCGGAACCAGTGGGGCGACGGCGACCGTCTCGACCTCGACCGCCCCTGCCGCGCGCTGGCCCATCGACCTGAGCGGCGTCACGTCGGGGGCGGATATCGAAATCGACGGCATCCATGTCGTTGGAGACAGCAACCCGGGCGGGAGCCGTCCGGTCATCAACGTATCGGGCGCGACGCTCTCCGACCTTCGGATCGGGGACATCTTCTTCGACACGGCGAAATGGATCAGGGACAACTACATTCCCGTCGAGCATACGACGATTGCCGACGATGCGGTTTTTACCGCGCGGCTCAGGAACGGCGCGGGGACCATTACCTTGCAGGCCGTCGATGGTGCTGCCACGATGCACAGTTGCGTCGTGACCTACAAGCTCCAGGGGGCCAACTCAGCGGCGATCCTGTCCTATACGTCGGACATTTTCACCGTCGATGTGAGCGATACGATCCCGACAGGCACGTCGGGGACGGACGGGAAATTCAACCTGTATTTCGTGGAATCGAGCGGGGTCAAGACGCTCTATGTCGAGAACCGGCACGGGGGAGCCCGCGCCATGGCAGTGATCCAGTGACCGGCACGAACTGGATTATCGGTTAGGAGAGAGACATTGGCCCGCACACCGACCAAACCCACGCTCGAGGTCGTAAGCTGAGGAGACTGAGATGAACCTAGACCTGCTCGCCCGCATTCTCCGGGCCATCGCAGACGAGATCGACCCGGGCGCCGCCAAGGCCAAGTGGATGCCGATGCCTGACGATCCGCCGCCGAACAACCCGCCCGCCGGTGGTGGTGGCGACTGATGGACCTCGGCCTCACCGCGACGGCGGTTGCGTGCGCGCTCGGCTTGGGCCGGGCCGTTCGCAAACAGCGTGACCTGACGCTGCCCGTAATGCTGGCGGCGCTCTGGGGCGCGTCGGTGGGGCTGTCGGCGGCCGGCGCGAAGATGGCGACGTTCGTGTTCACCGCGGTGATGATGAACCTGCTCGTCGGTTTCGTCGCCCTGCTGATCCTTATTCGGGAGCCGAACAGGGCCGATGCGCGGTTTATCGGCGGGCTTGCTATGGCAATAATGCCAGCGCATTTCATTATGTCCGCAACTAATGGTCAGGCCAATTGGACAATTTACGCATGGTCGTGTAATATCGTCTACATCCTTCAATGCCTCGTCGCAGGAGGCTGGCTTGATTGGTTGGGGCGTAGCCTTGGCGGCATCATCACTCGGCTTCGCCCTGTTCGTGGCCTTCGCGACGGGGAGGCCTAGATGGACGTCGATCCGAACGTGGCTCAGGCGGCGGGGACGGTAGGGAACGCCGCTTTCACCGAACACGCCATGCTGGCCATCGCGAGCTTCTGCGGCGGGGCAGTCAGGCTGTTCCTCCGCCCGCCCGACGGCAAGACCTTCTTCGAGCGGTTCTGCAAGGCGATATGGTGCGTCTTCTGCTGCATCGCCTGCGGTTATTTCTTCGCGCCTATCGTCCGCTCAGCGCTGGGCCTGCCTGTCGATTGGGAGAACGGTGCCGCTGCCCTGCTGGGGTTGGTCGGCCTGTCGCTGGCCGAGCGTGTCCTGCTGGCGGTCGAGCGGGCGAGCATGAAGGCCTGGGTCGCGCGATTCCTGACCCGCGGCAACGAGGCCTAGCGCGATGAACGCGGAGATCACGGCGCATCCGGTGTTCGGGTTCGGCGGCTTTCGAGAGGGCTGCGGCACGGGCGGGGGTTCTTGCACGGGAGAGCGGGCATGACGACACTCGCGGACATTCAGCGCCACCTTGGCGTCGATCCTGACGGCAAGCTCGGGCCGATCACGCTCGGGGCGATTGCCAAGGCGCTCGGGATGACGGATGCGCCGGCGGCCTCGCACCGCCTCGCCTCGCCGGAAGCGTTCTTTGCCGCCGTCCGCAAGATCACCGGCCCGCTGGATCAGGTCCAGGTCGATACGATCAACGGCCTGCTCGCCGCGGCTTCTCACTGGCGGCTGTCATGGCTGGCCTACGGGTTCGCCACGGCATGGCATGAAGCGCGTCTTAAGCCCATCGAGGAAATCGGCAAGGGCAAGGGGCGGACCTACGGCAAGCCCGGCAAATACGGCCACTCGCAGCACGGGCGGGGGCTGGTCCAGCTCACATGGGATCGCAACTACGAATGGGCCGACAAGGCACTCGGGCTCGGCGGGTCGCTGCTGAAGGATTTCAACCGCGCGCTCGAACCCGAGATTGCGACCGCGATACTGGTCAAGGGCATGGAGACGGGGGCTTTCACCGGCAAGGGGCTGGCGGACTACCTGCCCGACCGGCTCGGCACGCCGGCGCAATACCGCGAGGCGCGGCGCATCATCAATGGAACCGACCGGGCCGAGATGATCGCAGGCTATGCCGAGCGGTTCCAGGCGGCATTGGAAGCTGGAGGCTGGGCATGACCTTTTGGGACTTCCTCGACCGCCAGATCGCGCGGGTGAAGCCGAGCGGGGTTGCCGGTGCCGGCATCTTCATCCTGACCGGCGTGGTTCTGTGGATGCTCGCGAACGACCGGACGCTTGCGGACAACGACCTGTTCAAGACGCTGGCACAGGCGATCGTGGTGCAGGGGCTGGTTGGCCTCGCCATGGCCGCGTGGTTCACAAAGAAGGACGAAACGCCGAGCCGGGTCCAGATCGATCAGCCTGCCGGTGAACCCGTGCCAGTGGAGCCGAAGCCATGAACCCCTTTTCAGCGCTAACGAGCAAACTGTTCGCCGGGCTGTCCCTCGCGCTCCTGCTGGCGGTCGGCGTCCAGACCGTGCGCCTCTCAGCGGCCAATGAAGCACTGGAGGACAAGCGCAACGAACTCGCCACCTGTGAAGCGCAGCACGCCGTCACCCGGCAATCGGTGGATACCCTGGATGCGGTAATCACCGACCTAAACAACCGCGCCCTCGCCCGCGCGGAAGCCTATGCCCAAGGCATCGAGGAAGCCGAAAAGCGCTCGGCCGAACTGGCGAAGCTATCGGCGGAATCGGACCAGCGGATCGCCGCCTTGCGGGCTGCGGCGCGGGAGCAGGTGAACGGGGATTGTCCTACCCCGCCCGATCTCGCCGAACTCGCGAAAGGACTTTGACCATGCGCTGCAAATGTGGCCTCGCCGACGTGACGCACACCGACCATGTCGAGCGGCGCGGAAACATCGTCTCTCTCCACGGCCGGGACTACTGCGACCGGTGGAGCAAGGACGGCTCGACCCTCTCGGCGAGCAAGAGCGCGAAGATGGGACTCATCGGGCTAGCCGCCCTCGCCCTCCACGCCTGCTCGCACACGCAACCCGGCGTGGAAGTGCGGACGGTCGAGGTAATCAAGACCGTGCAAGCCCCCTGCCCCGCTGTCAGGCCCGAAAGGCCCCCGCCCCTTGGCGAGCTACCGGAACACGCGCAACAGGCCCTAGCGCAAGCCCTAGCGGCTCTGGCGGCCTATTCCGCGCCGGGGATGTATGCGGATCAGGCTGAGGCGTGGTTTTCCGCCTGCGCCACTGAGGATTAGGCGTCCAGCCTTGCAATTCGACCCCGCTTCTGTAGTATTGCGGGGCTGCGGCGGCGTGGAAGGACACGCGTCCGGATGATGCGCATGTGGACTGAAACCGGGCTTGCATCATCGCGGGGAGCCAGACAGTCCCGCTCGGGTAAGCCGGTATCAAGCCCGGCCCGCAGCTACCCCACAACCCACACCACTGCCGAGCTTCCGGCCGGCGTGACTGACGATCCCGGCAACAAGGCGGATTCGCCCGAGACGGTGCGGGAGATCGAGGCGCACAACGCGAAGTATGACGCGCTCTGCCCGCCGTCTGAGTAGCGCTCGAAGCAATTCTGTCAGGCTCGACAGAATTGACGGGATTTTAAGGCGGTCATCCGCCGTCCGGAACTGGCCTCGCCACCCGCTTGCGAGCGCGATCGAATATCCGCCTCGCTTCGCGTGACAGGGCGCGCTTTTCGTCAGCAATGTCCTCTAGTCGCTTGGCTTCCCCGGGTGTCAGGTGTTCACGCCAGTCGGTCATACGATGAAGGCAATCAAGCCGACGACAAGCGCGCCTGCGACAAACCCAAGGGCGAGCAACGCAGGAACCAAGCCTTTAAGGTCAGGCACTTCTAGCCCCCCATCCGTTGCAGCGGGGACATTCGATATCGACCATCATGCTAGGTCTCCTGGGTGATATTGTGGCGATTTACGGAGATCGAACGGCTCGTTGTCCGCCTCACGCATGGCCCGCTTGGCAATAGAGACCATTGCCTGCGGCGTGTAAGTTGGAAAGCCGCCGTCCTCTTGGGCGATAGCCTCCAGCGCGGCGCGGTAGATTTGCTCTGCGCTCATGCGAACAGGAAATCCTTTTCCTTGAACTGGTGGCCGAACCAGCGCGGGGCGGGATTGCCGCCGATCAGGTCGGCGAACAGCGCGTATTCCGCGTTGCCGCTCGCATCGAAGCGGAAGCAGCGATCCGAGGGGCGGCGCTCATCCGCACCAGTCTCTTCAATGAACACGCCGCCAGCGAGGGTGGAAAACTTAACGAGCATGGCAACCTCCTTTCGGGGATGGGCGGAATTGCCCGTTGCCTGAGTTGCTGTTTTCGTTTCCATGGCCACTAGATAACGCGGACATTCCACCTATGCAAGCGGAAAATGCGTCACCGCCTCCCAGGTGCGCTCACCCGCGCTCTCCGTTGCGGATGGCGGCGGCAGGAAGGGGGCGCCATGCAACCGGGCCGTTCCACTCAGCGCCGTAGAGATGGTTCCAGCCTGTCAGCTTCTCCCAGCGACCGTTGTAAACCTTCCACTCCACTACGGTCACGTTCACGCCGTCAGTCGCGAGGACGCGCGTCCCATCCTTCGGCGCCGTCTCAATCGGCTGCCAGCCCAGCTCGCGCTCCAGCGCTTCGATGCGCGCCTTAAGCGAACAGCAGAAGTGCCCATGATCGTCACCGATCAACCCGCCTTCGACGTTGCATGCACCGGCTGCGAGCTTGAAGTTTTCCGCCTCCAGCGCTTCGATGCGGGGCTCTAGGACGGACAGGGCGGCGCGGGCGGCGCGCATGTAGCCCCCGCCTTTGCTGTCGTCGTCGTTTTCCAGAACATCGTGGATCGCCCTCGCCACCTGCTCCACCAGATCACTCATGGCGCGATCCTTCCTGTAGGGCTCGGCGGGCGAGAAAGGTCATGGGCGGGGTTCTCCGAAAAGCCGCTCAAGTCCTCCACGGCGACCCGCTTGTCATAGCCGTGCTCAGCGTCGAGCTTGCTGGTAATTCCGACGTCGCCGAACCGCGACGCCATGACGACGCGGACCCGATGGCCTTTGTAGTCAGCGAACAGCTTTGGGCGCGGCTCTGGGCGCATCATTGGCGAGCGGGCATAGTCGAGGAAGGCTCGCAGGCACTCCGGTTGCGTCTCGTCGTCGATGTAGTCGTCGCAATGCTTGTCCATCATCGTTTCCTTCAGCTTCCGCCACCTACCTTCGGTGTGCCGCTCGATCACGACCGGCCCGTCCTGGCTGTAGATCAGCGCGTAGTGCTTAATCTCGCGTAGAGCGTCCGGTCCCTCCGACCATGCGACCGGGATGCCGTCCTGCTTGAGCCGATAACGTTCACGATCGGTCATGACTCGGTCCTTTCAAGGCGGCGTTAGCGAGTTGGAGTGCCTCCCATCCCCACTCATTGGCGGGGTTGTTCAAGTCGCTTTGGAGCGCTTGCAATCGAAGGGCATCCAACGCCTCCCGCAACCGCGCATTCTCAGCACGCAGGCGGGCGATCACGTTGGCGGCTTCGGGGCCATCGGGGTTGCGATACCAGCAAGTCGTGACGCCCTCGACAGCCCGCAGCCGCCGCTCAAGGTCGTCGGTCATGGGCGGAGTTCCTCGGCGAGCGGCAACGTATCCCATTCCTTGCGCGAGATCACGAAGGGGGCGGAGCTTCTGAAGTCGGCTCGGCGGACCATTGACCATCGCCCTACGTCTCCAAGGCGGACAATCGGCTGTTCGGTGTAGTGCCAGTCGTTGCCGTCGAAGTGTTTGGGGAGCAGGCGAATGCGGACTTCTCGCATCACCGCCTCCACCAGCGGGCGCCAAGCTTCTGCCACTTACCTTTGGTGTGCCGCTCGATCGTGACAGGAGCGTCTTGGCTGTAGATCAGCGCGTAGTGCTTAATCTCGCGTAGAGCGTCCGGTCCCTCCGACCATGCGACCGGGATACCGCCCGGCTTGAGCCGATAACGTTCACGCTCTGTCATGGGCGCCACCCGGTCGTCAGCGCGCGGTAGAAGGAGCGCCACAGGAACTTGATTAAGGTAAGGGGCCACCAAACAACATCGTGGTCATCCGAGTGGGGGGCCGCCATTAGGCAAAGAACCGCCCCTAAACCGTACCCGATAAGGCTGAGGGAAATGAAGGCTATCGTCCCCATCACCGCCTCCACCAGCGGGCCAGCCCTGTGGGCTCAGGCCGGTTGTGACGCTTGAGCCATTCGGACATGGTCGGGACTTGCTCGCGCGGGATAGGCGGGTGCGCGCTGCCGTAGTCGATGTGCTTGCTTAGGCTCATGCTTCATCCCCATCGCCGGACTCAGTTGCGCGCGTTCCGGCGTCGCCTAGCGCGTTAGGCAGTTCACCCGGCAGAGGCTTGAGCACCTCAGCCATGTTGTCGCAGATGTCGGTTAGGAGGGCGGCGTCGGTGAGGCTGTCGAACGCAGCGAGCACCATTCCGCCATACGAACCATCATTGGCCTCGACAGGTTTGAGTTTGCGGACCGCCATCACCCCTCTCCCCGCAGGCGCGAGAGGATGGCGCGGGCGATACAGCGCCAGAACTCTTGTGTTTCCGCGTCCATATCGTCGAAGCAAACCGTACCGCACTTGGCGGCAATCCGGCGTGCTTCGGGATCATCCGCTGCGGCCCTCGCAAGGGGCTCCACAATCTCATCGGTTGAGACTGCCGGGGCGGGTGTGGTCAGGGCGGTGAGCGGATCGGCAACTGTGGCAGAGGGCGGAATGTCACCGGGCTTAACGCCGACTGCGAACACAGCCTCGCGTTCGGGCTGCGCTGCCGTGCGGGTGTTCCAAGCGGCGATGGCTTCGGCTCGGTTGGGATGGTCGGCCCTTTGCCGGACCTGGCAGCTGCCGCAGTAGACCCGGCAAAATGTGGCCTCACCTTCGCGCTTGATGCCGTGGATAATGCCCGCCGCGCCCCCGCAAAACGGACACGGCTCCAGCGCCTGCGCCACCATGCTTTCGGTGCTCATGATTGGCTCCTGAGGATTTCGCGACCGTTGCGAAAACCTACTTCGTAGCCGAGCATCAAGAGACTCCCCGCGAGCGGTTCTCCGAATAAGGCGATGGCCACACCGATGAACAGAACGCCCCAGCGTTTCCATTTCGCGATTTGCTCCCGCGTCATTCTCCCTCTCCCCGAATACGCGAGGCAAGTTGGCGCAACATGCGCGGCACGTCCTCGACCTTCTCACGCTGGCGATGGAGATTGCGGTCTACGATCTCGGAGCAGCGCTCCAGCACCGCCACAATCTCATCGGTCGATACTGCCGGGGCGGGTGGCGCGTTGTCCGCCCACCATTTTCCGCACGTCTCGC
>CALGTD010000062.1 GCA_937901895.1 uncultured Spartobacteria bacterium | reverse complement strand
CCTGGGCGTGGACCGGCAGCCGCCGGCTCGAGACTTTCGAACGTCCCGTGCAGGATCGCCTGTGCGAACTCCTTGCCCATCGTTCCCGCTTCGTCGACATCGGCAGCAGCATCGGCGTCATGACGCTCTCCGTCCTGTTGCGTCTCCCTCATGTCACAACCGTGTCGATCGATGCCGCACCGCGCGCCATCGAACTGCTGCGCCGCAGCATTCGGCGCAACCGCCTCGATGCCCGCGCTCGCGCGGAGAATTGCGCCGTGTCGAACGGCGAGACAGAGCTCGTCTTTGCCGAGGCCGGCTCCTTCACAGGCCACGTCTCGTCCAGCGGCTCCGTCGTCCCCGCCATGCCGCTCCTCGACCTCCTGCAACAATGCGTCGTCGGACCCAGCGTCGTAAAAATCGACATCGAAGGCTACGAAGCCGTCCTCGCCGATACTCTCCGACACATGCCTTCGCTCCCCGGATCCGTTCTCGTCATCGAAGCTCATCCACTCGGTCTGAACGGATTCGGCGATCCCGTCCGAGTCATTCGCGCTTTGCAGGAACGCGGCGATGCGCGTGTGCAGTTCCTTGGAGGCGGGGAAATCTCCTCGATCGAGCCTTCGCATTTCCACCAGATCGAAGTGCATTGGAATGCGTAGCATGAGGCGTCTCCACGCATCGTTCCCCACTTCGCACCTATTTTCGCTTTCTCCGGCAATCGAGAGCGACCTTCCTTCAAGGATGCAAGCCCCAGCCTTTCTCCCGCGTTTTCGATGATTCGCCGCCTTCCTCCCACGCTGCTCGCGCTCGCTTGTTTCGGCTTGGGATGCGTCGTGGGAATTTGGTTACAACACCGCTGGCCCGTCGGTCGCTGGCGGACACCGCAGATTCCGCCGCCAAAGTTGGCTCCCTTCTCGGTTACCGAACTCGCCCGCATTCCCACCTCTCGTCGTCTGGTCATCGTGGCGGCGGGCCAGTCCAATGCCGGGAACTATGTTGCGGAACGCGCTTCCGCCGGTCCGGGCGTATATGTTTTTTTCCGAGGGCACCGTTCGCGCAATTCAGGATAGCTGCCGGCAGGACGCGCCGACCGCGCTCTGGCTCATCGCCCGCTCCACCTGGGGCCAGGGCATCGCGTGCAACGCGCAGATCACTACCGCGCAAACACTGGCCGCGCTCGCTCCCGGAACCGCACCGGGCCCCAATCTCGATCTGCTCGGAGCCGAATATCGCAGCGACGGAGTTCATTTCAGGGCCCATGGCGCCGAAATCGCCGCACTACACTGGTTCGAGGCACTTCAACCATGGCTGAATCAACGCCGCTCGTCGGGTCCGTGACCGAGCGCATCCGCTCCCTCGACGGTGTGCGCGGCATCGCGATCGTGCTCGTTCTGGCCGGTCACGTGGTCGCCAATTTCCAGCCGCTCCACCCCGACCACCGCTACTGGCTCGGCGCCTTCGCCAATTCCAGCGCCGGCGTGCGGCTTTTCTTTGTTCTCAGCGGCTACTTGATCACCTGGTTGTTGCTACGCGAATGGACGGCTACCGGTCGCATTTCGATCGGCCAGTTTTACCGGCGTCGCGCGTTGCGTATCTTCCCCGCGTTCTACGCCTACCTGTTCGTCATCACGGGCCTCACCTTCTTCCGACCGACCGGCGTAAACGGAGAAACCTTCCTCGCCGCCGCAACGTTTACCTGGAACTATCACCACCTCTGGATCTCGATCCCGCCGGAAGGCGCGTGGAATCTCGGGCATTTATGGACCCTCGCGCTCGAACAGCAGTTTTATGGGCCTCTCGCCGCCTTGGGAACGACCTCCTACAGCCTCTACTTCTGGCAGCAATTGTTCCTCTCCGACATCGGCCCTCTCCGTCATGGACAAATGCTTCTCCCATTGGTCGCGGCGATCGTCGTGGCCACGCTTTCGTATCGTTTCATCGAACAACCGTTCCTTCGCCTGAAACGCCCACCGCCCCGTATCGTGCCGTCGTTCGCTCAAACCAGCGGCGCTAAACCGGCGCACTGAACCAACAGATGCGACGCGTCCTCATTGTTGCGCCCCATTTCGCGCCGATTAGCGCGCCTGATGGTCAGCGCGCGCGCATGCTCGCACCCCATCTGCGCGACTTCGGCTGGGAGCCCCATGTTCTCACCGTCGATCCCTCCGCCGCGGCCGCTCCACTCGAAACCGGGCTGCTTGAGACCCTGCCGGACGATCTTCCGGTTACCCGCGTATCCGCATTTTCAGCACGGCGCACGCGCCGGTTTGGTCTGGGCAATATCGCCTGGCGGGCGTGGCCCGGTCTCCGCCACGCCGGAGACCGGTTGTTGAGTGAACGGCGTTTCGATCTCGTCTATTTTTCCACCACGCAATTCGCCTGCCTGCCGCTCGGCCGCATCTGGCAGCGTCGCCACCGCGTGCCGTTCGTCGTCGATCTGCAGGATCCATGGCGCAGCGATTTCGTGCACGCCGCCGGTGCCCGTCCTCCGGGAGGATGGAAGTATCGTTTCGCCTCCCTTCAGGCCCGTCTCTTCGAGCCGTGGACCCTGCGACGCTGCGCCGGCGTCGTCTCCGTTTCACCCGACTACCTCGATCAACTGAAGAACCGATACCCTTGGTGGAACGCCGACCGCGGGACCACCATCCCCATGGGTTGGTCGAATCGCGATTTCTCCGCCGCGGTAAAGCTCCACGGTCCGTTCGAAACTCAGTCTGGAACGATCCGTTATCTTGGGCGACTCGGCTCCGACATGACTTCGACCTTGGAAGCTTTTCTGGCCGGTCTGTCGAAGGCGAACCACGACGCTCCGGACCACCCGCTCCGCTGTGAATTCCGCGGCGGAAGCTACGACCACACGGCCGTCACCGGTCCCGTGCGCGCCCTGGCAACCCGCTTCGGCGTTTCGCAGGCCGTCACCGAAGACCCGACTCGAATGCCCTATTTCGCTGCCTTGGCCTCGTTGCGCACAGCGGGGGCAAATCTCATTTTCGGGTCCGACGATTCCGGATACGCACCGTCGAAGATCTGGCTCACGCTCGCCGCGCAACGCCCGTGGCTCGCCCTCGGCCGCCGAGGCACCGTGCTACACCATCTTGTCAAACCTCACACCGGCCATTCCGGTTGGCTGGTGGACCCCACCGACCGCGACGCCCCGGAATCTATTGCGCGGTTTTGCCGGGAGTTTGAACGCTTCCAGAACGGCTGTGCCGACGAGCCGCGGCTCGTCGCGATGGAAGCTCGCGAACTCGCGCGCCTGCACGCGCAGTTCTTCGAGAACGTCTGCGCGTGAACCGATGGCCTCCACAAAGCTTCAATTCACGTATGAAACCCGTCTGCTCGATCTTGGCGTGCAGTTGCGGGCGGTGCTCGACAAGACCTTCCCTATCGTGGGGACGCTGCTCGTTGGCGTCTCCGCGTATTTGTTCGTAAGCAGCCGTCCCGGAGCGCTCCCCTTTGCTCTGCTTTCGGCAGGTGTCCTGATCGGCTTGAACGCTTGGCGAAAGGCCGGCGTGGGTCTCCCCATGTTGCCCATGATGTGCGCCCAGCACTTGGTCGCCTACGGTTTGCCGATTCTGGTTCGACACCCGGTTGTGCAGGCTTATCCGGCGGAAACCTCCATGCGCGCGGGGATCGAACTCCTCTTATTCCTCACCGCGATGACCTTGGGCTGGTGGTTCGGATTGCAGTCGACCCAAACTCCCCGACCTACCGCCAGACTGTTCAACATCATGGTAACCGATGGCATGGATGGCCTTCGCCGTGTGGGTTTTTGGTTGCTTGGCATAGGCACCGCCTATCAGACGCTTACTCTGGCTGGAATGGCCGGCTTCCTCTTCGCGTTGTTGCCGGCAGGCAGCTACTCGATCGTCCTCGCCCTCGTGAGCGCCGTCACTTCGTGCGGATTGTTCCTCCTCAGTTTGCTGCTTTCGTCCGGAATTCTGACGCGTTCCCAACGTGGGACTTTCTGGGTCTTGCTTGTCGTCAACGCTCTCATAACCGCGTCCGCCTTTCTGCTTTCCGCGACAGGCATTCTGATGTTCTCCGTCGCGATCGGACTTTTTTGGGGCAGCGGCCGAATGCCGTGGCGTTTCGCCATTATCGTCGGGTCCGTGCTCGCGTTTCTCAACCTCGGCAAGTTCGAGATGCGCGGCCTGTATTGGCAAAGAGAAGACGAAGCCGTCGAAGCCACGACCCTCTTTAATGTGGTCGATCGCTACAGCCAGTGGGTCGAGGCGAGCTGGACGATCATGACGGCGACCGAAGAGGACGCCGATGCGCTTTGGCAGACTCGTTACATGAAGAAGGAAAAAGTGGAAAGCGCCGGACAAAGCCTGCTGATGCGGGTCAACAATCTTCAGAACATTCTCTACGTCATCGACCGCGTCGACTCTGCTCGGGTCACTCCTCTGGGCGGCAGCACTTACACCTTGATTCCCTCGCTGCTGGTCCCACGAGTCTTGTTGCCCAACAAGCCCCGCTCTCACGAAGGCCAGATTCTTCTTAACGTCCACTTCGGCCGGCAGTCCCTGGAAAGCACCTTCACCACCTACATTGCTTGGGGGCTGTTGGCAGAAGCCTACGGCAACTTCGGCCCGTTCATCGGCAGCATCTTCGTGGGTGTTGCTATCGGCTGGCTGTTCGGACTGCTCGAGAAGAAGTCCAGCGGGAAACCGCTCCTGTCCCTCGAGGGGTTTATCGCCTTCATTATTTTCGTGTCCGTCGCGAATTCGTTCGAAATGGTTTCGAGCGTGCTGGTCACCTCGACGTTCCAAGCGGTGATGCCTGTCGCCCTCATCGGCTTCTTCACCACCAAACGTTTCACACTGGCAAACGCGTGACGCTCCGGCACTCGCAACTCTCCAAAACATCGATGGGCTCCGCCCTCTCATTCGCGCACAAAAATTCGAATACATCCGGGACGCGTCTGGCCATCGTCCTCTCCCACCCCACGCAATATTACAGCCCGTGGTTTCGCTGGCTCCGTCAACAAACCTCGCTCTCGTTTCGCGTGTTCTACCTGTGGGACTTCGGCGTCAAACCCACCCGCGACCCGGAATTTCAATCCACCTTCGCCTGGGACGTCGACCTCCTCACCGGCTACGATCACGAACTCGTCCCCAACACGTCCCGCGATCCCGGAACTCATCGCTTCGGAGGCCTGCGCAACCCGACCCTAAACACCCGTGTGGCCGCGTTTCGCCCCGACGCAATCCTGCTCTTTGGCTACGCCTACATCGCTCATCTCAAGCTCATCTTTTGGGCGCGTCGCCAAGGTATTCCGCTCATTTTCCGCGGCGACTCTCACTTTATCGGACGTCCTCGTCCTTCTCTTCTCACCCGCACGGCACTACGCTTCCTCTATGCCCAGTTCGACGCGTTCACGTATGTCGGCGCCGCAAACCTCAACTACTTCACCACGCTAGGCGTTCCGTCCCGCAAACTTTTCTTTGCGCCGCATTCTGTCGATCATACTCGCTTCAACCCCTCGCTCGAGTTTCACCGCGTCGCCGCTGCCACGCTCCGCGCATCGCTGGAGCTCAAGCCGTCGACGCGAGTGATTCTCTTCGCCGGGAAACTTCTACCCGCAAAACAGCCGCGCGAGTTGCTCGACGCTTACCTCTCCCTGCCAACTGGAGATCATGCTTTGCTTTTCGTCGGCGACGGCGAAGAGAAGAATGCGCTACAGCCGCAGGCGAACTCCGCCCACTCCCATCGCGTATTCTTCCTGCCGTTTGCCAATCAGTCGGAAATGCCATCCCGCTATCTCGCCGCCGACATCTTCGCTCTTCCCTCCCGCGGCCTCTACGAAACCTGGGGACTCGCCGTCAACGAAGCCATGCA